>JALOQC010000598.1 GCA_025453555.1 Myxococcota bacterium | reverse complement strand
GGCGCGCCGAGCGAGTACGTGAAGAGCACCAGCGCGACGAGGCTCGGGAAGGGCGAGAAGACCCCGAAGTAGAACGCCATCAGCGCGGAGGCGACCGCGTTGCCGAGCGAGAGCACGCCGACCGCGGCCGGTCGGAACGTGCGCACGTCGCGGGCCTCCCAGACGAGGCTCGCGAAGCAGAAGACGAGGATGCCGAGCCCGAACATCGCCCAGCGCGTCGCGATCGGATCACCCGGCAACACCGCGAGCATCACGCCGCCGCAGCCGCACGCGACGAGCAGGCCGATCGACATCATGCGGATGCGGTTGAGCTCGTCGTGCCGGAGGAACTCCGACGAGCTCGCGAGCGGCGCCGACGTGGTGAGCCGCGTGCCACCGAGGCTCGGCGAGCCGGTGACGCTCTGCCCGCTACCCTCGGTGAGCGCGAGCGTGACGCTGCGCCCCGCGCCATCCGTGGGCATCTTCTCGTGCTCCCCGGACGCGACGCCGTCGCCCTCGCGCACGAGCTCGCCGGTTCCGTCCGCGCGCGCCTCGCCGCGCTCTGCACGACGGCGCGCGACGAGCGTCTCGTCCTCCGGCTCGCGCTCCTCCCCCTCTCGGCTCACGCCCCCTGCCTCACGCCCGCAGCGTAGCAGCGCGCTCCGCGACGGATCGCGGCGTCCGGGCAGCCCGGACGCGTGTGCTCACGGTGCTCGACCGGGTGACGGAGCCCCGACGCGAAGGCTCGGAGGGTGTTCGACGACACACGCGCGCACTCGACGCGATAGGCTCCGGCCGATGAGCGACGTCTCCGTCTTCTTGCTCTGCGTCTCCGCGATCTTCCTCATCGGAATCGTCGGCGAGCTCGTCTTCGCCAAGACCGGCGTGCCCGACGTGATCTGGCTCATCGTCGTGGGCATCGTCCTCGGGCCGATATCGGGGCTGGTGCCCAGGCCGATGCTCGAAGGCATCGCTCCCTACTTCGGCGCGCTCACTCTGGTGATCGTCCTGTTCAACGGCGGCTCCAGCCTGCAGCTCCGCGAGCTCTCCGCGGCCGCCGGGCGAGGCTCGTCGCTTGCCGTCCTGAGCTTTTTGCTCGCGGTCGCGTGCATCGCGCCGATCACGATGGCGGGAAAATGGATCGGCGTGCTCCCCGCGGAGTGGACCTGGCTGCACGGCGTGATGGCGGGCACGATCCTCGGTGGCTCCAGCAGCGTCGTCATCATGCCCGCGCTCGCGAAGGCCGGTCTGTCCGCGCGGATCTCCAACATCGTCAACCTCGAGTCCGCGCTCACCGACGTGCTGTGTGTGGTCGGGACGGGGGCGCTCATCTCCATCCTCGCCCCCGAGGGCACCGGCGAAGCGACCGCGGGCAGCGCAGGCATGTCGTTGCTGAAGTCGTTCGGCATCGGTGTGGGAGTCGGGCTGGTCGCCGGCCTCGTCGCAGTGCTCCTGCTGCGACCGCTCCATGGCAGCTCGTACGCCTACCCTCTCATGCTCGGCGCGCTCCTCGTGCTCTACGTGATCGTCGACGAGCTCGGCGGAAGCGCGGCGCTCGCGATCCTCACCGCGGCCGTGATGATGGGCAACGCGCCGACGCTGTCGAAGAGCATCGGCCTCGCGAAGGTCGCCGTCCTCGACACCAACGTGAAGGGCACGCACGGCGAGCTCACCTTCATCATCAAGAGCCTCTTCTTCGTCTTCATCGGCGCGATGCTCGCACCCCCGTGGGGGCCGCTGATCTTCGGGCTCGCGGTGGGCGGCGTGCTCCTCGCGGCGCGCATCCCCGCGGTCGTCGTCGCCTGTGCGGGTCAGTCGTTCTCGAAGCCCGCCCGCGGCCTCATCGCGGTCTCGCTTCCGCGCGGCATGGCCGCGGGCGTGCTCGCGATGATGCCGCACCAGGCCGGCGTTCCCGGCACCTCGCAGCTTCCGGTCATCGTCTTCGCGGCCGTGCTCACCTCGATCCTGATCTTCGCGGTCGGCTTCCCGCTCATGAAGAAGCGCTTGCCCGCCGGCGACCTCGTGAAGCCTTCGTCGCCGAAGGCCCCGGCGAGCGAGCCCGCGCCGTTGGCCGAGAAGCTCGCCCCCGTGGCCGCCCTCGCAGAGCTGGCGGGTGCGAGCGCCGAGGCGACCACCGTGGATCCGTCAGCGGTTCCGACCGAGATCCCGCTCGTCGGTCCCGCCTCCGACGATTGACGCCCACACGTTCCTCGGTCGCCTCGACGTGCCCACCCCGCGCCGTGCGCGTTCGTTTGGCGTACGCTGCCGCCGATGTCGAACGAGCGCGTCACCCTCTCCGTCGACGGCCACGTCGCCCACGTGCGCCTGAACCGTCCCGACAAGCGCAACGGCCTCGATCCCGCGCTCTTTCAAGCGCTCGTCGAGGTCGGTCGACGCCTTCGCATCGAGCCCGGTGTCCGCGCGGTGGTGCTCGCGGGCGAAGGTCCGGCCTTCTGCGCGGGCCTCGACTTCCAAGCGTTCCTCCAGACGCCGAACGCCAAAGAGCTCCTGCTGGAGCGCCCCGCCGATCGCCCCGCGAACCTCGCGCAAGAGGTCGCGTGGATCTGGCGCGAGGTGCCGGTGCCCGTGATTGCCGCCATTCACGGCGCGTGTTTCGGTGGTGGATTGCAGATCGCGCTCGGCGCGGATCTTCGTTTGTGCACGCCCGACGCGAAGCTCTGCGTGATGGAGATCGAGTACGGCCTCGTCCCGGACATGTCGGGCTCCGTCACGTTGCTCGAGCAGCTTCCGCTCGACGTCGCCAAGGAGCTCACCTTCACCGGTCGCGTGCTCGACGGGAACGAAGCGAAGCAGCTCGGGCTCGTGACGCGTGTGGTCGACGATCCGCTCGCCGCCGCCACCGAGCTCGCGCGCGCGATCGCGGCGCGGTCTCCCGACGCGATCCGCGGCAGCAAGGCGCTCCTCGATCGGGCGCCGCGCCTCTCGGTCCGCGAAGCGTTCGCGCTCGAGTCGGAGCTCCAAGTGGCCCTCCTCGGCAGCCCGAACCAGGTCGAGGCGGTCATGGCGCGCCTGCAGAAGCGTGCGGCGATCTTCCGCGATCCTCCGCCGTCGACGCCGGCATCGAAGACGCCCACGTCGACGGCGCCCACGTCGACGGCGCCCACGTCGACGACGCCCGCGACGTCCGAAGCCGGGTCGCCACCCGCGCCGCCGCCCCTCGGCGAGACGGATCCGTCGTGACCGAGGCTCGCGAGCCGCGGGGCTTCGCGGCACGCCTGCGCGACACCGTGCGCGAGCTCCTCCACGCGGAGTCCGATCTCGTCGACGCAGTGACCGAGCGCGTCGACGCCGCCGTGCAGCGCTGGGCGGACGCCGCGGGCCTCCGTCGCTTCACGGTCGAGCACGGCGGCGACAAGATCG
>JALOQC010000597.1 GCA_025453555.1 Myxococcota bacterium | reverse complement strand
GTCGGGACGAAGGCGGTGAAGGCGTGGGGTGGGAGAGTCGGGGAGGAAGACCGGAAAGACGATCGCGCCGCCGCGGGCTTTGTTCCAGCGGTCGTAGTGCAGGAGCGCGGCGATCTTCGCGGGCTCGGTTTCGCTGTAGAGGCGCGCGAGGTGGATCGTCTCGTCGGTCAGGCACGACTCACGCAAGTGCTTGCGGTGTTGCTCGGTGAGGCGAAGCGCGGTGCCTTCGGAGCTGCTCTCGGTGGAGCCGCCGCTTCGTCCGCGGTCCGGATCGAGCACGTCGCTGCGGGCGTCGTTGTGGCGCGCGCTGTTGCGTACCCCATCGTGCGTGGCGCGCGGATCGCCTCCACGTGCGTCGGGCTGCAGGTCGTCGGGCGGCGTGGCCACGGCGGCGTCACTCCTCGCCGTGGTTGGTGAGGAGCGCGTGCACGAGGCCGCACCAGCCGCAGATGACGATCAGGACGAGGAGCGCGGTCATACGTCGCCTCCGAAGCGCATCCCGGGCCCACTGCCCACGATGCGCGGGTGAGGCGTTGCGGGGCGCATGACGGCGTCGTCGCCGGTGGCGAGCGAAAGGTCGGAGGCGCCCGCGTCGTCGCTGACGAGCATCACGGGATGGAGCCACCGCTCGCGCACCACGCGCGCGACCTGCAGCGCGGCTCGCACGTCATCGAGCGCGCGGTGCTTGCGCTCCTGCACGATGCCGAGCGCGGCGCAGGTGGCGTCGAGGTTCCACCGCGAGCTCTGCCCGGTGGTGATGAGCAGCCAGGCGAGCGAGGCCGTGTCGAGGCGGTGGTAGTCGGTGGGAAGTGCGCTCGTCTCGGTGGCGCGTCCGGTGGTGTGCGCGGCCGCTTCGAGGAAGCGGAGGTCGAAGCCGACGTTGTGGCCAGCGGGGACGGCGCCTTCGAGGATCGGCCAGAGAACCGTCAGCGCTTCGTCGAGATCGATCGCGTCGGCCCACTCGGCGTCGCTGTAGCCGTTGACCTCGAGCGCGGCGGGGTCAGCGTCGTGAAGGCGGGTGGGGCGGACCTTCGTGCAGAACTTGTCGAGGATGCGCGAGAGGTCGTGGGTGACACGGATGGCGGCGACTTCGAGGATCTCGTGTTTCTGGGGGTCGAGGCCGGTGGTTTCGACGTCGAGGAAGACGAGGTCGAGGGGCGGCTTCTCGTTGGTGGGCGTGGTGACGGTGGTCACGCGGCACCTCCGCTGATCCCGCCGAGGAGAGCGCGCTCGATGACGTCGAGGTTCGTGATCGCGCGCAGCGCCGCGGGGCGCTCGTCACGGGCGAGCTTCGCTTCGAGGGCGCGCTCGGCTTTGTGGAAGGCGGCGCTGCGGAGCCAACAAGCCCGTCGCCAACGAACGCGGCTTGCCCACGCATAGAACGCGAATTGAATCGCACAAAGCACGACTCCAAAGACAACGTCTGCTGGTCTTTCAACGCCTTCGGCCAAGCGCGCGATCGCCCACAGCGTGATCGCGATCGAAGCAAAGCTTGTGAACGCATACATGCGCGCGAAGAAGCGCTCGTTCCGCGCGTCGCTCAGGGTTCGGTCGAGATCGAGTCGATCGCCGATGTCGAGCGCGCCGAGCAGCTCGGGGCGCGGGTGCCATTCGCGGTGGCCAAAGTGCGGGATCGGCGCGCGGGGCATCGCTGCGGGGGTGCGGAAGGGGCCGTTCACGCGGCACCTCGCTCTCGCTCACCCCAGAGCACGTCCTCTTCCAGTTCCCGCGTCTCGATCCCCAGCAAACTCTCGTGCAGCTCCTCAAGGTACATCGACTTGTTCGCGGGGCGGCAGCAGATGCAGCGGATGCCGCCGGGGCCGATTCGGTGGGAGCGCGTCTTGCGGCGGCCGTTCATGCGGCACCGCCGATCCGCTCGAGCAGCGAGTCGAGCATCGTCGCGGGGTACTCACCGCGCTCGTTGCACCGCGACCGCAGGTACTCCGCGCAGGTGGTCGCCTGGCCGTTGTAGAGGGCCATGAGCACGTCGAACCCGCGGTGCGACTTGGCCGCGATCGCGAACGCCTTGCGGTGCTCGCGCATCCCGTGCTCGTCACCGCCGCCGATGGCCACGCGGATCGTGTGGTAGGTGCCGTCGACATCGGCGACGAAGTCGCGCAGCCCGTCCGCCATGCGAAGCGCTCGATTGCGCGCGTCGGGCATCATGACGTCGAGTGCGTCATCGAGATGACCGCCGAGAATCAGCGTCATCACGCCGCGCGGCGACGCGGTGATGTCCTTCACGCGCGAGAGCGCGAGGTAGCCCGCGTTCTTCACCTTCACGCGCGCGACCTGGCCGGGCGCGATCTCCTGCGAGAGCACGACGCCCTCGTGGCGCGCGGGGTCGCGGTCGCGCACGAGCGCCATCACGTCGTCGTGCGACGCGAGGTTGTGCGAGGGGCAGACGGGAACGATCAGGTCGTCACGGACGCCGTACTCGTGGCCACCGTAGCTACGCGACCCGAGCGCCCAGATGGTCGGCGTTTCGTGTTTGACCACGACCTGATTCGTCGGTGTGCAAAGCTCGAAGAGGTACGTGGTCGGCCGATCGAGAAGCGACGTCCAGTCGTACCACGCGACCTTGTACTGCTCGCGCAGAGTCGTCTCGAAGAGCGTGCGGAACGTGTGGTGAGTCCAGCCACCGAGCGGCACGTCACCTTCGCAGACGGCGCGAGTCGCGACGCACCAGGCGCCGGAGATTTCGTCGAAGTAGACGACGATCAGCGTGCCGTCGACCTTCTCCCACACGGTCGCGCGCTCGATGTCGATCGATGCCGCCGCGCCCTGTCCGTGGTTGAAGAAGCGATCGAACGGGCGCGCAAGGACGATGAGGTCGTCGAGCGGCGCATCCTCGACCATCGGCGAGCCGTCGCGCGTCGCGAGCACGAGACCGCGGCATTGTTGCGCGACCGGATCGTCGTCGCGGGCCTCGATCTGGTCGTAGTTCAGTGACGCTTTGTAGCCGTGGACGCGCGCCTTGATTCCGCGTTCGGTGCGCAGTTGTTGGAGCGACTTCGAGCGAAGCTCGTCGAGGATCAGAAGCGGTGTCACGCGGCACCGTCCTCTCGCGCTTCACCTTCACTCCGTGCTTCCGCCCGCTCTCGCGCTTCCTGCGCCCGCCGCGCGTCGAGCGCGCTTTTCGCGATCTCGTAGTACCCCTCGAGAAACGCGCGCTCGCGCTCCGTCAGGCGCGTTCGGCGTTCACGCAGCCGATCGTGGACGTCGAGCGGGTGGGGCGCGTCCTCGGGGTAGAGGGCGCAGAGCGCCTGGGCGGCGCTGAGATCGGTGGCGAGTTCGCCTTCCGCTTCCGCGTTGAGGGACGGCATCGTTCCTCCCGTCAGGCGGCGGCGTCGGGGACATCGGAGTCCTGAACGGACGTTCCCGTTGAATCGTTCAAGGAATCGCTTACCGTATCACCCACGCCACGAGGCCAGCTCGAAGCGGGGATGCCGGTCTGATGCTCAATCGAAATCGCCAGCTGGACCGACGGCACGAAGCCACGGTTCTCGATCTTCCACACGTAGTTCTCGGAGATTCCGAGGTCCGCGGCGAGCTTCGTGCGGGTGATCCCCGCGCGCTCACGCCACTCCCGAAGGAGCTGGTTCGGGCTCGTGTCCGGGCGATTCTCACTCATGACCGCGACGTTACCGAGGTTCCTGGAACCGGTCAAGGAACCTCGTGACGATTCTCGGCTACACCGTCCGAATGGACGACGACCACCTGCTTCCCGCCCGTCGACTGGTGCACCTCATGGAGCTGCTCGAACGGAGCGACCGGAAACCGCGGGGCGCGAAGAAGCGGGCGGCGGAGAAGCTCGGGCTCTCGGAGAGCTACGCGTCGAAGCTGCGCAACGGCGCCGAGGTCGAGGTGAGCGAGGAGCGCTTGCGGATGGCGGCCGAGCGCTTCGGTGTCGATCTCGCGTACTTCACGACGCCGGGTCCGGACGACTTGGATCCGAACGGCTACCGCGTGAACGAGATCGGGGACCCGCCCGGCTGGGAGCAGTGGGTGGCGTCGACCGAGTCGCGATTCGCGAGCGACGCAGAGAAGCAGGCGCTCCACGGCATGGGGCTCGCGGCCGTGGGCGCCGGGCTGTCGGTCACGCCAGGATCGTACTCGGCATGGCTCCTAGCCCTGCGAGTCGGTGCGCCGGCACCCACCACGCACTGACCTCGAGCGGCACCACGGGGCGCGCCACGATCGGCGCAAAGCCCTCGCGCGTCCACTCGCCCACCTCGAGCTCGACGACGGTGCGCGCCTCGAAGCCGCCCATGCGCACGAGCTGCGTCGAAATGCCGCGCGCGAGCTCACGCAGCGCGAGCGCGTCGTCGGGATGAACCCAGGCGAGGAGCGACACGCACGCGAGCGCGTGTCGTGAGATCCCCGTCACGCGACGCCATCCTTCGAGGCCGCCGTGCAGCCTCCACCCTCGGTCGATCACTGCGAGTGCTTCCATGGGCTCAGATCTACCCGAGGGGTGTGATCGTCATGGGCAGGCGTCCACGAGATGCTCGCGCAGCAGCATCGCACGCACGTTGCAGTCGTGGTCCGCGGCGTCGACCGGGTCCCGCGTGATGTCGGCGGCGCGGGCGCGCGCGATCGATGCCTTGCGGTCGACGCTGCTCACGTCGGGGTGGTCAAGAACATCGAGCAACCGCCGGCCCTGGAGCGCGCACGTGGCCGAGAGCGAGAGCGTGTCGTTGTAGGCCTGCCGGTATCGATCGACGCACGCAGGGTCGTCGGAGCACCCCGCCAAGAGCACCGCCAGAGCCATCAAAAGAACCGCCCCCACCCCGCCGATCGACTGCATTCCACGACCCTACGCGCTCCTCGCTCGCATTCCGTGAGAACTCTCACGCTGTTTCAAGGAAACGTTGATCCTAATCCTTGACCCGTTCCTGGAACCGGTTTAGGGATGGGTCATGGCGACGACGACGACCGAGGGCACTCCCTCCCAGCCCGACGGGCACCCCGTCAACGGGCTCCAGCCCGTTCCCCTCCACCTCTGCGCCGACTGGCTCGACGACGACGTCAGCGACGAGCTCTCGCGCTTGGAGCTCATCGACCTCGACGCGGTCCTTTCGACCGACAACGTCCGCTCGCACGCCGAGGTGCCCGAGCCCGACGGCTTCGGCCTGCCGTCACACGACTGC
>JALOQC010000176.1 GCA_025453555.1 Myxococcota bacterium | reverse complement strand
CACGTCGCCGTACTTCTCCTCGAAGATGCCGATCGCGCCGCGCTCCTTCGCCTCGTCCATCGGGAGCACGTCGGTGGTGATGGGCGTGTTGTCGAGGATGGCCGCGTTGACCATGTCCTCGATCATCCGGATCTGTTGGGCTTCGAGCGGCTTGGTGGCCGAGTAGTCGAAGCGCAGCCGATCCGGGCCCACGAGCGAGCCCTTCTGCGCGGCCGTCGGTCCCACCACCTTGCGAAGCGCCCAATGAAGCAAGTGCGTCGCGCTGTGGTTGCGGCGCGTGGCGTCGCGGCGGAAGCGGTCGACCTCGAGCTCGACCTCTACCCCGCTCTCGATCGTCCCCTTGGTCACCTTGCCGCGCAGAACGACGAGCCCTTCGACCGGAAACTGCGCGTCTTCGACCGTCACGACCGCGTCCGCGGTGCCGTCCGCCTTCGGGTTCACGCGCACCCAGCCGGTGTCGCCGACCTGGCCGCCTTTCTCGCCGTAGAAAGACGTTTCCTTCGTGACGAGCTGGATCTCTTCGCCTTCGCGTGCCGCACCGACCAGCGCGCCCTCGCGAACGAGGCCCACCAGCGTCGTGCTCAGCTTCAAGCGGTCGTAACCGACGAAGCGGGTCTCGCCGTGCGCTTCTTTCAGATCGTAGAAGACCTTCTGGGTCGCTTCGCTCTTGTTGAGCTGCGAACCCCGGCTCTTCTCCTTCGCCTCCGCGAGGTGCTCTTCGTAGCCGGCCTCGTCGATCGCGAAGCCCTTCTCCCGCCCGATCACCTCTTGGAGATCGTAGGGGAAGCCGAAGGTGTCGTAGAGCTTGAACGCGACCGCGCCCGGGAGGGTCTTCTGACCTTCCACCGAGATCCATTCCTGGTTCTTCTCGAGCAGATCGATTCCGTCGCGAAGCGTCTTGCGGAAACGCGTCTCTTCGTCCTGCGTGATGTCCGCGATCAGATCCGAGCGCTCGCGGAGCTGCGGGTAGTCCTCCCCCATCAGCTCCACGACCTTCAGCGCGCAGCGGTGGAAGAAGTTCTCCTCGATGCCGAGCCGGTGCCCGTGGCGGATCGCGCGACGCATCACGCGGCGCAGCACGTACTCACGCTCGCCCTTGTCGGGGAAGACGCCCTCGCTGATGAGGAACGCGGTCGTACGCGCGTGGTCCGCGAGCACCCGCATCGACACGTCGTCGTCCTGCAGCGTGCCGCCGTACTTCTTGCCGCTGATCTCCGCCGCGAGGTTCACGATCGGGCGCAGCAGATCGGTGTCGTAGTTGCTCAGCACGCCCTGCTTCACGACCGCGAGGCGCTCGAGCCCCGCGCCGGTGTCGACGCTCGGCGCGGGCAGGTTCAGCAGCGTTCCATCCGCCTGCTTGTCGAACTGCATGAACACGAGGTTCCACAGCTCGAACCAGCCCTTGCCGCTCTCGTCGGGCTCTTCGCCGAAGCGCCGCGGATCCGGAAGCTCGTCGCCGAGCTGGTAGTGGATCTCGGTGCACGGACCGCAGGGCCCCGTGTCGCCCATCTGCCAGAAGTTGTCCTTCGCGCCGCAGCGGATGATGCGCTCGGGACCGAAGCCCGTGACGTCCGCCCAGATTGCGGCCGACTCGGTGTCCTCCGGGCCGTAGCCCTCCGAAGATCGTCACCACGATGCGGTTCGGATCGAGCCCGAAGACGCCGGTGTAGAGCTCCCACGCGTACGCGATGGCCTCGCGCTTGAAGTAGTCGCCGAAGGAGAAGTTCCCCAGCATCTCGAAGAACGTGTGGTGGCGCGCGGTCACGCCGACGTTCTCGAGGTCGTTGTGCTTGCCGCTGATGCGGATGCACTTCTGCGAGGTCGTCGCGCGCGTGTACGGGCGCTTCTCCTTGCCGGTGAAGACGTCCTTGAACTGCACCATGCCCGCGTTCGCGAACATGAGCGTCGGATCGTTCGGGGCCAGCGGGCCGCTCGGCTGATGCGAGTGGCCGCGCTCGGCGAAGTAGGACGTGAAGGCTCGACGAAGCTCGCGGGACGAGGTCATGGGATCGCGAGAGCTAGCGCCGCGCGGGTTTTTCCGCAACGCAGCGGGCCTCGGAGGCGAGCGATTTTTCGTGGGTCGGTGGCGTCCAGGCGACCTCACCGTGAGCCAGGTCGCTCGACCTCGCCTCCGAGCCTCACACCCGGTAGTTCGGCGACTCTTCCGTCACCACCACGTCGTGCACGTGGCTCTCGCGCAGGCCTTGGCTGCTCATGCGGACCATCTTCGCGTCGGTCTGGAGCGCCGCGATGGTCTGGCAGCCGGTGTAGCCCATGCCGGCCCGCAGACCGCCCACGAGCTGGTGCACGACACTGCTGAGCGGGCCCCGGTAGGGCACGCGACCCTCGATGCCTTCGGGCACGAGCTTGCGCGCGTCGACGTCGCCCTGGCTGTAGCGGTCCGCGCTTCCACGCCGCATCGCGCCGATGCTCCCCATGCCGCGGTAGCTCTTGTAGGTGCGGCCCTGGTAGAGCACGAGCTGACCCGGCGACTCGTCGGTGCCCGCGAAGAGCGAGCCCATCATCACGCAGTCGGCGCCGACCGCGATCGCCTTCACGACGTCGCCGCTGAACTTCACGCCGCCGTCCGCGATGATCGGCACCCCGCGCGGCTTGGCCACCCGCGCCACGTCGGCGATCGCCGTGATCTGCGGCACGCCGATGCCCGCAATCACCCGCGTGGTGCAGATCGAGCCTGGCCCGATGCCGACCTTGAGCGCATCCGCGCCCGCGTCGATGAGCGCCTGCGCGGCCTCGCCGGTCGCGATGTTGCCCGCCACGACCTGTAGATCCGGGTGGTCCTTCTTGGTCGCGCGCACCGCGTCGATCACGCCCTGCGAGTGGCCGTGCGCGGTGTCGATCACGAGCACGTCGAGCCCCGCGTCCACCAGCGCGGCCACGCGCTCCGAGCGGTCCGGACCGACGCCGACCGCCGCGCCGCAGCGCAGGCGACCCATCGAGTCCTTCACCGCGTGCGGGTGCTTCTCCGCCTGCAGGAGATCCTTGATCGTGATGAGCCCGACGAGCTTCCCGTCCTCGTCGACCACGAGCAGCTTCTCGATGCGGTGCTGGTGCAGCAGCTCGCGCGCGCGCTCCTGCGACACACCCGGCGGCGCGGTCACGAGCGCCTTCGTCATGAGCTGCGAGACCGGCTGATCGAGGTTCTTCTCGAAGCGCACGTCGCGGCTCGTGAGGATGCCGACCGGGCGCCGATCGCCCTCGACCACCGGCAGGCCGCTGATCTGGTGCTCGCGCATGATCTCGAGCGCCTCGGAGAGCTTCAGCGACGCAGGGATCGTGATCGGATCGACGATCATGCCGCTCTCGGCGCGCTTCACGCGCAGGACCTCTTTGGCTTGATCGGCCGGGTCCATGTTCTTGTGCAGCACGCCGAGCCCGCCCTCACGCGCCATCGTCACCGCGGTCCGCCACTCCGTGACGGTGTCCATCGCGGCGGAGAGGAACGGGATGTGGAGCGAGAGCTCGCGCGTGAGCCGCGTCCGCAGGTCGGCGTCCTTCGGCAGGAAGCTCGAATAGGCGGGGACGAGCAAGATGTCGTCGAAGGTCAGGGCCAGCTTCAGACGTTCTTCGAGCACGAGGGCCTCCACGAGCGCGGGTGGGCGCGGATGCGTCAAACGCCGCCGAGCGAGCCCGGGCGGCGTGAGAAAACACGAGGCTAGCAGGCGACCGGCGAGCTGCCGAGGCGCCGTGTGCGTCTTCTGTTCCTTCCGGCCCGCGGCCTTCGCGGGGCGACGACAGCTCGCGCTTTGCGCTCACTCGATCACGCTGAGCCGTCGAGCACGGCTCACGGCACGAACGGGGTAGATGTTCGTGCCACTCCGCACCCGCGTCGTCGCGCCTCCCACCGAGGCGTGGTACACGCGGCGCCATGCCGCGCCCCGTCTTGGTCCTCGACTTCGGCAGCCAGTACACGCAGCTCATCGCGCGACGCATCCGTGAGCAGCACGTCTACTGCGAGATCCACCCCTGCACGCTCTCGATCGACGAGATCCGCGCCTTCGACGCCCCCGCCGTGATCCTCTCGGGCGGCCCCGCGAGCGTCTTCGAAGAAGGCGCGCCGACCGTCGATCGTGGCGTGTTCGAGCTCGGCGTCCCCGTGCTCGGCATCTGCTACGGCATGCAGCTCACCTCGCACCTGCTCGGCGGCAAGGTCGTGGCCGCGAACGAGCGCGAGTACGGCCCCGCGCACGTGCGGGTCGACAAGCCCGAGGGCCTGCTCACTCCGTTCTCCGCAGGCGACGACGTGCACGTCTGGATGAGCCACGGCGACCGCGTGGAATCGCTCCCCGAAGGCTTCGAGGTCCTCGCGCACTCCAAGAACAGCCCCTACGCGGCCGTCGCGCACCTGCAGCGCCGCATCTTCGGCGTGCAGTTCCACCCCGAGGTCGTGCACACCCCGCGCGGCGACGAGATGCTGCGCGCGTTCCTCTTCGACGTCGCGGGCGTGAAGGCGGATTGGACGCCCGGCTCCTTCGTCGAGCAGTCGGTCGCCGCGATTCGCGCGCAGGTCGGCAGCGGCAAGGCGGTCTGCGGCCTCTCGGGCGGTGTCGACTCGTCGGTCGCCGCGGTGCTCGTCAGCAAGGCCATCGGCGATCGCCTCACCTGCGTGTTCGTCGACAACGGCTTGCTCCGCAAGGACGAGGGCAAGCGCGTGATGGAGATGTTCCACGGCCGCTTGAACCTCGACATCGTGCACGTCGACGCGCGCGACGAGTTCCTCAGCGCGCTCGCGGGCGTCAGCGATCCCGAACAGAAGCGGAAGATCATCGGCAAGGTCTTCATCGACGTCTTCGAGCGCGAGGCCAAGCGCATCGAGGGCGTGAAGTACCTCGTGCAGGGCACGCTCTATCCGGACGTGATCGAGAGCGTCTCGTTCAAGGGACCGAGCGTCGTCATCAAGAGCCACCACAACGTCGGTGGTCTGCCGGAGCGCATGGCCCTCGAGCTCGTCGAGCCGCTGCGCCTCCTCTTCAAGGACGAGGTCCGCGAGGTCGGCGCCGCGATGGACATGCCGCGCGACGTCCTCTGGCGACAGCCCTTCCCCGGCCCCGGCCTCGCCGTGCGTTGCCCCGGCGCGATCGACGCCGAGAAGCTCGACGTCCTGCGCGAAGCGGACGCGATCCTCGACGAAGAGATTCGCGCCGCCGGCTACTACGAGAAGCTCTGGCAGAGCTTCTGCGTGCTCGTGCCGGTGAAGACGGTCGGCGTGATGGGCGACGGCCGCACCTACGAGTGGGTCATCGCGATCCGCTGCGTCGAGTCGCGCGACGGCATGACCGCCGACTGGGCGCGCCTCCCTCACGAGCTCCTCGCGAAGGCCAGTGCGCGCATCATCAACGAGGTCCGCGGCTGCAACCGCGTCGTCTACGACATCTCCAGCAAACCGCCCGCGACCATCGAGTGGGAGTGATGCGCGCAGGGATCGACCGACGCGTACGTGCGCTCCTCGCGAGCGTCTCGGTCGTCGTGCTCACGCTCGCTCGACCGGCCATCGCGCAAGAGCTGCCCTGGGGCGACGTCGCGCCCCGCGTGATCGGCGAGCACGTGGAGGTCGTGGCCCTCGGGCTCGTCGACGCGCGCATCGGGAGCTGGCCTGCACGCCGCGCGAGCGCCCGACGTCGCGGTGAAGAGCGGGCCCGCGCGAGCTTCGCGGCTTGGCTCGACGAGCGCGTGCGCAACCAGAGCCCGAGCGTCGCCGCGCGCGCGCAGGCCGTCGCGCGCGATGTGCTGATCGTCGATCGCGTCCGACCGCTCGCCGACGGCGCCGCGGTCGTGGTGATGCGCGTCGAGCTGGCGCGCCTCCGCGCGGTGTTCGAGGAAGGGAGATCCCCGTTGTGATTCGCATTGTCGTGATCCGCCCTTCCCTCACTCGTCGTGCCGCGTCTCGCCCAGCGAGGACGCGCGTGCCCGTGACTCGCCGCTCGTTCCTCACGACGTTCGCGCTCTTCGCGTCCCTCTCGCTGAGCGCCTGCTACGGCAACATCCGTCCGACCCCCGCGGTCCTCCGCGTCGAGGTCGTCCCCGACGACGCGCGCGTGTCGATCGACGACACCTTCATCGGCCGCGCCCGCCGCACCGCCGCGCAGCCGAAGGAGCTCCCGCCGGGACGCCATCGGCTCACCATCGAAGCGCCGGGTTACTTCCCACACGATCTCGATCTCGAGCTTCCGTCCGGCGAGACGAACGTGCGCGTCGAGCTGCGGCCGGTTCCGCGCTGAAGACGCCGCGCGTGGCGGCACACCCGCGTCTCCACCTCCCGTGGTTGGTCAGCGGAGGTCGGGTCACTCGGTTGGAGCCTTCGTACGATCAGCGCGTGCCGAGCATCTGCTCCGGTCGCACCCATCGGTCGAAGTCGTCGCCATGCACCAAGCCGAGCGAGATGGCCGAGTCGCGGAGGGTCGCTCCCGTCTCGTGCGCGTGCTTGGCGATCTTCGCCGCCGCGTCGTAGCCCACGTGGGGCGCGAGCGCGGTGACGAGCATCAGCGAACGCGACAGGTGCGCCGCGATCTCGTCGAGGCGAGGCTCGATCCCACGCGCGCAACGCTCCTCGAAGCTCGCGAGCCCCACCGTCAGCAGCCGAATCGAACGCAGCAAGTTGTCGGCGAGGAGCGGCTTGTACACGTTGAGCTCGAAGTGCCCCTGCGTGGCCGCGAGCTTGATCGCGGCATCGTTCCCGAGCACCTGCACGGCCACCATCGTGAGCGACTCGCTCTGGGTCGGGTTCACCTTGCCCGGCATGATCGAGCTCCCCGGCTCGTTCGCCGGGATCGTGAGCTCCCCGAGGCCCGCGCGCGGCCCCGACGCGAGCCAGCGCACGTCGTTGGCGATCTTCGTGGCCGCCGCCGCCAGCTGGCAGAGCGCTCCGCTGGTCGCCACGAGCGCGTCGTGCGCCGCGAGCGCGGCGAACTTGTTGGGCGCGCTCACGAAGAGCTCCCCCGTCAGCGCGGAGAGCTGCCACGCGGCTTCTTCCGCGAAGCCCGCGGGGGCGTTCAGACCCGTGCCCACCGCGGTGCCGCCGAGCGCGAGCTCGAAGAGCCGCGGCATCGTCGCGTCGATCGCGGCGCGCGCGTGATCGAGCTGCGCGACCCAGCCGGAGATCGCTTGCCCGAGCGTGAGCGGCGTCGCGTCTTGAAGGTGCGTGCGCCCGATCTTGATCACGTCCGCGTACGCACGCGCCTTGTCGTCGAGGGTGTCGCGCACGCGCGTGATCGTCGGATCCAGCTCGCGCAGCGCGCGCACGATCGCGACGTGCATCGCGGTCGGAAAGACGTCGTTCGACGACTGCGACGCGTTGACGTGATCGTTCGGGTGAATCGGATCCTTGCTGCCCAGCACGCCGCCCGCGAGCTGGATCGCGCGGTTCGCGACGACCTCGTTCACGTTCATGTTCGTCTGCGTGCCCGAGCCGGTCTGCCAGATCACGAGCGGGAAGTGCTCGTCGAGCTCGCCATCCGCCACCTCGCGCGCCGCGGCCTCGATCCACTCCGCGCGCCGCGCGTCGATCACCCCGAGCGACGCGTTCGCGCGCGCGGCCGCGATCTTCACGAGCGCGAGCGCACGCACGATCGCGATCGGCATGCGCTCGGTCGCGCCGAAGGGGAACGCCTCGAGCGAACGCTGCGTCTGCGCGCCCCAAAGACGCTCCGCCGGTACCGACACCAGCCCGAGCGAGTCTCGTTCTTCACGCGTGGTCATGCGTGGTTTGTACGGCCGCGCAGCCCTCGTGCCCACGGGATGGGTCCACGCGCGGCTACGCCTCGCGACTACCGTCCGATGGCTCGCGAGCTCGCGTCTCCCGTTCGTCTCGTGCGTCCTCAGTTCAAACTGTGGGGAACGGCGAGCGCGAATGGGGCGATCTGCACGTCGAGCTCGTCACCGCTCGGGAGCTGCATCTGATAGCTGCCGTGCATCGTGCCGCGCGGGGTCTCGAGGATGGCGCCGCTCGAATACTCGAACGCTTCCCCGGGTCGCAGCACCGGGTGCTCGCCCACGACGCCGGGCCCACGCACCTCCTCGACCTTGCCGAGCTGGTTCGTGATCACCCAATGCCGTGTCCGGAGCTGCACCGTGCCGGGGTGCGCGACGTTCTCGATGCGCACGCGATACGCGAACGCGAAGCGCCCCGCCGTCGGCTGCGAGTGTTGCGGGAGGTATTGGCTCTGCACCACCACCCGGATCCCATCCGTCACGGCCTCGCTGCGGGTGTCTTCGCTCATGCGCGAGGTTGTAACCCAAACGCGCGTTCGGAGCCGACCACGCGAAACGATGCGAGCACGGTCACGACGACGACACCTCGCGACGACCCATTCGCCGAACGACCTGCACCGTCACGCGTCGGCGTCACGGCGTGGTCGGCGAAGGCGTGGTCGTCGAAAGCGGCGGCTCGCTGCCCTCACGCACGCCCTGCTCGAGCTCGCGCAACGTCTCGCCGAGCGCTCGCCCGACGTCTCGCGCGCCGTCGTCACCCGCCGCACCACGCACGAAGCCTTCCGCCGCCTCGCGCGTCGCCGCGCCTGCACGCTCCGCCGCCTCGCCGAGCGAGGGCAGGTCGAGCGACGGAAGCGTGGGGAGCGACGGAAGTCCGTCGAGCAGTCCGCCGAGGTCGAGCGCGCACGGCGGAACGTCCGCGTAGCTCCCCGCCGCCGCGGTGCCGGGCTCGAGCACGAGGCGAGGCGCAGGCCCCGAGGCATCGACGGACGCGCACACGCCCCCGGCGAGCGGAGGCTCCGGCTCGATCTCGAAGCGCACCCTCACTGGCGCCGTGCCGCTGCCGAGCGAGACCTCGACGACCTGCCCGATCGTCACCCCGTGCGAGGTGACCGGCGCGCCGACCGCGAGCCCCTGCGCGTCCGAGAGCGCCGCCTCGCGCGCGACCTTCGAGTCGCAGGCTCCGAGGGTCGCCGAGACGAGCGTCACCCAGCCGAGCAAACCGAGCCCACGAGCCCCACCGAGAACGTGCCGCATGGGCGCCGACAGTAGCGACGCCCGCCACGCACGAAAGCCCCTCGGGCACACAAAATGGAAACGCCGCTCCGAAGAGCGGCGTCGGTGGTGACCCCAAGGGGACTTGAACCCCTGTTACCGGCGTGAGAGGCCGATGTCCTAACCACTAGACGATGGGGCCGAGGCGCCGTCGCGACGGCCCCGAGACGGAGACGAGCGAGACGACCGAGCAGCAGATGCCACGAGAGGGTTCGAAGGGGGCAAAGCCCCCTCGCCGCCGGAGGCCCGAAGGAGACCGACCGGAGCGAAGCGCAGGGAGGCCTCCGAGGAGGGAGGGGACTCGGGAGCTCACTCCCCAGAAGTCGGCGGCTGCCCCCGCCGACTCGGGCAAGAAGTCGGCGAAGCCGACCCACAAATGGTGACCCCAAGGGGACTTGAACCCCTGTTACCGGCGTGAGAGGCCGATGTCCTAACCACTAGACGATGGGGCCGAGCACTCCGAGCGGCGTGCGCCGGAGCGGCTCTCGCACCGTTCTGGTTCACGGTGCGTTTGGTTGGGGGACTAGGATTCGAACCTAGATAGCTGGAACCAGAAACCAGAGTCCTGCCGTTAGACGATCCCCCATTGAGATCGGGACACAGCACACGAAGAACCTCGAGAGAAGCTCGTGTGACGTGGATGCTGCTCGGTTTTCAAACCCGCACCGAGCATGCCCGGCGCGAGGGGTGGGAGAGGTAGCCGCTCCCTCCACCGCTGTCAAGGACGGATGGTCGCGTCGTGGCGGCGACCCCCGCGGCCGTCGCGACCGCCCCTGGTTCGTCCAGCGCCCCTGTCCGGGCGCCTCCCGGTGACCGCCCAGACGATCCGCAGGAACCGCCTCGTGATTCGATCCGAGAGGATTCACTCATTTTATTGGTCAAGAATACCTCCTCGATTCGCTCGTGATTTCGGGCCCTCGCGAGCCATCTCGCATTTCCCGACTTGACGCATCGGCTTTGTCGGGGTCATAGAGGCGCATCGGAGGTTCGATGAGCGCGCCCAAGACCCTGCCCACGAAGACCTGGAAGTCCGAGCTCGAAGGTCGGATGCCCGAGGCGATGGCCCGTGAGATCGACGTGTTCGAAGGCCAGATCGCCCTCCGGAAGCAGGGCAAGATCGACGAACGCCTCTTCGCGGAGACGCGCCTGCGCCGCGGCGTGTATGGGCAGCGCTACGACAACGGCCTCCGGGACGACGGCACGGGACCCAAGCCCCTCACGTTCCCGTCCGACCCGCTGACCAAGGGCCCCGACACCGTCTGGGACGCGCCGGGCATGCAGCGCATCAAGGTTCCCTACGGCAAGCTCTCCTCCGAACAGTTGGAGATCTTGGCCGAGCTGGCCGAGGAGCTCAGTGACGCGATCCTCCACATCACGACGCGCCAGGACATCCAGCTCCACTTCATCCACATCGAGGACGCGCCCGACATGCACCGGCGCCTCGCCGCGGTCGGTCTGACGACCCGCGAAGCGTGCGGCAACAGCGTCCGCAACATCACCGCGTGCCAGTTCGCGGGTGTCTGCAACGACGAGAGCTTCGACGTCACGCCCTACGCGGAGGCGATGACGCGCTTCCTGCTCGGTCACCCCGACGTCCAGGAGTTCGGGCGCAAGTTCAAGATCGCGTTCAGCGGCTGCGACGATCACCCATGCGGCCTCGTGACCTTCCACGATCTCGGCGCGGTCGCGTTCGTCGAGGACGGCAAGCGCTACTTCAAGGTCGTCGTCGGCGGCGGTCTCGGCGCGGTGCCGGTGACGGCGAAGGTGCTCGCGGAGAAGTGCCCCGAGGAGGAGCTGCTCCCGCTCACGCAAGCGGTCTCGCGCGTGTTCGCGCGCCTCGGAGAGAAGCAGAGCCGCGCCCGCGCGCGCGTGAAGTTCCTGGTGCAGAAGCTCGGCATCGACGAGTTCAAGCGCCTCGTCGCGGAGGAGCGCGAGGCGCTGCGCGACGATCCGCGCTGGACCGAGTACCTCGGGAACCTCGCGATCCTCGACGAGAAACCCATCCGTCCGGGTGGCGCGATCCCCCAGAGCCCCTCCCCGCGTTTCCGCGCGTGGGTCGAGACGAACCTCCGCCCGCAGGCGCAGCCCGGCTACTACGTCGCCACCCTCACCACCCCGCTCGGCGATCTCTCGAGCGATCAGGCTCGCTCCCTCGCGGACCTCGCGCGGCGCTACACCGGCGACGCGATGCGCCTCACGGTGGAGCAGAACCTCTGCTTCCGCTGGCTCAGCGGCACCGATGCGCTCGCGTTCTGGGAGGAGGTCGAAGCGCTCGGCCTCGGGGATCCCGGCGCCAGCACGCTCGCGGATCCCACGAGCTGCCCCGGCACCGACACCTGCAAGCTCGGCATCTCCTCCAGCCGTGGCCTGACCGCGCAGCTCCGAAAGAGCCTGCCCGTGCTCGCCGAGGATCCCGCGCTCCGCGGGTTGCGCGTGAAGACCAGCGGTTGCTTCAACAGTTGCAGCCAACACCACGCGGCGGACATCGGTTTCCTCGGAGTGAGCCGCAACGTCGGTGGCCGAAAGGTGCCGCACTTCAACGTCGTCCTCGGCGGCCAATGGAGCCAGAACGCCAAGAGCTACGGTCTCGTCGTGGGCGCGGTTCCCTCGAAGAACGCGCCCAAGGCGGTCGAGCTCCTGACCCGGACCTACGCGGCCGAACGTCAGGGCGAAGAGGCCTTCCACGAGTGGATCTCGCGCATCGGCAAGGCGCGAATCCGCGCGTTGCTGGAGTCGGTGAGCAAGGCGCCTTCGTACGAAGAAGATCCCAGCTTCTACCGGGATTGGGGCAACCCGCGCGAGTACTCCACCGGCGATCTCGGCATCGGCGAGTGCGCGGGTGAGATCGTCCCGTGGGTCGAGTTCGGGCTCACGACCGCCGAACAAGAGACCTACGAAGCGCAGGATCTCCACGACGCAGGCGAGCACGCCGCCGCGGCCGCGAAGGCCTTCGCGTCGATGGTCACCGCGGCCAAGTCGCTCGTGCGGCACCTCGGCGGCCAGGTCCGCGACGACGCCGAGGACGTGGTGGCGGCCTTCGACAAACACTTCGTGAAGACCGAGCTCTTCTTCGATCCCTTCGTGAAGGGGAAGTTCGCGGAGTTCTTCCTGCGCGCGTGGGCGCGACGCTCCTTCGAGACCGACGACCCCGAGCGCGTGCACGCGCTGCTGGACGAAGCGCGCCTCTTCCTCGAGGCCTGCCACGCCTGCTACCAGCGCGTCGGCGCCACCCCGACCCCGATCACCACGCTCGCGCCACACGCCGCGAGCCCCGCGGAATGACCCGGAACAGAGGCTGATGGCCGATTACAGCAAGCCGCCCTACTGGACGGCGCGCAGCGAGTGTAACGAGCGGTTCGAAGTGGAATCGTGCGAAGCGAAGTGGACGAAGTCCATGTAGCCGCAGGATTCCACGAGAGTGTCGGGCCACGCGCGAGCGTGGAACCGACCCAGGCTCGTGGGAGGGGGCCCCATCGGGGCTTGATGCCCCGTGGGGGAGGGTCTGGCGACAGACCCTCAGGAAGGGAAAGAGGCACGACGATGAGCACCACGATCGAGCACGCGGAGCGGGTCCAGGTGAAGCTCTACGGCGAGGGCGCGAAGCTCTCGGAGGAGGCGCTGGTGCCGGTGTGGCACCGGTGGATCTCCGAGCGGCGCGTCGAGGACGACACCCTGATCGACGTCGCCGACTACGGGCACGTGAAGGACGGCCCGGGGATCGCGCTGATCGGACACGGCGCCGACTTCTTCTACGACGAAGGCGAAGGCCGCCCGGGGCTCTTGATCTTCCGCAAGCGCGCGTTCGAGGGCGATCTGCGGGCGCGCCTCGAAGACGCGTTCGCCCGCGTGCTGCGCGCGAAGTCGTGGCTCGAAGCGGAGCCCGGCCTGGGCGCGCGTTTCGGCTCGGACGAGGTGCTCGTGCGCATCCTCGATCGCCTGCACGCGCCGAACGACGACGCGACCTTCGAGGCCCTCGCGCCGATCGTGCGCGAGGTCGCGGAGAAGGCCCTCGGCCACGCGGTCGAGGTCAGCCGCGCGGGCACCCCCAAGGGCCCGCTGAGCGCACGGGTGCGTCGAGCCGCGGAAGCCTGACCCCGACTTGGACGGTCTCCGATTCCGTCTCCGTCATGTCGTCGACGATCACGTCAACGCCTCTCGGAACTCCGACCGCACGTGAGACACGCGCCGCTCGCTCGGGCCTCCAGCTTGGCCACGAGCGGTCGGTCGGCGGGCGGGAGGTCGTGCTCGCGGAGCTTCTCGGGCGGCACCCACGCGTGGTCGGCCACCCCGAGGTGTTGGACCTCTCCTTGGCGCAGGACCGCGTCGTAGAAGAGGAGCAGCACGCTCTTGGTCGGGTACGCGTGAAAGGTCACGTCGAGCAGGTCGCCGACCTCGATCGCGATGCCGCACTCCTCGAGGCATTCACGCGCGACCGCGACCTTCGGGTCCTCGCCGTCCTCGACCTTGCCGCCGGGGAACTCCCACTTCCCGGCGAGGTGAGCGCCCGCGAGACGCTGGGTGAGCAAGACCTCCGGCGCGCCTTCGCGTCGAATCACCGCCGCCGCGACGAGCACCGTCATCGGGTCACCTCCTCTGCGAGCGCTCAGTTCGCGGCGATCGAGAGGTCGAGGCGCGCCTTCGCGAGCCGCACCGCGATCCCCGCGTCGACCACGTCGAGGCGCGCGCGTGTGAGCTCGGACTCCGCGTCGATCACGTCGGCCGTCACCGCCGCACCCGCCGCGAGCTGCTCGCGCCGCACGCGGTAGCTCTCGTCCGCCGCCGCGAGCCCGACCACCGCCGCCTCGAACGCCAGCAGCGACGATCGCAGCTCCTCGTGCGCCTGCGCGACCTCGAGCCGCACCGCGTCCTCGAGCGCGAGCATGTCCGCTTCGAGCGCGAGGATCTGCGCGCGCGCCTGCTCGATGCGCTGCCGCGCCTGGCCCATCTCGTTGGGCGACCA
>JALOQC010000596.1 GCA_025453555.1 Myxococcota bacterium | reverse complement strand
CTACCTGCACGGCTACGTCGCGACGCGCATGAAGCCCGCGCCCGCGCAGCTCATCCTGGAGAGCGATCTGCAGGAGCCCATCCTCGCGCGCTGGCGCGTGGGCCTCGGGTGGAGCCTCGCCTGGACGAGCGACGTGAAGAACCGCTGGGCGGTGGAGTGGGTGCGCTGGAACGGCTACTCACGCTTCTTCGCGCAGCTCGTGCGTGAGCACATGCGCAGCCGGCGGCGTGAGCGGCTCGACATGAGCGCGGAGATCCGCGGCGACGAGGTGGTCGCGGTGGTCGACGCGGTGAGCCAGGAGGATCTCTTCCTCAACGGCATGGACAGCACGCTACGCATCGAGGGCCCGATGGGGGCGCGGCGCGCGCGCGACGGCAACGCCGAGGACGCGCGCGATCCGCAGCTCCGACGCACGCGCGAGGTGCCGCTGCGCCAGGTGGCGCCCGGTCGCTACGAGGCGCGCTTCCCACTCGACGCGTACGGCAGCTTCGTGCTCGCGGCCGAGCACCGGCGCGACGGACGCTTGGTCGCGGAGAGCGCCGCGCAGCTCGCCAACCCCTACCCCGCCGAGTACCGCACCTTCGAGCCCAACGAGGCGCTGCTCGCGAGCGTCGCGTCGCTGACGAACGGCCGCGTCGATCCGGACGTCGAGGCGCTCTTCGATCCGGACGGCGAGAGCATCCGCGCGCACGAGGAGCTCTGGCCCACCTTGCTGATGATCGCGCTCGGGCTCTTCTTGCTCGATCTCTTGCTGCGGCGCGTGCGGCTCTTCGACCGCGAGTTCCGGCGCGGCTGAGCGCGACTCGCTCGGCCGTCAGCGGATGCCCAGCACCCCGTGCGGGGTCGTCGCCTTCGTTCTCGAACGTCGAACGCTGCCGGGCCAGCCACACCACCGTCGTGCGCGGTGTCGAGCCGTCGCTGGCGGCCGTCGTGCGTGAGCGCGAGGTTCTCGACCTCGAGATCGACGACGCGTGGTGTCAGGACGGAACCGCTGCGCGGCGCAGCTTCGGCCACGCCCACGCGATCAGCCCGAGCATGCCGACGCCGATCCACTGCGAGGTGCTGAGCCCGAAGTAGAGCCCGCGGTCGTCGTCGCGCAGCCACTCGAGCACGAAGCGGAGCACCGCGTACGCGCCGAGGAAGAAGAGCATGAGCTGGCCGTCGAACTTCTTCTTCGGCTGCACCACGAGCAGACCGAGCGCGAAGATCAGCAGGCAGCCCGCGGCCTCGTAGAGCTGCGTGGGGTGCACGGGCAACGAGACGTCGCTCGGGTTCGGGAGGAGACCGCGCTTCCACTGGCTCTCGCTCGCCGCGCTCCACGACGGGAAGCGCACCGCGCCGAACGCACCCGCGTCGACGGTGGTGCCGAAGCAGCAGCCGCCGAAGAAACATCCGAGGCGCCCGAAGAAGAGCCCGAGCGGGATCACGAGGCCGACGAGATCGATGCCTTTCCCGATCGGGAAGCGTTCTTTGCGGAGGAACCAGAGCCCGAACCCGCCCGCGCCGAGGAGCCCGCCGTAGTACGCGAGCCCGCCGCGCCAGAAGGCCGCCCACGCGAAGCAGTCGCGACCTGCGGGTCGGCAAACGTTCGCTGCGGCGTCCCACACGCCCTCGACCTGCGCGCAGCGCGCCTCCGTCAGCTGCCACGCGACCTGCGAGGGATCGGTGCAGAGGTGGACGTAGTCCCAGAAGTATCCGTCCGCGAGGACGTGGAGGATGCGCGACCCGATCACGCCCCAGACGAGCGCGTAGAGGCCGAGGTCGATCACGGTGTCGTGGTCGAGCCCGAAGCGTTTGGCCTGTCGCTGCGCGAGCCCGATCGCGAGGCCGAAGCCGACGAGGAGGAACGTGAAGTAGGCGGGGAGCGGCTGCCCGAAGATCTCGATCAGCGTCGGGTACACGCGCGCGCCCTCCTCACCGCGCTCACGCGCGCGCGGGCTTCTGGGCGGCGGCCTTCGCTTCCGCCTTCTCGCGGCGGCCTTCGAGCCAGCCGTCGACCAGCAAGAAGCCGACCCCGATCGTGATGGTCACGTCCGCGACGTTGAAGGTCGGCCACTCGCTGCCGATGAGCGGGAGCGGCTTGTTCCAATAGACGCGCAGGAAGTCGACCACGTAGCCGAGGCGCAGACGATCGACGAGGTTGCCGACGGCGCCGCTGACGATGAACGGCACGCTGTACGCGAACCACTTCCCGCCGCGACCCGTCGCGAACATCCAGAAGAGTGCGAGGCTCGCGAGCACCGCGGCGGTGCCGAAGATGCCGTGACGCACGATCGGAGGTGCCTCGCGGAGGAGGCCGAACGCGGCGCCGCAGTTCTCCGCGTAGCGCAGCTCGAACCAGCCCTCGCCGACCACGATCGGCTCCATGCGCGCGCGTTGGTACTGGATGTAGCCGTGATCGTCGGGCTCGCACACGGGCGGCGGATCGCCCACGCGCTCGGCGGAGAGTCGATCGAAGGCCCAAGCCTTGGTGCCGAGGTCGGCGGCGAGCATCGCGGCCGTCGCGACGAGCGCGAAGGCGAGCGCCTGCTTGGACCGGGGCGTGAACGTGGGCTTGTCCGACTTATCCGTCACGAGGGCTCGTTAGCAACGAACGCCGGGCGAAGCCAGCGCGGGACGCTCGAAGCGACCGTTCGAATCGAGAGGTCGACGAGGCTCGCGAGTCGCGCGCCGCGTCGGGCTCGTGGCAGAACGACGCTGGCCGTCGTTTCTTCCGGCGCGGGAACCACTTCGCGCGACACAATGCTCCCCGCGCGTGAAGCACTCCTCCGGGGTGTAGGTCTTCTCGTCGGGGTCAGCCGTGCGCGGCCGGGCCTGCGCAGAAGCCCTCGTAGTCGACGTAGTCGGTGATGGTCGGGCTCGCGCCGCAGACCGAACAATGCGGATCCTTCGGGAGCTTGAAGGTGCGCACCGCCATCGAGAGCGAGTCGTACTGGAGCAGTCGACCGACGAGCGGCTGGCCGACTCCGAGCACGATCTTGATGGCTTCGGTCGCCTGCATCGTGCCGATCACGCCCGGCAGCACGCCGAGCACGCCAGCCTCCGCGCAGCTCGGCGCGAGATGCGGCGGGGGAGGCTCGGGGTAGAGGCAACGGTAGCAGGGGCCCTTCCCCGGCCAGAACGTCGTGACCTGTCCGTCGAAGCGGAAGATCGAGCCGTGGACCACCGGGATCTGCTTCCACACGCTCGCGTCGTTGACGAGGTAGCGGGTGGGGAAGTTGTCGAGCCCGTCGACGATCACGTCCCACTTCTGATCGAAGATCCGGTCGACGTTGCTGCTGTTCAAACGCTCTTGAAACGGGACGATCTTCACGTCCGGGTTCAGATCCGCGATGCGCTTCGCGGCGCTCTCGACCTTCGGGCGATCCACCGAGCTGCGCCCGTGGATGAT
>JALOQC010000175.1 GCA_025453555.1 Myxococcota bacterium | reverse complement strand
TGCACGCGTGGTGGGCGAGCGGAGGTCGCGCGTTCCGGCTCCGTGGCCCGCAAGGCATGGCCGCGCTCGCGCTCGCGCTCGGCATGCTCGCGGTCGGCATCACGGGCGCGATCGCCGCGCTCGGCGACACGCTCTTCCCGGTCGGATCGCTCGCGGAAGGTCTCGCGCAAGATCTCGATCCGACCTCCCACGTCTTCCTCCGCCTCCGCATCGCGCACCCCATCGTCGCGCTCGTGGTGGCGGGTGCGACCGGTGCGTTCGCGGCGGCCCTCGCGGCCTCGACGTCGTCACGTGTGGTGCGGCGTCACGCGCTCGCGCTCGCGGCGCTGGTCGGGCTCCAGGTCGCGCTCGGCTTCCTCAACGTCGCGCTGCTCGCGCCGGTGTGGCTCCAGCTCGTGCACCTCGCGGTCGCCGACGCGATCTGGATCGCGCTCGGTCTGCTCGCGGCCGAGCACGCGATCTCCGACGACGCGCTCCCCGAGCCCGCGCTCTCCGAAGCGGCGTGACGCTCACGCGGTGCTCGCGGCGTGTGGTCCTCGTGCGGATGCTTCGAGCGCGCGTCGAGGGGCTCGCGTCTAGCAGGCCGCGAGCACTTTCCCATCAAGCGAAGGAGCTCGGCTTCGAGCTCGGTCGATGGAGCTTCGAGCTCGATCGATCGTGGATCGCTCAGAGCGTGTAGCCGAGCTGCAGGCCGATCTGCAGCGAGCGGTCGGTCAGGTTCGTCGCGGTCGCGGCCGCCATGCCGCCCATGCCGACGCCCTCGAAATCCGTCGAGTAGCGGGTGAACCCGAAGCGCAGGCCGTAGGTCAGGCCGAAGTCGAGCCGCCCGTGCACCGCGAGGCCGACGTCGAAGCCGCCCGTGCTGGCGTCCTCGCCGAAGGTCGGAACCAGGTCGCCCACCCCGAACGTGATGCGGTAGCCGAAGTCCAGGCGCGCACGGAGCAGGTTCTCGTAGAGGCGCGCGTCCGCCGCGAGGCCCGCGCGCAGGAAGGTGTAGCTCGACGACGGCATCGTGCCGTTCTCGTCGATCGAGAAGCTGTCGATGCCGAAGCCGACCAGCGCGCCGATCCGCGCGGCGTCGCCCTCGAAGGGGTAGAGGTAACCGACGTGGATGCCGAGCTGCATCGCGGTGGTCGAGAGCTCGGGACCGGGGTTGCCTGCCAGATCGAGCTCTTGGGACTTGAGCCCGAGCGAGATGCCGAAGTCGACCTGCGCGTACACGCCGGCCGCCGCGCCACCGAGGCCACGCAGCGGGAAGCTCTGGAGCTGCAGCGTGAGCGAGGGGAAGAAGCCGGCGTCGTAGTCGCGGCCACCGCCGCCTTCGAGGTCCACGCCCGCCTTGCGCGTGCGGCCGTCGATCCCGAGCAGCGCCACGAGGATCGGCAGTCGGTTCTCGTCGTCGACCGCGTCGTCCTCGTCCTCTTCGTCGTCCTCGTCGCCTTCGCCGTCGCCTTCCATCGCGGCGGCCTCCGCGGCCGCGCGGGCCTCCGCGAGCTCGCGCTGACGCTCCGCCTCGCGCTCCTCCGCCTCGCGCCGTTCGATCGACACGAGCGCCTGATCGAGCGCTTCCCCGGCCGCGCGCTGCACGCGCGAGAGGCGCGCCCCGCCGAGCGGCGCCGGCCCTTCGCGCATCGCGACCTCGTTTCCGAGCGCGTCGTAGACGTGGATGATCGTGCGTGCGCGCGAGCCGCGGCCCTGCACCTCGCCCTGCACGAACACCGTCAGCGCGAGCGAGCGCGCGGCGTTCGCGATGCCCGCCTGCGACGAGAGATCCGCGCCCGTGTCCGCGACCTCGCGCGACGACACGAGGTCGAGCCGCTCGCGCAGCCCGCGCACGACCGCGTTCTTGGCCGCGGAGCCGCGCCAGCCGGAGAAGTCGAGCACCGTGCCGCGACGCTGCTGCGCCTCGGCCGATCCGAACGTCACGAGCACGAAGAGCAGAGCGATCAGGATCCGCATCACGCGCGGTTCTAGCAGGTTGGGTCCCGCTCGCGAAGCACGTTGCGGCGCGCGGCGCCCAGGGATGACGCGAAGAGTCGCAGAAGTGCCGCCTCACTGGAGAGGCCGCGGCCGAGCGGATCGTCGGCGCCTCAGCGGCTCACGCGTGGACGCTCGCCCGAACGACGGCGCGAACGGAGCCCGCCGTTCGGTTCCGAGGGCGCGCCCACCGCGACAGGGATCTCGGCCGTCTCCGTCGCCGCAGCGAACGTCGCGCTTCGACCGAACCGCACCAAATCTGCCGCGCTCTTCGCACCGAGCTTCCAGCGTGCGCGCGCGACCAACGTCGCGACGGTCGAGCTGGAGATGCCCAGCTCGTACGCGATCGCCTTGTTCGATCGCCCGAGCGCGAGCAGGGCGACCACCTCGCGCTCACGCTGCGTGAGCTGTTCCAGGCGTGCGGCGCGCGGGGCGTTCGGACAGGCGAGCGTCCACGCCTTCCCATCCGCTTCTTCGACGTCGACGAGCGTCCAACGGCCTTCGTGGAGCGTCCGCCAACGCGCCAACACCTCGTTGCTGGAGAGGTCGGGGCTCGCGGACGAACGCGTCGACACCGCGGCGGAGAGCGCGTCCCGGCTCGCGAGACCTTCGCCCTCGGCGTGCACCACGCGGCCCTTTCGATCGAACACGACCTCGGCGCGTTCGAGCGCGGAGCGGCTGTGGTCGTGTCGCAGGCGCAGTCGAAGCGCCGCGGTGAGGTGCGCCGCTGCGCCCGCGAAGCGCTCGAGCTCGCCTTCGCTCCCACCGGGCCGCGCGCGCTCGGGGCGGTTGGCGACGATCGCCACGCCCACTCCGCTCGGATCGAGCGCCACGACGTTGAGCGAATCGGGATAGAAGAGCTTGTCGTCGGTCCGCGCGTCCTCACCGACCGCCGGCCCGAGCGCGCTGCTCCAGCCCTCACGGGCGAGGCGCCGCAGAAGCTCGCAATACGTGGGCTCCGCGCGGCTCACCGCCTCCCAGAGGTCGGCCGCGCGCGAAACCGGCGCGAACGCGAGCACCTGCGCGAGCTGGTCGCGCGAGAGCGACGCGATGTGCGGCTCGAGCCAGTTCTCGCGCCAGACCGCGGACCACGCCGTCGTGCCGCCGTCGAGCCGCGTGTGCCGGAGCTCCGGCTGCTCCGATCGCAGATCGCAGAGGAACGTCTGCACCCCGAGCCCTCGATCGAGCGTGGGCGCGAGCGTTTGCGCGAGCCCTCCGACCCACGCGGCTTCGTCGACGTCCAACCGGTACGCCGCGCGAAGGACGTCCAGAGTGGCCCGCCCGTCCATGTCCCACCTCGCTGCCGCGACGTCACGTCCCCGGTGGTACGACCCGGCAGCGGCAACGTGTCACGGAGCCACGCGCGCGGTCGAGGGGCTGTCGGGAAACGACGCCGCGCCAGCCAGGCCATCCCGCGGCGGACGACCGCGCCGACGACCGCGGTCGACCCCGCCGCGCGGGTCACTCGTGCGTGCGGAGGTTCCACACCCGCGACGCGACACCTTCGCGATCGAAGCCGACGATCAGCATCGGCACCGGGCCGCCGTAGCCTTCGCCCATCGCGCCGACGTGGTAGAGCCAATCGTCCGACGCGAAGCCGAGCTCGCCGCAGCGCGGGTGGCGCGAGCAGTCGTCGCCGCGACCGAGCTTCTCTTCGACCTCGAAGCGCCGCAGCCCGAGCAGCGCGTCGGCGTCGACCGCGGCCTGCACGGTTCGGCTGTGCTGGGCGCTCTGGTCGGCGTCGGACACGGGCGTGGCGACCGCCCGCGCGAGATCGTCGAGGAGCTGCTCGCGCGGGATCGAGGGGCCACACGCGAGGACGAAGAACAGGAGCCACGAGCGCATGGTCGCGAGCATGCGCACGGGCGAGCTCGGATCGGAAGGCCCAACCGTCCGTCGCCGTCGCCCTGCCATCGTCCGCCGGTGAACGTGTCGGTGGGATCGTGTCGGCGAAGGGTGCGTCACTCCTTCACGATCCAGCGGAGCAACCGATCCACGCCCGCGACCACGAGCGTGCCGCCGACCGCGCCCACGAGCGCGAGGCTCCAGGCGAGCACGAGCACGTCCGCGCTCACGACCCCACCTCCGGAGTCGGCCCCCGGTCCGTGGGAGCCTGCGCTTCCTCGCCCGGGGCGTTCGGGAGGTCTTCACGGGTGAGCTCGAGATCGAGCGCGTCCACGTCGAAGAGCTTCTTGGAGAGCCAATCGAGCCAGCGCGGGCCCGCGTCACTGGGCCCGAGGGAGCTCGAGGCGGTGTCCTGTCCGCGGGGTCCGCCGCGGACGTCGTGCGGTCGAGAGGGAGTGAAGATCGTCATGGGCAGGTCCTCCGAAGCCCCCACCCTGGGCATCATGACGCAATGCGTCAAGCGCAGCGCGTCAAAAGCGCGGAACGTTGACGCCGTGACACCTCACGGAAACAAAGGAAAATTCGAGGCAATGAGGCGCGTCGGGCTTGCGCTTCTTGACGCACCGCGTTATGAAGACCTCACGTCGACGCCGTGTGTCGACCTCCGGCGCCCGTGGGGGGAGTCGGATCGCTGCTCGACGCCGACCGAACGTGGCGGCTCGGGCCACACGAGACCGGAGCCGCGAGGCTCCCGAACCGAGGCGTTCGCCGTCCGCTCGAGCGCGAGGGGCGACGGGCTCCGTCCACGAGGAAGCCATGAGCAAGAGCACCCTGAAGGCCGAAGCCGTCGCCACCGTCACGCGACTCAAGGAGCGCGGGCTCGCGTTCGTCGAGGAGACTCGGGTCGCGACCACGAGCCTGCTCACGGACACCCGCGACGCGGGCGAGCGCTTCGTCGGCGCCACGCGCGACGCGGGCGAGCAGCTCGTGTCGGCGCTCCGCGAGGAGACGGAAGCGTTCGTGCGCCTGGCGCGTGAGATGGCGGCGATGCCGCGTCTGCCGGCGCCGGCGGAAGTTCGCGAGCTCGCCGAGACGGAAGCGCGCGAGCGTGGCTTCGAGCTCCAGAAGCAGCTCCTCGTGCGCCTCAAGAAGACGCTCGCGCAGGTCGAAGCGAAGGTGGACGAGCGCCTCGGCGGGCTCGAAGCGCCGAAGAAGTCGAAGGCGAAGGCGACCCCGAAGTCGGCCTCGCCGAAGTCCAAGAGCGCGAAGGGTACGCCGCTCGCGGGCTACGACGCGCTCACCGCCAAGGAGGTCCTCGCGAAGCTCGCGACGGCCGACGCGGAGACCGCGGCCGCGGTGGTCGCCTACGAGAAGGCCCACAAGAACCGGAAGACGATCGTGGACGCGGCGGAGAAGGCGGCGGCCTGAGCGAACGCGAGGCCGGGGCACGAGCCTCGGCCTCGCGCGATTCGTCTCGGTCCACCGACACCGACACCATCACGGTCGCCGACTCGACGCACGCCACTCTCGCGTCGACGGAATCGCGCGCGTGACCCCTCCGCGAGTTGCGACCGCGCGCCTCGCCTCCCACCATCCGCCGCGGAGGCAGGATGGAACGTCGACAGCTCACCGAGCGCGCCCCGTGGAAGTCGCTCGAAGATCACGCCGCGCAGCTCCGCGGCACCCACCTTCGCTCGCTCTTCGCGGACGATCCGACGCGTGGCGAGCGGCTCGCGGCCGAAGGCGCGGGGCTCTACCTCGACTACGCCAAGCAGCGCGCGACGGACGAGACGATCCGTCGACTCGTCGCGCTCGCCGAGGACTGCGGCCTCCGCGCGAAGATCGACGCGATGTTCCGCGGCGACAAGATCAACACCACGGAGGACCGCGCGGTGCTCCACGTCGCGCTGCGCGCCCCGAAGGATCGTTCGGTCGTCGTCGACGGACGCGACGTGATGCCCGACGTGCACGCCGTGCTCGACGCGATGGCGCGCTTCGCGACCTCGGTGCGCGACGGCTCGTTCCGTGGCCACTCCGGCGAGCGCATCCGGAACGTGGTGAACGTCGGCATCGGCGGCTCGGACCTCGGGCCGGTGATGGCCTACCGCGCGCTCCGACCCTTCTCGGATCGCGGCCTCACCTTCCGCTTCGTGTCCAACGTCGACGGCACCGACTTCGCGGAGGCCACGCGCGATCTCGATCCGAAGGAGACGCTCTTCCTCATCGCGTCCAAGACCTTCACGACGCAAGAGACGATGACCAACGCCGCGACCGCGCGAGCGTGGGTGCTCGGCACGTTCGGCGGCGACGAGGCCGCGATCGCCAAACACTTCGTCGCGATCTCCACGAACGCCGCCGAGGTGACCAAGTTCGGCATCGACACCGCCAACATGTTCGGCTTCTGGGACTGGGTCGGCGGCCGCTACTCGATGACGTCCGCGATCGGTCTCTCGACCATGATCGCGATCGGCCCGGAGCGATACCGCGAGCTGCTCGCGGGCTTCCACGCGATGGACGAGCACTACCGGACGGCGCCCTTCGAGAAGAATCTTCCGGCATTGATGGGGCTGCTCGCGGTCTGGAATCAGAGCTTCCTCGGGGCCCACACGATCGCGGTGCTCCCCTACGATCAGTACCTCGAGCGTTTCCCCGCCTACCTTCAGCAGCTCGCGATGGAGTCGAACGGCAAGCAGGTCACGCTCGACGGAACGCGCGTGAGCTACGAGACGGGCCCCATCTATTGGGGTGAGCCGGGCACCAACGGCCAACACAGCTTCTACCAGCTCATCCACCAGGGCACGAAGCTCATTCCCTGCGATTTCATCGCGTTCTGCCGCTCGCACCACCGCCTTCCGCCGCACCACGACCTGCTGATGGCGAACGTCTTCGCGCAGGCGGAGGCGCTCGCGTTCGGGAAGACCGCCGAAGAGGTCGCCGCCGAGGGCACCGCGCCGGCGCTGGTTCCGCACCGCGTGTTCGACGGGAACCGTCCGAGCAGCACGATCCTCGCGGACGAGCTCAAGCCGCATGCCCTCGGTGCGCTGGTCGCGCTCTACGAACATTCGATCTTCACTCAAGGCGCGATCTTCGACGTGAACCCCTTCGATCAATGGGGCGTCGAGCTCGGCAAGGCGCTCGCGAAGCGCATCGCGCCCGAGCTCACGAGCGACGCGCCGCTCGCGCACGACTCGTCGACCAACACGCTCATCCGCCGGTACCGCGCGCGCCGCTGAGCACCAGGCCCCGTGTCGTCGCGATCGTGGCCGCTCCCGGGGGCGCTTGCGTCGCGACGCCCACGGGGCACCTTCGGCGCGTGCCGACGCTTCGCGAGCATCTGTGCGCCGAGCCTTTCGCGCTCGCGCTCTCCAGCGGCTTCTTCGGGTTCTTCGCCCACGCCGGCCTGCTGACCGTGCTGGAGGACGAAGGCCTCCTCCCGACGCGGCTCGCGGGATCGAGCGCGGGCGCGCTGGTGGCCGGCTGCTGGGCGTCGGGGCTCGACGCCCCGAAGATCGCGGATCGGTTTCTGACGCTCCGACGCGAGGAGTTCTGGGATCCGGCGCCCGGGCTCGGGGTCCTGCGCGGGCGTCGGTTTCGTGCGCTGCTCGACGAGACCCTGCCGGTCTCGCGCTTCGACGCGTGCCGCGCGCCGGTCGCGGTCAGCGTGTTCGATCTGATCGCGCGTCGCACCGCGGTGATCGATCGCGGCGAGCTCGCACCGGCCATCCACGCGAGCGCGGCGTTCCCGGGGATGTTCCAGCCGGTGGCCGTCGACGCGCGCCCGTGCCTCGACGGGGGCATCGCCGATCGTCCGGGCACCCTCGGCCTGCCGGTCGGTGCGCGCGTGCTCTACCACCACCTGTCGTCGCGCTCGCCGTGGCGCCGTCGCGGATCGCCCGCGCTCGCCGTACCCGCGCGCGCCGGGCAGCTCGCGCTCGTGATCGACGGGCTCCCACGCGTGTCGCCCTTCGATCTCGCCGCGGGCGCGCGGGCCTTCGCCGCCGCCCGGGACGCCGCGCGGCGCGCGCTCGATCTCACGCCGTGGGGCGACGACGCGCGAGGCCTCGTGGTACGCCTGGAAGCGAAGTGAGGGTGCAGCGTCCGTTTCGCGATCGGCCCGGCCTCTCGCGCTCCCGCGCGCGTTTGGTCGTCGCGACGCTCGTCGGTCTCTTCGCGTGCACCTCGACGACGTCGCACGAGTCGACGCTCCCCGCACCCGCGCCTCCGGAGCCGGTCGCGACCGAGCTCTCGCCCGACGGGTCGGGCGGGTCGAACGAGCGCCCCGACGAAGAGGGGCTCGTGTCCGAGGTACGCACGGCCACCGTCGCGATCGCGCGCACCGCGACGGGGCTGGAGCTCACCCTCGAAGGCGCGGGCACCGAAGCCTGCCTCGGCACGACCTGCGCGCCGCTCACCCCGCGTGCTCGCTTCGAGGTTCCGCGGCTGCCCGACGCGGTGGCGCCCGGCAGCGCCTGGATCGCGCCGCTCGCGATCGACGGCGCGCTCGTGGATCCGCTCGTTGTCGCGCTCGATCCGGGCATCGCGCTCTCCGCGCTCCCCGAGCGGCGTCTCCTCTCCGACGTCCGCGCCGCGCTGCTCGCGCCCTTCGCCGCCACCCGCGTCGTCACCGCGGGCGCGCTGCACGTGCACCTCGGCGCGGCGGACGAGGCCTCGCTCGATCGGCTCGAGACCTCGTTGAGCGCGGCATCGGCGGCGGCCTTCGCGCGCTTCGGGGAGCTCGCGGGACCGATCGCGATCGCGTGGTCACCGGCGCGCGCTGCGGCGAGCGCGACGTCGGAGCCGAGCGCGACGCCCACGCAGAGCGCGCAGACGGCGCCGGTCGTCGGCGTGCGATGGACGCTGCTGACGCGCGCGACGCTCCCGTCGAGCGCGGCGGATCTTCCGTCGATGCTCGAGACGATCGCCGCGAGCGTCGCGCACCCGCGTGAAGCGAGCGCGGAGGTGCCACGTTGGCTGCGGCGCGGCATGGGGCGCTACGGCGCGTGGTTGCTCGCGGCCGATCTGCGCCGCGCCGCGCCGAACGACGCGCTCCACGTGCTCGCGCGCGCCTACGAGCGACACCGCGCAGCCGCGCAGCGACGACCGATCTCGGACGGAGACGACGCGGACGGTGGCGCGCTCGCGCTCTTCTGCACCGACCTCGCGCTGCGCCGATCCGGATCGAACCTCGCAGAGGTGCTCGCGCCGAGCCCGGAGCGTTTCGTCGATCGGCTCACCGACACGCACCCGGAGCTCGCGCGTACCCTCGCGGCGCGCGTCACGTTTCGCGGGGTGATCGACCTCGATGGTTGCGCGCGTCCGTTCGGGCTGCGACTCGTCGCCCTCCGCACGAACCGGCTCGGCCCGGAGTCGCGCGCGCAGCTCTTCGAGGGCGCGCTCGTCGAGGGGCTCGTGGTGCGGCGCGCTCCCGCGGAGGGACGACTGCGCACGGGCGACGTGTTGGTGCGGCTCGGCGAGGTGCCGATCTTCGCGGACGAGGACGTCGATCTCGCGCTCGTGGGGCTCGAGCCGGGGCATCGCATCGCGTCGACGTGGGCGCGCGGCGAGCGGCTCGTGCGGGTGTCGCTGCCCGTGCCCTTCGGACCGACCGCGCTCGGCGTGCGCTTCGTGCTCGAGGCCGACGAGGGCGCGCTGGGCGTGGGCTTCCCGTTCACCGTCGGCCCACGCGCGCGCTGAGTCGAGCGTCGAGCGTCGAGCGTCGTGGTCGGCGACGCGACCGGCGACGTGATCGACCCGATCGGCGACACGTGCGGGGTCGAGCAATCGAGCTCACGCGAAGCAGCGGCTCACGCGTCGTCCGCGCCGTCCTCGTACCACGCGAGGTGCGGCGACCACTCGCCACAACGATGGCACTGCGTATCGCTCCACTGCCGACCGCACGCGGGGCACACGCCCGCGGTGAGGAAGGTGTTCCAGACGCAGAAACACACGCACGCCCAGACGTCGGTCTCCTTCGGTTCCCACGCGCACTTCGGGCAGCGCAGCTTGCGTCGACGCGTCGGATCGCCGCGCTCGAGCTCTTCGTCGGTCCCGTGGACGTCTCCCGGATCGGTGGCGCGTTTGGTCTCGAGCACGCTCGAAGGTAGCAGCGCTCGATCGTCCGTCACTCGGTCGCGCTCGATTCACCGTGAGGCGATCCGGCGAAGCGATCCGGCGAAGCGAGCGCGGTGAGGCGATCCGACGAGGCGTTCGCGGTGCGATGATCCGACGAAGCGAGCGCGGTGATGCGATCCGATGAAGCGAGCGCGGTGAGGCGAGCCGGCGAAGAGGCGATCCGAGGCGAGCGCGGTGAGGCTCACTCGATCGCGGGCAGCGCCGAGAGCAACACCAACGCGCCGAGCACGATCGCGAGCGACACCAACGCCCACACCGCGGTGGGGAGCGGCTTCTTCTCCGGAGTGGAGGCCGGCGTCGTCGGCGAGGGGGTCGCGGGGGTCGCAGGGGTCGGCACGGGGCGCTCCTTGGTCGTCTTCACGGTCTCGTCGCTCGGTCGCGCGGCCCGACGCGCGCTGCGAGCTTCTTCGAGCGTAGCGGCCGCGCTCGCGCTCGGGGGAGCTTTCTTTCGCTCGACCTCGACCACCTTCGCATCGTCCTCGTGGCGCACGCGCTCCACGCTCGGTCGTCGCGCGGGCGGGAGCGCGTCGTGCTCGTCGTCGTCCTCGTCTTCGTCCGAATCTTCGAGCGCGAGCTCCTCCGGCGGTGGCTCCGAGCGTCGCGACGGACGCGCCTCGGGCAGCTCGTCGTCGCGCACGGTCGGCTTCGACACGTGGCGCACGCCCTCGTCCTTCGGGGCTTCGCCGTCTCCGCGCAGATAGAACACACGCACCGTGGGCTCGCGCGCGGGCTTCGCGGGCGGCTTCGGCGGCGGCAGCGTCGGATGCTTCTTCGGCGCGGCGAGCGGCGGCACCGCGGGCGGCTGCGTCTTCGTCACCGGGCGCCGATCCTCGCGCTCCTTCACGATCTCCGCGAGCGTCATCTCGACCACGCGCAAGAGCTGCTTGCCCGTGGTGTCGGCGGACTTCGCGGGATCGGGTGCCGACAGATCGGGGCGCACCATCTCGGTGGTGATCGCGTCCTCGAGATCGCGCCCGAGGTTCGGGGCAATTGCGAGCGCGACGATCTCGAAGCTGCCGTCGTCCCACCCGAAGACTTCGTGCAGCTCGTCGAGCCCGTCGAGGCGGATGTCCCCGAGCTCGCCGCGATCGTAGCCGATCTCCGCGCGCTGACCCGCGTGCTCCATCGCGAGCAGCCCGGTGAGCCCCGCGCTCTCGCAGTAGTTCATCAGGTCGGCCGCGACGTGCACCTCGAGCGAGCCGCGGCGCACGCCCTCCTTGCCCTTCGACACCGGCAACGGTGGCAAGATCTGGAAGACCTCGAAGGTGCCGGTGCGCTCTTCGAGCAGCACCTCGACCGGATCGCGGCCGTCGGCGCGTTCCTTCTGCTCCGACGCGATCTGCCCACGCACGAGCGCGACTTCGCCTTCGCTCGAACCGCGCCACCGCAAGACGCCGGTCGTGCGTCGCGCCTCGATCGCCGTGAGCTTCTCGACGATACCAGCGCGCGGGATCGCGCCGGCGAGGACGGGGCTGGGCACGCGAGGATGTTTCACCCAGAGCGGTAAGCTCTGTCAATGTTGCTGGTCGGCTGGCGCCGGTTGGCTGGGCTGCGCTTCGCTCCGGTCGGTCTCCTTCGGGCCTCCGGCGGCGGGGGGCTTCGCCCCTTCGAACCCTCGTTCGGCGCGTTCGAACGAGGTCGGCTCACTCGAACGCGAGCGCGTTCGTCCAGAGCGCGTACGCGGGCGGCGCTTCGGGCACGAGCCCCCGCTTCTTCATCCAGCCCGCGAGCCGCGCGTAGTACGCGTCGCTCATCGAGAAGTCGAAGGTGAAGCACGGCACGGTCGCGGCGAAGATCGCGCTCATCAGCGGATCGTTCGGATCGGTCTTCGTGGCCTCGAAGTAGATCGCGCGCGCCTCCTCGGGGTTCTCGTGCGCGAAGTCGATGCCACGTCGGAGCAGACGCACGAGCTTCGTCAGCACCTCGTGTTTCTTCTCCAGCGTCTCTGGCGTGGTGAAGAGCACGAGCTGGCAGAAGTCCGGCACGCCCCAGTCCTTGAGCGAGAAGAAGCGCGGCGCGAGCCCCATGTGTCGCGCCTCGACGACCTCGAAGTTGTAGAACGCGAGCGTCGCGACGTCGGCCTTGCCGTCCGCGAGCGCCTTGGTGTGTTGGAAGCCTTCGTTCACGCGACCGAACGCGTCGAGGTCGGCTTCGCCTCCGTCGGCTTCGATCATCGTGGCCACGATCGCGGGGCCGCCCGGTCCCGGCGAGCCGGGGTATTGGATGCGCTTGCCCACCATGTCGCGCGGGCGCTCGATGCCCGACGACGCGAGCGTCATCACGCCGCCGTTCGTGTGGAGGAAACGCGCGAAGCCCTGCACCGCGCGACCTTGCGCGCGATCCTCGACCAGGTGCAGCGGCTCGGTGATCGCGAGGTCGAGCTCGCCCTTCTGGATCGCGTCCGCCGCGTCGAGGTGCTGCTGCGGCTCCACGAGCTCGAGC
>JALOQC010000595.1 GCA_025453555.1 Myxococcota bacterium | reverse complement strand
CGCGCTCTCCCTCATCGCGATCTCCTTCGTCTACCAGCGCTTCGTCTTCCGCGAGAAGGCGCGCGCCGAGGCCGAGTCATGAACCCGAATCGATGCACCCCGATCGCGCTCCTCGTGTGTCTCGCGACGCTCCTCTCGACGCTCCTCTCGATGTCGTCTCGGGCGCAGGCACCGGACCGAGATCCGACGCGGCTCTTTCCCCACGAGGCGGAGGTGAACGCGTCCACCCCGGGGCTCGTTCGTTTGCCGCTGCGCCCCGACGTGCTCTCGCGGGCGCGCCCGGATCTCTCGGACCTGCGGCTCTTCGACGCGGAAGGCCTCGAGCTGCCTTTCTTCGTCGACCGTGGTCGCGACGAGTGGCCGAGCGACGTCAGCCCGCGCATCCCGCTCGCGTTGCTCGACGTGCGTGAGCGCGATGCGCAGCGGCTCGATCCGACGTCGTTCCAAGAGCTGCGCGTCGCGGCGCCGCCTTCGCCGCCGGAGGGTGCGCTCTGGTCGCTCGAGCTCGACGCGCCCGCCGAGCGTTTCGTGCGGCAGGTGGTGGTGCATTGGGAGGACGCGAGCGGGGTCGTGGAGCTCGCGCGCGGCAGCGTCTTTCGGATCCCTCGACCGGCGCGGGCGCAGCTGAGGATCGCGTTGCCCGGGCTGCCCGAGGCGACGCCGGACGCGCGGCTCGTGATCGCGATCCACGGCGAAGGTCCGTTGCTCTCACCGACCGTGCATTTGATCGGCGAGCGTGTGGTCGCGCCGCCCGACGTGCTCACGGTGCCGCTCGAGATCGTGAGCACCACGCGCGAGGACACGCGCACCGTGGTCGAGCTGGCGCGCCCGGTGGGCCTGGTGCCCGAGCGCCTGCGGGTGAGCACGTCCGAGCGGAGCTTCGTGCGCGCCGTAGAGATCGTGGATCTCCGTCAGGGTCGCGATCCGGCGTCGCTCGGGCGCGGGGAGCTCTTCCGGCTCACGGAGGTCGACGAAGAGGAGCTCGCGATCTCGCTCGGCCGTGCGAGCGGCGATCGGCTCCGCGTGACGATCGAGGACGGTGACACCGCGAGCCTCCACGAGCTGTCGTTCGCGGCGGAGATCCGTCGTCCCGCGCTCGTCTTCGAGCACCGACCGGGCACGCGCGTGGTGTTCGGAGGGGGACGCGCGCGTCCGCGGCAGCACGATCTGGAGGCGCTCGCGGGTACGTCGCTCGGAGAAGGGGTGCTCGAAGGTCCGATCGCCGAGGCGACCCTCGGGGAGGTGCGCGACAACCCGCGCTTCGACGGTCGTCCCGCGCTCGGCTTCGCGCGGCCCGGCGTGGCGGTCGAGCTCGCGCCCTTCGCTGCGCTCGCGGACCTCACGGTGCGCGATGCCGCCGAAGGCGCGAGCCGCTTCGAGCCGAGCGCGGCGTTGCTCGCGCGCGCACGCGGCGACCTCGCGGATCTGCGGATCGTCGACGCGGAGGGCAATGCGTGGCCCTACGTGCTCTCTCCAGCGGAGACACGCTTCGAGCACGCGCTCACCGTCGCCGCGCCGACCACGACCGCGCGCAAGAGCGTGCACGTGCTCGCGATCGAGCCGGGGCCGCTGCCCGTGGTGCGGGTGTCGATCGATCCCGACGAGCCGTACGTGTCGCGCGCCTTCGTGCTCTTCGGGGTCGACGTGCGCGGAGAGCGTCGTCGGCTCGCGAGCGGGACGCTCTCGCGTGGTCCCGAGGACGACGCCCCGATCGTGATCGAGGTCGAGGCGCGCGTGCAGAGCCCGAGCGCGAGTCGACCGCGCCCGTTCTCCCGCAGCCGCTTCCGCGCGGTGGAGGATCCCTCGTTCGGCGCGGGTGATCGCGCACGCTTCGTGAGTCTCGAGCTCGAGATCGAGGACGGCGACGATCGACCGCTCACGCTTCGCGACGCGCGCGCCGAGATCGCGACGCGGACGGTGTTCCTCGCGGCGCCCGACGGCTCGTACCGCGTGGTCGTCGGGAACGCCGAGGCGGAGGCGCCACGCTACGAGCTGGAGGACGCGATCGACCTGGTGCTCGCGGTGCGCTCGGTGGTCGCCGAGCTCGGCGAGGTGCGCGACAACCCCGCCCACGAGCCGCCCGCGTTCTGGAAGCGCGTCGACGTGACGACGTTCCTCGTGTGGGGCGTGTTGATCTTCGCGGTGTTGGTGCTCGGCGTGGTGACGTTGCGTCTCGTACGAAGCGGGGCGGAACCGGAGAGCGGAGGAGCTCCGGCGACGGGCACGGCTGCGAGCGCAGAGCCGAAGGCGGAGCCGCGTGGAGAGACTCCCGCGACGGACTCCGCCCCGAGCGCGGACGCGGTGTCGTCGCCGGAAGTGTCGTCGCCGGCGGCGACGTCTTCGTCGACGGACGTGGAGTCGGCCGCCTCGACGTCTTCGTCGGACCCGCCTGCGTAGGTCGGAACTCGTCGCCCCTCGGGGTGTCCGAGCCGCGTGCGTACGTCGATCGTCGCATTCGCGATCGTGATCGTGGTCGTCGCGTCGTGGACCTCACGCGCGCACGCGAGCTCGATCGATCGCGAGCTGCTGCGTCGCGTGCTCGTCACCGCGAGCCCCGCGCTCGCCGAGTGCGGGTTGCCGGTCGAGCGTTACGCGGTGCGGCTGGTCGTCGAAGGCGACGGGCGTATCTCCGACGTGCGGGTGTCCGAGCCGCTCGACGTCTCGGACGAGCACGCGCGCTGCGTGGTTCGAGCGTTCGAGCGCGTGACGTTCCCCGCGTTCGAGCCACCGCGTCCGGCGTCGCGTGCTCCCCGTCGGGGCGAGCCGCGCTCCCATCTGCCGCCCGCCGCACGGCGCGTCGGCCCGATCGTGATCCACTGGCCGTTCGTGGTGCGCGGAGGCTGAGCCCGATCGCCCGAAACACCCTACCGCTGGGCACGTCCGGGCGCGTGCGCGACGGCGGGCTGCTATCCTCGGCGCGATGGTTCGCTTCCTCTTCTTGGCAGCTCTCTTCGCGCTCACCTCGTGCCAGAGCGGCGCCACCGCGTCCTTTCCGATCGGGGTCGAGCTCGCCGTCGACGCGAGCGAGCTCGCGCTCCCCGAGTCCCTCCGCGACGGCGCCGTGATCGCGAGCGTGCCGTGCGGTCCGTCCGGCATGTGCCCGAGCACCGCCGAGGTCCCCATCACGTGCGAGTCCGACGTCTGCGACCCCGCACCGCGCACGCTCACGATCCTCGTGGGCGAGGTCGACGTCGACGAAGCGGCGGGCGATGCACGCGAGATCTTCCGATCGATCGACACCATTCGAATCGACGAGGTCACGTACCGCATCGAGCGCAACACGCTGACGGTGCCGACGAGCGAGCTCGAGATCTTCTGGGGGCCGGCTACCGCGGTCGGCATCGACGAGAGCATGGGCGTGCGGCTCCTCGGCACGCTTCCACCGCTCGCCGC
>JALOQC010000174.1 GCA_025453555.1 Myxococcota bacterium | reverse complement strand
GGCGGCGCACGGCGTAGGCTCGCGCCCCATGCAGACCCTCGATCGGGAGGACCGCCTTCGCCTCGTCAAGTTCATCTGCTCGTTCGCCTGGGCGGACTTGGAGGTGCAAGACGCGGAGCGGAAGTTCGTCCACAAGCTCGTGAAGGAGCTCGGCCTCGACGAGGCGGAGCGCGCGAAGGTGGAGGAATGGCTCGACGTCCCGCCCCGCGCCGAGGAGGTCGATCCGGCGGACATCCCGCGCGCGCATCGTCAGCTCTTCCTCGACACCGTGCGGGCGATCATCGTCGCGGACGGCAAGGTCGACGCGGACGAAGCGGAGAACTTCGCGATCCTCGAAGCGCTGCTCAAGTGAGCGCTACGTAGGCGCGAGCCCACGCTCCGTCGCGACGAACCGTCGCCCTTCGGTGCCGCAGGCTCCCGTTCGCGCGGCCGCAGCGCCTTGGACCCGAAGCGCTCTGCCGCGCGGGCGACCACGTTCGCCGAACGGATCTGCTTCGGCGATTCGAGCCGAACCGCTTTCCGTTTCCGCCAGCTCGGGGGTTGGCAAGAAGTTTGCTCAGCGGTCGGACCTCGCCGCAGCCTCCGCGTCGACCCGCAGGCTCGTTCGCCGGACCGCGACACTCACGGTTCCTCGCTTTCCCAGCGAGCCTCCCTCGAATCCCGTACCCCGTCGCGAAGCGACGTACGCCACCCGCACTCTCTCGGAGAAATGTCGTGAAGACCACCTCGATCCTCTCGTTCGCCCTCTTCGCCGTGCTCGTCGCAGCGCTGGGCGCGAGCCGCGCGCACGCCCAGCCCGCGGCGCCTGCACAGCTCACCGAGCGCGTCGCGGAAGCACCGCCGAGCGAAGACGTGACCACGTGGTCGATCAGCGCCGGCGCGGTCGTCTCGACCGGCAACACGCGGAGCTGGACCGCGAACGCCGGCACGAACTTCCGCCTCGTGCGGGGGCGCAGCTCGGTGGGCGCCGAGTGGGCGTTCAACTACGGCCGCGCGAACCTCGTCGGCGACGATCCCGACGCGGGCTACATCGACACCGTCCGCAACTCGAACGCGAAGCTCCGCTACGACTTCTTCCTCACGCCGATGGACGCGCTCTTCGTCGCGGTCGCCCATCGCTGGGACACCTTCGCCGGTCTCGACACCCGCCTCCAGCTCCAAGCCGGTTACCTCCGCAACTTCCTCAAAGAAGAGAACCACCGGGCGTGGGGCGAGGTCGGTTACGACATGACCTTCGACAACTTCGATCCGGAGGCGGTGCAGGATCCGGCTCGCGCGGGCGCCCCCGAGTGTGACCCCGCGCTCGTGCCCTTCGTGAGCGACCGCCGTGCGAACGGCTGTTTCCTCGACGGAACCCAGGTCGTCCACGCGGCCCGCGTCTACCTCGGTTACGAGAACGCGCTCAACGAGAACGTTCGTTTCCTGACCGGCGTGGAGACGCTCTTGAACCTTCAGGAGATCGAGGATCTTCGTTTGAACTTCGACGCCGCGCTCCGCAGCACGATCGCGGGCAGCCTCCAAGTCGAGATCAAGTTCAAGATGCTCTTCGACAACGTCCCTGCGGTGCGCGCGAATGGCACGAACTTCGAGAAGCTCGACACCACGACCACGATCAGCCTGATCTACACGCTGATCTGAGCCCGTCACGCCCCCGAAGCGCGAAGGAGAGCTCGCTGCGGCGGGCTCTCGTCGTGCGGAGCCCACTCGCTTTCGCGCTGGAGATCCGCACCGCAGTGTCAGACGCTGGATGAGTCTCGTGCGCTCGACGTGAGCGCCGACAACCGCGAGGAAGACGACGATGGACATCGAACAGCTCAAGGGCATGGTAGTCGAGCAGCTCAAGGCGAAGGTCGGGCTCGACGAAGCGAAGGCGAAGCAGGCGGCGGACGTGGTTGCGAACCTCGTGCAGGAGCACGGGCCGAAGCTCCTCGGTGGTCTGACGGAGAAGCTCGGCGACAAGCTCCCCGGCGGCGTGGGCGACGCGCTCGGCGGCATGTTCGGCAAGAAGTGATCGCGACGGACGCGACGAAGCGCTCGTCGTCCGGCTGCGACGACGAGCCGCGTCCGGCCGCGATCGCGGCGCACGCGCAGGTCGGCCGATCCCTCGAGAGGGCTGGCGCGTAGGATGCAGCCTTCGGCGTCGACCGCCTGGAATGGGGTCGATCGACTCCGCCACGAAAGGATCACATGCGACTCCGCTCCGCTTCCTTGGTCCTCGCCGCGATCACGGCGCTCGCGACGCTCTTCGTCGCGCCGGATCCCGCGCGGGCCGACTCGGGACGCCTGCACCTGCACCTGGACGTCGGCGTCGGCGGGCTGCTCGCCGGGCAAGCGCGGCCGGGACCCGGTGAGACTTCGGCAGGCGGCGTGGGCTGGCTCGGCATCGATTGGCAGCTCGCGCCGCCGTTCGCGATCGAAGCGATCCTCGGCGTCGGCGGCTTCGCGCGTCCCTACCCGCGCTCCGATCGCGACGGCACGCGCTACACGAGCTTCGCGGTCGGCGCGCGCTTTCGCTTCCTCGATGAACAAGCGGGCTACGCGAACGAAGACGGCGGCGATTGGCCGAGCCACCTCTGGGTGTCCGCGCACCTCGGCTACCACTACCTCGATCGCCAACAGTTCGGCGTCGACGCCGCCGTGGGCTACGCGCTCTCGCCGCGGCGCCCGCTGCAGATGGGCGTGTTCCTGCGCACGATGCTGACGTTCGCGGGCCAACACTCGGGCCCCGATCTCGCGCTGCTCGGGGGCATCGAGCTGACGATCGAGGTGATGCGGCGCGAAGGCGCGCTCGACTCCGACGGCGACGGACTGCCCGACACGCGCGAGGTGGAGCTCGGCACCGATCCGAACGAGCGCGACACCGATCGCGACGGCCTCGACGATCGGCTCGAGTCGGAGACCGGCACCGATCCCCTGCGCCGTGACTCCGACGACGACGGCCTGCTCGACGGCCGCGAGGACGGCAACCGCAACGGCGTGCTCGACGACGGCGAGACCGATCCGCGACGCGCCGACACCGACGGGGGTGGGATGCCGGATCCGGACGAGGTCCGCTCGTCGATGCAGGACCCGCGCAACCCACGCGACGACGATCACGACGGCGACGGCGTGGCGAACCACTTGGACGAGTGCGAGGACACGCCGCGCGAGACGCAGGTCGACGGAGTGGGATGCCAAGCGGGGGAGCAGGCCCCGGCGAACGCGATGGACGGTGACCGCTTCGTGCTCGAAGGCGTGACCTTCGCGAGCGGCAGCGCGCGCATCCTCCCCGAGAGCGAAGCGGTGCTCAATCAAGCGCTCGAGTCGCTGCGCCGCCGCAGCGAGCTGCGCTTCGAGATCGCGGGCTACACCGACGATCGCGGCTCCGCGCGCACGAACCGTCGCCTCTCGCAGCAGCGCGCGAACGCGGTGCGCGATTGGCTCGTCGAGCACGGCCTCGAGCGCGGGCGCTTCGAGACGCGCGGCTACGGCCCGGCGTCGCCGATCGACAGCAACGACACGCCGGAAGGTCGCGCGCGCAACCGCCGGATCGAGTTCCGACGCTTGGAGTGATCGGTCGACGTGATCGGTCGCTCGCCTCGCCTCGGGCCGAGCTCTCACTTCGTGCCACGCGCCTCCGCGATCGGGCACGCTGCCTTCGCCGTGCGCCGCCTCGCCCTCCTCCTCCTGCTCTGCACCACGCCCCTGCACGCGCAGTCCGTCGTGGTGCCGCAGGTGCTCGAGGCGCCGGCCCCTCCGTCGGTCGTGGGCGAGGTCGAAGGTGTCGTGGTGGTCCCCGTGCGCCTCGCGGTCGACACCGACGGCGCGGTGCGCAGCGTCTCGCTCGAAGAGGCGATCGCGGACGCGAACGTCGCGACCGCCGCGGTCACGCACGCGGCGTCGATCCGATTCTCGCCTGCCACGCGGGACGGATCGCCCGTCGCATCGACGCTTCGCTACGACGTCCGCGTCGTCGTCCGTGCGCGCGCGCTGGTGCACGCTCGCCGCGATCCGACGATCGACGACGCGCCGACCGAGACCGCCGTCGAGGGCTTCGGCGCGGTCGCGGAGGTCCCCATCGGCGTCACGGCGCGCCCCACGCTCGCGACGTCGGAGCTCCGCCTCGAGCTGCGCGCCCTGCGCGACGTGCCGCGCTACCACGCCGAGCAGCTCCTCTCGCTCGTGCCCGGCGCGGTGCTCGGCAACCACGGCGGCGAGGGCAAAGCGAGCAACCTCTACCTGCGCGGCTTCGACGCCGGCGAAGGCCAAGACGTCGAGGTGCTCGTCGAAGGCATCCCGATCAACGAGCCCTCGAACGCGCACGAGCACGGCTACGCGGACACGTTCTTCCTGATCCCGGAGCTCGTGCGCGAGGTGCGCGTGCTCCCCGGTCCTTTCGATCCTGCGCAAGGAGACTTCGCGCTCGCCGGCACGATCGATCATCGGCTCGGGCTCACCACACGTGGCGTGCGCGCGCTCGGCGGCTACGGCTCGTATCGCCGTCGTCGTGCGTTGCTCGCGTGGAGCTCGGGCGCGAACGAAGGGCGCGACGACGACTTCGTGGCCTTCGAGGTCCAAGCGGGGCGTGGCTTCGGCGCCAACCGCGCGCACCGTCTGTACCGAGGGCTCGCGCGCTTCGGCGGCGGCGACGCGCGGCTCGGTTGGTCGCTGCTCGCGGCGAGCCACGCGCTCGAGTTCGACTCCGCAGGCGTGGTGCGCCAGGACGCGGTCGACGCGCGCGAGCTCCCCTGCGCGGACACCCGCGACGCGCAGCGCTTCTGCACGCACGACGCGACGCAAGGCGGCAGCGCGCAGCGACACCTCGTGCTCGCGAAGCTCCGCTGGCAACGCCCCGGACAGCGCTTCGAGCCGCGGGTGTGGGCGCAGCTCCGTCGCAGCCGCTTTCGCGAGAACTACACGTTCTTCCTGGGCGACCCGCGCGGCGACGCGCTCGACGAGCAGACGGAGTCGGTGACGGTGGGCGTGCGCGCGGACTACGTCGCGGAGACCCAGTGGCGCGGTCGCGCGCAGCAGCTCGAGCTCGGCGTGCTCGCGCGCCACGATCGCGGCGACGTGCATACGTGGCGTCTGCGCGCCGACACGCTCATTCCGTACGACACCGTCTTCGACACCGCGCTCTCGACCACCCAAGCAGGCGCGTACGTGGCGGCGATCGGCCGGGTGCCGCGCGTGACGTTGCGGGCGGGCGCACGCGTCGCCGCTTTCACGAGCTCCGCCACGGATCGGAACCTGCCGACCGTCGATCGCGAAGGCGAGCGCGTCCCGCGACAGACCGCGGACGCGTTCGGGATCGCGGTGCTTCCCCGCGGGACGCTCACGGTCGCGCTCACCGAAGCCGAAGCCTCGCGGCTCGACTGGACGACCAGCGTCGGCCTCGGCGCACGCTCGTCGGATGCGCAGGCGCTCTCGGACGGCGAGGACGCGCCCTTCGCGCGCTCGATCACGAGCGAGAGCGGGTTGCGCTCGCAGGCGCGGCTCGGCGACCTGCTCGCGTTCGACGGCCGCCTCGGCGCGTTCTGGACCCGAGTCGACCGCGACTTGCTCTTCGACCCGGAGGCGGGGCGCAACGTGCCGGTGGGCGCGACGCAGCGCTACGGCGCGTTCCTCAGCTTGCAGCTCGCGGTGCCGCGCTGGTTCGAGCTGCTCGGGAGCTTCTCGTGGAGCGAAGCGCACCTCGCGCCCGACGGCGCGGGCACCTTCGAGCTCACGCGCGGTCCGCGGCTGCCCTTCGTGCCGCGGCTCGTAGGGCGCGTGGACGCCGCCTTTCGACGACCGGTGCGGATCCGACGTGAGCGCGTGCTGATCGGCGCCGCGCTCGGCGGCTCCGTGATCGGTCGCAAGCCGCTGCCGCTCGGCGAGCTCTCGGAGCGCATCGCGGTGCTCGACGGCTCGGTGCGCTTCGCGTGGCGCTTCGCGGAGCTCGCGCTGCTCGTGCGCAACGTGACGGGCGCACGTTATCGGCAGCTCGAGCTGAACTATCCGTCGCGCCTCGATCCGGACGATCCGGCGGCGTCGCTGCGCTCGGCCCGGCACGTGAGCATGGGCGCGCCGCGCGAGGTGCTCTTGCAGCTCACGGTACACTTCGACCCGAACGCGTTCGTCGGCGACGAGTCGGAGACGGAATCCGAGGCAGAGACAGCGTCCGAGTCGGAGTCCGAGACAGAGACAGCGTCCGAGTCGGAGTCCGAGACAGAATCCGAGACAGAGACAGCGTCCGAGTCGGAGTCCGAGACAGAGTCCGAGACAGAGTCCGACTCGGATTCCGAGACAGAGTCCGAGACAGATTCCGACTCCGACTCCGATTCCGACTCCGATTCCGACTCCGATTCCGACTCCGATTCCGACTCCGATTCCGACTCCGATTCCGACTCCGATTCCGATACGGACTCCGCCCCAGGCGGAGCGCGCCCATGACCCCTCGCATCTTCCTTCGAGTCCTCGTCGGTGCCTTCGCGCTCACGATCGCGGCCGCTTCCTGCAACGCGGGCACCGGCGGGCGCCTCGTGCCCGTCGAGCTCCGCCTCGTCGGTGACCCGAGCGCAACGCGCTTCACCAGCGCGCTCGGCTTCGACGTCGTCCTCGAAGAGGCGGAGCTCGTGGTCGGTCCGCTCTACGCGTTCGCGCCCGCCGACGAGCCGATCACGCGACGAAGCCACGCGCTGCGCTCGATCGCGCATGCCCACGGCGGCCTCGACCCGCTCGACGGACGCAAGGTACGCGCGGAGCTGCTCGATCGCGTCGCGGTCGACGCGCTCGCCGACGAGCCCGTCGCGTTCGAGACGCTCGCGGAGGAAGGTGCCATCGACGAGCTGCGCGTCGGCCTCGAGGCGGAGCCGAGTCAGCTCGACGGACACCTCGCGCGCGTGGTGGGCACCGCGACACGCGACGGCGTCACGTACGCCTTCGAAGCCTTCGTCGACGTCGGCGCGTCGCCGAACGAACGCCGGGTGCTCGTGCCTTTCGTGGCCGAGCTCACCGAAGGCTCGCTCCTCACGCTCCGGCTCGACCCTCGCGCGTGGCTCGATGGCGTCGCGTTCGATCGCCTCGGCGCATGCGAGGCGCCCTGCGGATTCGCGGGCGGCTCTCAGGCCGCGACCGCCGCCGCGCTCGGGGTGCGCAGCGTGCGCGCCTACGCGCCCCGCCTCGACTGACCGCCTCGACCGACCGAACCGACCGACCGACTCGACCGACCGACTCGACCGACCGACTCGACCGACCGCGACTCGACCGACACCCAATCGACCAACACTCGACAGACCCACCCCGCGTGCCTCGCGCACCCACCCCGAAGTCTCATGACGCGATCACTCCTCCTCACGCTCACGCTCCTGCTCACCGTCTCCTGCGGCGGCACCGAAGGTGTCGGCACCGTGCGTGTGTCGCTCAGCGGCGAAGAAGCCTCGCGCGAAGGTTTCCCGGTCGGCGACATCGCGTTCGCCGACGACTGGAGCCTCCAGTTCGAACGCGTGATCGTCTCGCTGGTCGACTTCCGGCTCGCAGCCTCGGACGGTGACGAAGCCGCGATCGAGGCCGATCCGATCGTCGCCGACCTCCACCTCGGCGAGCCGATCGCGTGGACCTTCGAAGGCGTACACGCGCAACGTTGGGATCGCGTCTCGTACCACTTTGGACCTCCGACCGCGGCGTCCCGCAAGGTCGGCGCGGTCGACGACGACGTGCTCGCGTCGATGATCGCGAACGGTCACGCGCTGCACCTCGAGGGCGTCGCGACGCGCGGTGACGAGAGCATCCCCTTCGCGTTCGGTTTGGACCTGAACGTCGACGCCACGCGCTGCGAGAGCGCGGACGAGACCGAGGGCCTCGTGGTGCGAGAGGCCACCTTCAACGACGCGCAGCTCACCATCCACCTCGACCACCTCTTCTTCGACTCGTACGCGACGGACGAGCCCGCGATGCGCTTCGATCCGATGGCCGCGGTGATGGGCGACGACGATCGGCTCACGCTCGACGATCTGGCGACGCAATCGACGACCGACGTCCGCGACGCCGAGGGCGAGCCGCTCCTCGTCGACGGAACACCGCTCGTGTACGACCCGGGCGATCTTCCGCTCGACGCACCGAACCTCCGCGAGTTCGTGCGCGCCGCCGCGATCACGGTCGGTCACTTCCAAGGGGAAGGACACTGCGACTACGCGCGGCGCTGAGCGCGGTGTAGCGTCCGCGCGATGCCGCCCTTCCACCTCGCGTTCCCCGTCCACGATCTCGAAGCGACGCGCGCGTTCTACGTCGGACGCTTCGGCTGCGCGGTCGGTCGCGAAGCCGATCGCTGGATCGACTTCGACTTCTTCGGCCACCAGATCACGGCGCACCTCGTGGACCGCGACGAGCACGCGACCGCCACCAACCCCGTCGACGGCGACGACATCCCCGTCCGGCACTTCGGTGTGATCCTCCCCTGGGACACGTGGAACGAGCTCGCCGATCGCTGGAGGTCGGAAGGCGTCGACTTCCTCGTCGAGCCCCACGTGCGCTTCGCGGGACAGGTCGGCGAACAAGCCACGCTCTTCGTGCGGGATCCGAGCGGCAACGCGATCGAGCTGAAGTCCTTCCGCGATCCGTCACGCGTCTTCGCGCGCTGAGCGCTGCGTCGTTCGCGCGGACGCGGTCCACGTCGAGCGCTCGAGCCGTGGGACGACGGAACCCTCAGTCGTGCCGACGAATCCGCGTCGGTGCACCGGGCGGCTCCGCCGGCGCGACCCCGTAGCGCTCGAGGTGCCACTCGACGTACCGAGGCCACTCGTGGTCGAACGCCGCGCGCTCCACGGCAGCCTCGTCGACGAGCTCGTCGCGGTCGCCGTCCGCGCGCTCGATCGCGGCCTCGTCGATCGCCGCGTCCGCGTCTTCGTGCAGCGCCTCGCGCGCGGCGAGCTCGATGCGTCGCTCGGCTTCGTCGCGATCGATCTCCCCGCGACGCCACGCGCGGTAGGCACGCACGAGCGCGCCGAGATCGGGGTTCCGATCCGGGCTCCGAAAGTCCATCTCGCGCGAGCGATCCGCGCCGACCGTCGTCTCGCCGTTGAGCTCGCGAGGGTGCAGCCGCTCGCGCGCGTCGTAGGGCGTGAAGTCCGGGGTGGTGGTGAAGAAGTCGTAGAGCGGCGCCGCCGCGGCGTCGGGGCGACCGACCGGCGGGACCCCGAGGATTCGTTCGATCGTCGCGAAGACGCTGAGCCACGAAGTCTGCGCGTGGCTCACGTAGCCGCGCCGCGCCCATGGGCTGACCACGTGGAGGATCGAGCGGTGCGCGTCGACGTGATCCTCGCTGCCCTGCGGGTCGTCCTCGACCACGAAGATCGCGGTGAAGGGCCAGTACGGCGAGCGGCTGATCGCGTCGATGAGCAACCCCATCGCGCAGTCGTTGTCGGCCACCATCGACTCCGGGGTCGGCGTGCCCGGCACGGTGCCGTTGGTGTGGTCGTTCGGTAGCAGCACGTACGTGAACTGCGCGAACCGGCCACGCGCGATCTGCTGCGCCACGTAGCGTGCCTTCGCCTCGTCCTCGACCGAGTAGTTCACGAACGGACCGCCGGGATAGCGACCGTCGCTGTGCTCGGCCACGCGCTCTCCGTCGCGCGTCTCGAGCGTGGATCCGACGATCTCACCGTAGATCTGCAGGTCCACGTCACGCTCCAGCAGGTGCGTGAAGAAGTTCCCGCTCGTCGGCCCCGAGCGCTCGTTCAGCGGCCACGTCGGGAAGGCGCCGTATCGGTTGTCGTCGAGCCAGACGCGCTCTGCGTACTCGGACAGATGCGTCGCGGTGAGGAAGAGGTGTCCGGTGTCCGAGTTCGGGGTGAGCACGTAGAAGTTGTCGGAGAACGGGAACTCGTCCGCGAGCGCGTGATGGTTGGGCGTGAACGGCATCCCCCACTCCGCGAAGCGTGGGTCCGCCGCGACGCCTTCACGATCGAGATCGCCGAGGAGCGCGTCGAAGGTCTTGTTCTCTTTGACGATCAGCACGACGTGCCGAATCGGCGAGACCTGGCCGGCCGCGGTGGGCACGGGGAACGCTTCGCAGGTCGGGCGGTAGAGCTCGACGGTTCGGCGGAGGTTCTCGCTCGCGCGCGCAGACTCTGCCTCGAGATCGAGCCCCAGGAGATCGACGACGGTGACGGTGCCGCGGAGCACCGCCTTCGCGCTCTGCCCTTCGTTGGGCCTGGATCCCTCGCCGCGACCGGACGGAATCACGAGGGTGCGGCCGTCCGCCGCGAGCGCGACGTCCGTCGGGTACCAGTCGCTCGGGATCGCGCCGAGCGGCGCGAGCGTCGTCGCGGTGAGCACCGAGATCGCGTTGTCCGCGCCGCGCGAGACGTAGAGGCGATCGCTCGCGGCGTCGTGGAAGAGCGCGTTGACGTTGCCGTTCGGCAGCGGCTCTCCGTCGTCGACGAGCGCCGCGTCGAAGACCTCGCTCGTGGCGACGACGCTCCGAGTCGCCACGTCGATCGCCGCGACCATGTCCGCGCCCGACACCGCGGCGAACACCGTGTCGCGCGTGGCGACGAGCCCCGCGGGGCTCACGGGCAGCGGCACCGTCGCGAGCTGCGTGCCCGCGCTCAGATCGAGCACCGCGACCCCGGAGCCGCCGAGATCGGAGGCGTAGAGCTGCTCGCGTTCGGGCACGACGACGAGATCCCAGAGGCCACCGAAGCGCGGCGCGATCGGCAGACGTCGACGAAGCACGAGCGTGTCGGCGTCGAGCTCGAGCACCGCCGACTCGTCGAAGCTGCCGACGTACACCCGCGCGCCGTCGTCGGAGAGCGCGAGGCCCGCGAGGTACGCGTCGAGATCCACGCTCGTCGACTCGGTGAGCGTTCCGTCGGCGGCGACGTCGTAGCGCGTGAGCTCTCCGTCGTGCCCGCCGCCCACGAAGAGCGCGCTCCCGTCCGAGCGGAGCGCGAGACCGTGGAAGACCTCGCGCTCGATCGACTGCCGCACCGTGAGGTCGTCGAGGCCGATCACGTCCAGGCGCCGATCGTCGGTGCCGGACACGACGACGTACGCCACGCGCGCCGTCGGATGCAGCCGCACTTGCGCGGGGAACCCTTCGAGCACCACGCGCATCCCCGCCGCGCGCGCGCGACGACCGTCGAGGGTGAGGAACGAGCCATCCGGCTGAAGCCCCGGTCGCGCCAACAACGCCTCGGGCACCGTCACGTCGCAGGGCGGGAGCGGCTCGGGCAACGGACCGACGTCGATCGGAAAGCCCGCATCCAGCGCGGCGTCGAGCGCTGCGTCGGCGGCGTCCGCGCCCGAGTCCTCCGTGACGAGCGGCATGCCCTCACCGCCGGTGCAGCCCCACGCCCACGCCCACGCCCCGACCACGAGCCAACCCCGACGCATGCGAGCCTCCGGCCCGGAAAGTAGCAGCCGACGAGAACGCGTTGCAGCGCCGCTCGGCAACGAGACGGTGTCATCTCGAACTCTCCGAGCACGACGGCGCAGACGAACGACCTGCACGACCACCGCTTGCGCGGCGACGAACGCGACCCAACTTCCGCGCCGCCCCGCGGGGCCCGAGCGCACGTGTTCCGACTCTCCGATCACACCGGCGACTTCGCCATCGAAGCCGAAGCGCCGACCCCCGAAGCGGCGCTCGGGGAGCTCGTCCGTGCGCTCGTCGTGCTGACGCTCGGCGAGGACGAGCCCCTCCGCTCCGACGCGTCGATCGCGCTCGCGCTGGAGGGCTTCGACGCCGAAGACCTCGTCGTCAACTTCGGCAACGAGCTCCTCTTCCTCTTCGAGACCGAACGTTTCCTCCCCTCGTCTCTGATCGTCGACCGCCTCGAGCTCGCGCCGCCGCGTGCCCACCTCGAAGCACGCCTCGTCGGCGAGCGACTCGACCGACACCGACCTCTCGCCCGACCCGCCAAAGCCGTGACCCACCACGAAGCCACCTTCGACGTCTCCCCCGAGCGCACCCGCGCCCGCCTCGTGATCGACCTTTGATCACGCACATCCACACGAACGCTCACCGACTGATGTCCCGTCAAGCTCGCAAGAAGAAGCAGAAGAAGATCGCCAAGGAAGAGGCCCGCGAGGCCCTTCGCTCCGCGGTCCCCCACGCGCAGCGCCCGTGGCGCAGCCCCGTACCGCTCGAGCCGATCGACGAGGTGCGCTGGCGCATCCCGAAGCAAGGCGCGATGCGCACGCACGGCGTCGTCTACGCGGACGAGTCGTTGCTCCCGGACCTGCAGGCGGACGCTTCGCTCGAGCAGGTCGCGAACGTGGCCACCCTCCCCGGCATCGTCGGGCCCTCGATGGCCATGCCCGACATCCACTGGGGCTACGGCTTCCCCATCGGCGGCGTGGCGGCCTTCGATCTCGACGAGGGCGTCGTGTCGCCCGGCGGCGTCGGCTACGACATCAACTGCGGCGTGCGCCTGCTCGC
>JALOQC010000173.1 GCA_025453555.1 Myxococcota bacterium | reverse complement strand
GAAGTGCTCCGCGTAGGCGTAGTCTCCGTAGTTCAATCCACGTTTTCCGCGCATCTCGTTCATCAGATAACCCGCGAACGTGCGGTGCGCGCCGAGCCACGCCGCCGCGAGCGTGAGCGCCGGATAATCCGGATGATCGCGGGTGACCTCGAGCGGCACCCCGAGCGACATCGCGACCGATTGCGCGTCCGGCTTGTCGGCGAGCCAGACGCGCGGACCGGGCGTCGCGGGGGCGGGGAGCACGCGGCGACCGAGGCAGCGCTCCGAGTCGAGCCCCGCCAGATCCTCCATGACCCGCGCCGCGAGACCCTCCGGGTACGCGCCCGCGAGGCCGATCACTGCGCGACCACCGCAGTGAAAACGCGCTCCGAAGTCGAGCACGTCCGCGCGCGTGATCGCGTCGAGGCCGCGCTCGGTGCCGAGCTCGGGGTGCCCGTAGGGGTGACCCTCGTAGAGCATCGCGTGCAGGAGCTCCTTGCCCAGCGTCTCGTCGTCGCTGCCGCGGAGCTCGAGCGAGAGCGCGCTCTTCGCGCGGGCGAGCAGGCGCTCGAAGTCGCGCTGGTCGTAGCGGGGCCGCGTCAGGACGTCGCGAAAGATCGCGTAGAAGGCGTCGACGTGATCGCGATGGACTCGCCCCACGAAGGCCGTTTGTTCGCGGCTCACGCTCGCCTCGATCGTGCCCGCCATCGGGTAGAGCGCGCGCACGAGCTCGGCGTAGCTGCGGTCACCCGCGCCGCCCTCGACGCGGAGCCGCGCCGCGAGCCGCGCGACGCCCTCCTTGCCTTCGGGGTCCTCCGCGCTTCCGACGTCGAAGACCACGCGGATCGTGACGATGGGCGACGCGCTGCGCGCCTCGACGAGCTGCGCGACGCCGAGGTCCTCGCGCTCGATCGGGGTCGTGGTGTCGACCACCACGTCCTGCACGTCCTCTTCGACGTCGAGGGGCGGGATCTCGCCCGTCGCGCGCGGGAGGCTCGGGCCGCAGCCGAGGAGCGCGAGGAGGACGAGCGAAACGTTCGAACGACTCATCGCGCACCTCCGGCGGTGGGCTCGGGACAGAGCGGAGCGGCTTCGGGACGTGGACCGTCGCTCGAACGACGCTCCGCGAGCGTGACGACGAAGCGACGCTCGGGCACCAAGTACCGGCGCGCGGCGGCCGCGATCTCCTCCGGCGTCACCGCGGCGAGCGCCGCGAGGTACTCGTCGAGCGCGGTCACGGTTCCGCCCGCTGCGGCGAGGTTCGCGAGCAGGTCGGCGACGTCCGAGGGCGTCTGCACCTGCGTGAGCATCCCGTAGCGGAGGTTCGAGCGGACCGCTTCGATGCGCTCGACGGGCGTCGCGCCCTGCGCGATGCGCGCGAGCTCGCTCTGAATCGCGTCCGTCACGGCCGTGAACTCCGGAGCCGCCTCACGGTCCTCGCTCGGCGCGAGCACCGAGGTCACGAGGAAGAGCCCCGGGTCGCGCGTGAAGTCGTTCGTCCACGAGGACAGCTCGAGGAGCTTGCGTTCTTCCACCACGAGGCGCTGGTAGAGCGGCGAGGGCTCCGCGAACGCGAGGGCCTTCGCGATCTCGAGCGCGGCCGTCGTACGCAGCGCGCTCGCGCGTTGCGCGCCGCGCGCGTGGCCTCCGTCGAAGCTCGGCCCGCGGTACGCCATCCACACGCGCGGCGGCGTGGGCGCGTCCCACACGAGGTGTCGACTGCCGCCCTGCGTCGGCTCCGGCTCGACGGGGATGCGCGGCTGATCGCGGCGCCCGCGCCAACGCCCGTACGCCTCGCGCACGAGGCGCACGAGCTCCGCGTGATCGACGTCGCCGACCACCACGAGCGTGGTGTCGTCCGGCGTGTAGAAGCGGCGGAAGAAGCGTTGCGAATACTCGAAGCGCGTGGGCATCGCGCACACGTCGCGCAGGTAGCCCATCGTGGTGTGCCCGTAGGTGTGGCGCGTGAAGGCGAGCTCGTTCACCGCCTCCCACATCGGCAGGAAGGGGTTGCTCGCGTTCTTCGCGTACTCGCCCTGCACCGCGCCCGTCTCGGTGCGGAAGACGTCTTCGTCGTAGTGCAGCCGCTGGAAGCGCTCCGCCTCGATCGACACGAGCTCCGAGAGCGACGCGGAGGGCGCGGTCAACGTGTAGAGCGTGAAGTCGCGCGTGGTGTAGGCGTTGTTGTCCGCGCCGAGCGCTTGGATGCGCTCTTCGTACGCCGGCCCCGGCATCGCCTCGGTGCCGCGGAACATCATGTGCTCGAAGAGGTGCGCGAAGCCGCTGTGTCCCGGCTCCACCTCGTCGCGCGATCCGACGCGCACGAGCGTGTAGTAGGCGACGATGCCCGGCGTGCTCCACGGCACGCTCACCACCGTCAGCCCGTTGGGCAGCCGCGTGGTCTCGGGAGGTCGCGGGAAGAGCGGATGCGCGGGCGCGTCGGCGGCCGGTTGGGCCTGCGCGACGCTCGCGAGCGTCAGCGCGAGCACGAGGGTGGAGGCTCTCATCGCGGCGGACTGTAGATCAGGGAGCGTGCGAGGCGAACGCGCCCTCAGAAATCCAGACCGGATCCCAGATAGAGCCCGATCTCGTGAAACAGCACGTCGATCGGTGGGGTGTAGTCGAAGAGCGGACCGTCTTCGGTCGCGAGGTTCGCCATCGTGCCGTAACCGACTCCGACGCCCGCCGCGTAACGCACCGCGAGGGTCGTGCGGAACACGAGCTCGTCGGGGCCGCTGCTCTCCTCGGCGTCGCGACCGAGGCGAACCGGCGTGTCGAGCGTCACGCCGACGCTGCCGCCGTAGTAGTCGAGCAACGCGAGCGCCGCGTATGCCTCGAGCTGCGGCGTGCGATCGGTGAAGAAGCCGAACCCCAGCTCCACGTGCTCACCCACGTGGAACGCCGCGCCTGCGCGGAAGTTGTATTGGAAGACGTTCTCGAAGAGCCCCTCGTACGCGTGGGTGAAGCGCACCTCGGCAGAGAGGCGCACGTCGTCGTTGCGAAACCCGATGCCGGTGAGGATCTCGATCGGCGCCGCGAGGGTCGCCTTCCGATCGCGAAGGCGCTCCTGACCGCGCTCGCGACCGAAGAAGAAGTCCGTCTCGGTGCCGTCCGTGAAGGCGCCGAAGGAGAGCGTCTCCACCTCGATGCGATCGGAGAGCCGGATGCGCGGCCCGCGCACCACCGCCGCGAGATGCACGCCGCGCGGGAGCTCGAGCTGCGCGCCGATCACGAGCTCGAGCGCGAGGCGCGTGAGCTCGAAGCGGAGATCCTCGCTCGCCGCGACACGCACACCGTCGTCGAGCTCGATCTGCAAGCTCGGTCGATCGTTGGAGGCGATGCGCTCGTAGACGAAGAAGACCGACGCGCCGAGGCGCAGTCGGCCGAGCGAGAAGCCGAAGCCGGGGCCCGCGTGGAGCCGCTGGTGTTGGAAGCTCGCGTTCGTCGCGAGCTCGAGGAAACCTTCGTCTTCTTCGCGCACCGTCTTGGCGGCCGCGAAGGTGTCCTGCACCGGCACGAACACGCCGAAGCCCGCCGTCACGCGTGGCGCGAGCTGCCGCACGTAGCTGATCGCCGAGGGCACGCTCTGGAACTCGGTGCTGCGTAGACCGCGCGTGCTCGCGCCGTCCTCCCCGAAGTCCGCCACCAAGTAGGGATCGAGGTTTCGCAAGCGCAGCGAGAACACGCTCCCGCTCAGCTCGAGCCGATCGCGCGCGTTGCTGCCGAGACCCGCGGGGTTGTACCAAAGCAGATCCGGCCCTTCGCCCACCGCCGCGACCGCGCCGCCGAGCATCGCCGCGTCGTTGCCCTGGAAGAACGAGTCGTCGTTACCGGCATGCGCGCGCGTGGTCAGCGCGAGCGTGGTCATCACCACCCAACCGAACCAGCGTCTCCCCATGGCACGCATTCCGCCGCGGTACTCTCGCCGCGTCAACCGGCGCGGACCTCCGCGAGGTTCTTCGCGCGTCCTCGCGGGGTCTTCGCTCTCGCTCACGTGCCCTCCGCTCAGGCGTCGGAGCGCGGCACGATGCCGTCCGCCGCGAGGCTCGGCGCCATCGAGGGCCGCTGAAGAGGCGGTGGTGGGACGCTCTCAGGCGAGAAGAGCGTGAGCGCTTCCTCCGCGAAGCCACTGCCGGCGTGCGCCATCACGTGGAACGCCGCGTCCGCTCCCGCCGTGATCAGCGCGTCGACCTCGTCCGCGTAGCGCGCCGTCGCGGCCACCCGGCCGGGGAACTTCTCCGCACGAATCTGTCGGATCGCGACGAGGTTCTCGAGCTGACTCGACATCGCGAGCAAGACCAGTCGCACCCGGTCCGGATCCACGCGCAAGCGCTCCCAGAAGTCGGCGTCGGTCGCGCTCGCGAGGTAGACACGGCGCCCCTCCGCGACGTGGCCTTCGATGGTTGCGCTCTCGACGTCGAAGCCGATCACCACGTCGCCAAAACGCGCGCGCAGCGTGTCGTACGCGCCGGTGCCGACCCGACCCATGCCGAAGATCAACACCTCCGCGTCGACCACGTCGACCGCCGCTTCTTCGGGGATGCGCTCGGGCGACTCGCGCAGTCGATCGCGGAAGCGACGGTACAGCTCGAACGCGCGTGTGTTGAGCGGCGACGCGAGCGCGAACGAGATCGAGACGGCGATCGCGATCGTCACGAGCCAATCACCCGAGAGCCAGCCCGAGGCGCTCGCGATCGTGCCCACGATGAGCCCGAACTCCGAGTAGTTGGCGAGAGAGAAGGTCGCGAGCAGGTTCGTGCGGGCGCGGAGTCGGAAGCGCGCGAAGAGGCGATAGAAGAGCCAGGTCTTGAGCGGCAGGAGCGCCACGAGCGCGAGCGCGACGAGGAGCATCTCCACCGTCGGAGCCCCGTTCGCGCCGACGGTGAGGAAGAAGCCGACGAGAAACACGTCCTTGAGGCTCATCAAGGACTTCGCGAGCTCCTTGGACTTCGGGTGTCCGCCGAGGAACACGCCCGCCGCGAGCGCGCCGAGATCGGCCTTGAGCGAGACGAGGTCGAAGAGCGCCGCGCCACCGAGCGCCGTCGCGAGGCCGCCCAGCACGAGCAGCTCGCCGTGCCCACAAAACGCGAGGAATCGGTGGACGAGCGGGCGCAGCGGGAAGAGCGCGACGAGCGCGATCGCCCACGGGCTCGGCAGCTTGCCGGTGGACGCGGCGAGGAAGATGACCGCCGCCAGATCTTGCACGACCAAGATGCCGACCGCGGTACGTCCGTAGAGCGTCGGCATGTCGTCGCGATCTTCGAGCACCTTCACCGCGAAGATCGTGCTGGAGAACGAGAGCGCGAAGCCGAGCACCGCGGCCGCCCGATGGTCGAGGCCCGCGAAGAGCCCGAAGCCCGTGAGCCCCACGAGAAACGCGACTCCGCCGAACACGATCGTGGTCAGCGACGTATGCGCCAACGTGACCGCCCAGACCTGCGGCTGCAGGATGCTCTTCAGATCGAGCTTCAGACCGATCGTGAAGAGCAGGAGGAGCACACCGACGTCGGCGAGCTCGCGCAGCGCGTCACCGGACTGCGCGCCCACCGCTTCGAGCACGAAGCCCGCGACCAGGAAGCCGACGAGCGGAGGTTGTCCGACGCGCTTGGCCAAGAAGCCGAGCACGAACGCGACGCCGATCCACTGCAGCTCCATCGTGCTTCAGCTCTTCTCGACCGGCGACGCTTCGAGCACCGCACGCGCGTTCTTCAACCCCGCGCGCGCGCGCTCGAGGCTCGGGCCGACCTCGTCCCAGGCCTCGTCGACGATCGCGCTCCACGCACGCGCCGCGCCGCGCTCCATCGACGCGAAGTGGCCGATCATCTCGGCGAAGGTCGCGAGCCCGAGCTGGCGGATCATGGCTTCGCGCAGCTCGAGGAAGTCGGGCACCGCGTCCTCGAGCAACGCGTCGAGCTGCCCGAGCATCGGCTTGGCGTCGCCCGGCAACTTCGCGACGTCGAGCGGCGCGAGGATCGCGTCCATCTTCGCGAGCAGCTCCTTCGGACGCTCCTTCGAAGGTGTCGCACCCGCGCGCTGGGCCTGGGCGCGCTCCACCACCTCTTGGGCTGCGCTCATCCCGCGCCGCGCGAGCACGCCGCCGAGGATCATGAGCGCGAGCCCACCGAGGAAGGGCATCCCCGCCACGTCGAACCACGCTTCGACGCGGTCGCCGGCGGTGACGAAACCGTCTTCGCCCGAGCCACGCGCGACGTCGACCTTGCGCGCGCCGTAGCCAGAGGCGAGGAAGAGCCCCGCGAGGAAGAGCACGAAGCCGAGCGCCTTCACGACGCACCTCCCGCGAGCGTGATCATCGTGAGCGTCAGGCTCGTGAGCGCCTCGCCGATGATGAAGCCGGTCGCGACCGGGATGAGGATGTCGCCGTAGAAGCGTCGCCCCTTCCACTTCTCGAGCCCCATCGAGGCGAGGCAGCCGATGCCGTAGCCGAGGGTGATGTCGAAGGGCAGATACATCGCGAGGCCGACCAACACGCCGAGACCGCTGATCGGAAAGAGCGCCAGCGCGCCACCGATGCCGGCGCCCGCGAGGTACTTGTCGATGGGCGCGTTCCCACTGACGACGCCTTCGACCATGCCTTGGAGTGCGCCCGCTTGCGGCGCCGGCAACGGAGTTCCTTCACCGAAGCCGTTCGCGCCGTTCGGACCGCCGGACCAGAGAAGGAGCGTGGTGCCGATCGCGATCGCGGGCCCGATCCACGCGACCGAGAGCTGCACGAGCTGCTGCTTGCGCGGCACGCCGCCGATGAGGTGACCGGTCTTGAGGTCGGTCATCATGTCGGCACACTGGTTCGTGGCGACGCAGACCGCGACGCCGATCGCGACCGCGAGCGCGACGTTGTTCGCCGAGAGGGCGAGCATCAGCGTGACCGCGATGAGCGCGAGCCCCGACAGCGGCGAGATGTCGGTGGCGCCCGTCGCCTGCGCGACGATGAGGCCCGCGAGCGCGAGCCAGACGGTGCCGGCCACCGCGACGCTGATCGAGGTCCCGATCGCACCGTCCGATCCGAGCAGCGCGACCGCGAAGAGCCCGACGAAGGCCCCGACCATGCCGAACGAGAGGACCTTCGGGCCGAGCTCTTCGGCCGCGTTCGGATCACCGGTCTTCGCGAGCTTCGCCGCCGCTTGGAGGCCCTTGATCGCGCCCTTCAAGGCCGGATATGCGGCGACGACGCCCGCGAGCGCACCCCCGATCAAAACGCCGATCCCGATGGGCCGCAGTGAGCCACGGTAGACGGCGTCGACCAAGTCGCCACCAGCCGCCGAGGCGGGCACCCAGCCCTGCCCGACGACGAACGGCCCGATGATCCACCACGCGAGCGCGCCCCCGAGCGCGAAGGGCAGACCGCCGCGTCCACTGAGCAGACCGGCGCCGAAGTTCGCCATCGAGAGCGACAGCGCGGTCCCGAGCGCCGCGAGCCCGAACGGCCCGCTGGCAGTGGCCGGATCGCCGAGGAACCAGCTCCCGATCGGGAGCGACTCCGGGATGACGGCGTAGGTCGTGAGCAGCGTCACCACGACCGCGATCGCGAAGCCGATGCCGAGCCGGATCGCCTTCGCGGCGCCCGCGCCGGGCGACTTGAGAATCGTCGCCACCGCAACCCCGGACGGGAACTTCAGCCGCTCGATCTCGATCATCTGCTTTCGCAGCGGGACGATCACCACGATGCCCATGAACGAGCCCGCGAGCGCCGCGAGGATGATCGTGGAGACGTCGTACTCGGTGCCGAGCAAGAGCAGCGCGGGGAACGTGAACACCACGCCGCTCGAAGCGGTGTTGATGCCCGACGCGATCGTCTGATTGATGTTGTTCTCGACGATCGAGCCACAGCCTTTGATCTTCAGTACGTTGCGCCCGACCCCGCGCAAGAGCGCGAAGCCGAGGATCGCCGCCACCGACGAGCCGGAGAGACCGAAGCCGAGCTTGAGCCCGATGTAGACGAAGGCTGCCGTCATCACCGCGCCCTGGATCACTCCGAGGATCACGGCGGCGAAGGTCAGCTCCCGATAAGTGGAAGCCGTCACGGACATACGGGGCGGGGGTGTACGTCGCCAGCGGCGCGGACCGCAAGGGCGGGGCGTCCTCCCCGCTCGGACAGACTGCCGCTGGACCTCTGGCGCGCGCTACCTACGAGCCGCAGGATTCGGCGATGCGTGCATTCTTGGTCGTGAGTCTCGGGGTAGGGTTGTTGGGCTGTGGGGACGACGGGTCGCCCGCCATCGATGGGGGAGCCGATGCCTCGCGAGCCGACGGCGCCGCCTCCGACGTCGGTGTCGATCCGCCGGACACCGGCTCCGAAGTGGACTCGGGGACCGTCCCCGGCGATTGCGCAGGGAGCACGCTACCCGCCCTCCGCGTCGAGGCCATCGCGAGCACGAACTTCGAGGCTCCGGTGCATGCGATCGGTGCGCCCGGTGATGCCGAGACGATCTACGTGGTGGAGAAGACCGGGCGAATCATCGTGGTCCGCGGCGGCGAACGGGTCGGGGTGTTCCTCGACGTGCGTGAAGGGCTCCTGACCGAGGGCGAGCAAGGGTTGCTCGGCCTCGCGTTCCACCCGGGCTATGCGAGCAACGGTCGCTTCTTCGTGTTCTTCACGCCTGGCGGACCGCGGCGCAACGTCGTCGCGGAGTTCCGGCGGAGCAGCGAGGATCCCTTCCGCGCCGACCCCGACGAGGTCGCGCGCCTCGTCGAGATCGAGGACCGAGAGTCCAACCACAACGGAGGCCACCTCGCGTTTGGCCCGGATGGGTTCCTCTACGTCGGCACGGGCGACGAGGGCGGCGGAGGCGACCCGTACCTGAACTCGCTGAACGTCGATCGCCTGCTCGGCAAGATGCTTCGACTCGACGTGGACGCTCCCGAGGCGGACTACGCAGCCGCCGGCAATCCCTTCGCCGCGACCGGTCGACCGCAGGTGTTCCATTACGGCCTGCGAAACCCGTGGCGATGGTCGTTCGACCGCGGGACGGGGGACCTCTACGTCGCGGACGTGGGTCAGGAGGTCTGGGAGGAGATCACGATCGTTCCCGCAGGTGCCGCCGGATTGAACTTCGGGTGGTCGGCGTACGAAGGAACCTCGGTGTACCGCGAGGATCGCGTCTCCATGGTCCCCGTGCACACCGCACCGCAGATCGTGTATCGCCACAACGACTCGTCCGCACCGGTGGGTGGAGTCTCGATCGTCGGTGGAGTGGTCTACCGCGGTGACGCCATCCCCGGCCTGCGCGGCTGGTACCTCTACGGCGACACGTACAACCCGCACATCGGCGCAGTCGCCTACTGCGACGGAGAGGTGACCCAACACCTTCGTGTCCCGGGGCTCTCGGGCCGCGGCGGCGGGTTGGTGTCGTTCGGCGAGGACGGACGAGGCGAGGTGCTGCTCTCGTTCATCGAAGGACAGGTCGTTCGAATCGTCCCGAACTGAGTCGTCACGACTGCGCAGCGACCATCGCCTCGATCGCGGCCGCCTCCTTCGGGAGCGCGGCCGTGAGCACTTCGGGGCCCGCCTCCGTGACGAGCACGTCGTCCTCGATGCGGATGCCACGCACGCTCGCGAACTTCGCGAGCACCTCGCGATCGACGCGCCCCTTCTCCGCGCGCTGCCGCTCGGGGTCGCGCAGGATCGCGGGCACCGCGTAGAAGCCGGGCTCGATCGTCACCGCCATGCCGGCCTGGAGATCCCGATCGAGCCGCAAGTAGCCGAGCCCGAACTGCGTGCTGCGCGTGCGCCCCGACGCGTAGCCCGCGCGATCGCCGAGATCCTCCATGTCGTGCACGTCGAGCCCGAGCAGGTGCCCGATGCCGTGCGGGAAGAACGTCGCGTGCACTCCGTCCGCGACGAGCTCGTCGACGTCGCCTCGCAAGATGCCGAGCGCGACGAGGCCCTCCGCGATCGCGCGGCACGCCGCGAGGTGCACGTCGCGGTAACGCGTGCCGACGGTGCAGCGCGCGATCGCATCCTTCTGCGCCGCGAGCACCACCTCGTAGAGCGCACGCTGCGCACCGTCGAAGCGCCCGCTCACCGGCCAGGTCCGGGTCACGTCGCCTGCGAAGCCGAGCGGCGTCTCCGCCCCGACGTCCGCGAGCAAGAGATCGCCTTCGCGCGTGGTGCCGGCGTGGCTGTGGTTGTGCAGCACCTCGCCGCGCACGGAGACGATCGAGCCGTAGCTCGTGCTCATCCCGCGGCGCATCAGCTCGCCCTCCATCGCGGCCCGGATCGCGTGCTCGGTCACGCCCACCCGCGTCGCCGCCATGCCCGCGCGATGCGCCGCGACGGTCGCCTCCGCCGCGCGTCGCAGCTCCGCGATCGCGGCCTCGTCGTGCTGCAGACGCAGCGTGATGATCGCGTCCTGCAGCGCGAGGTCGGCTTCCGTCGCGTCGAAGGGATCGATCGAACGCCGCAACAACCCCGCCGCCACGATCCGCGCGCGCTCCCCCTGCGGCCAGAGCACCGCCGCCTCGGGCGAGACCGGCGCGAACCCCTCCAGCGGCGCCACCCGCAGCCCCGTCGCGCGCGCGAGGTCGTCGAGCGACGGCGTCGGCCCGTGCCAGAGCTCGTCGTCCGGCGCGGGCGCGTCGACGTAGAGCGTGGTGTCGTCGCCGCGAAGCACGAGCTGCGCGCCCGGCAGCGAGAGCCCGACCAAGTAGAGGAAGTGGCTCGACGCCCGAAACGGAAACGGATTGGCCGGGTAGTTCTTCGGGAACGGGAGCCCCGCCGGAACGAGCGCTTCTCCGGGGAAGAGCGCGCCGAGGCGAGCGCGACGCGCCGCGAAGACGGCGGCCTGATGCGAGCGGAGGTCGTCAGGATCGATCACGGGACAACCTTGGCAGAGGTCCACGCACGGAGCGACGGGTCACGCTCACAGACGTCGGCCGCGTATGCTCACCCACGTGCACACGCACGACCGCCCGCTCCTCACGTTGCTCCCGCGCGTCGCGTCGCGCCTGCCCTTCGTCGCGCTCGGCGACTTCCCGACGCCCATCGACGATCTCGCGCCCGTGATGCGCGACGCGGGCCTCACGACGCCCGCGTTCGTCAAACGCGACGATCGGAGCTCGCCCGTCTACGGCGGCAACAAGGTGCGCACGCTGGAGGTCCTCTTCGCCGAAGCGCTCGAGCAGGGCGCGACGCACGTCGTGTCCACCGGCGCGTTCGGCACCAACCACGGCGTCGCCACCGCGCTGCACGCGCCACGCGTGGGCCTCGACGCCAGCGCCCTGCTCTTCCCCCAGCCCGCGAGCCCGTGCGCGCTCGAGAACTTCGAGGTCCTCGCCGCGCACGAGCTGCACGCGATCCCCCATTGGTCCGCGTTGCCGCCCGCGATGCTCGCCGCGAGCGTCCGCGCGCGCCTTCGTGACGAGCGCACCTACGTGATGGTCCCCGGCGGCGCGACCCCACGCGGCGCGCTCGGCTACGTGAACGGCGCGCTCGAGCTCGCCCAGCAGGTCGCCGCGGGTGAGCTCCCCGAGCCCCGCACCATCGTGCTCGGCGTCGGCTCCACCTGCACCACCGCGGGCCTGCTCGTCGGCGTTCACGTCGCGTCGCGCCTCGGCCTCGCGTTTCGCACTCCCCCCACGCTCCACGCAGTGCGCGTGACGCCGTGGCCCGTCACGTCCGCGCGCCGGATCGTCGGGCTCGCGGCGCGCGCGGGCCATCTGCTCGCCGAGCTCGCGGACGACCCGCGCCTCGCGTTCGATGCCCGCGCGCTCACACGCTCGCTGCGCGTCGACGGCTCCCAGCTCGGGCGCGGCTACGGGTACGCGACGGAATCCGGCCGCGACGCCATCACGCGCTTCGCCGCGATCGAAGGGCTCACGCTCGACACCACCTACTCCGGCAAGGCCGCGGCGGGTGTGCTCGCTCTCGCCCGAAGCGGCGCACGCGGGCCGCTGCTCTTCTGGTCCACCAAGAGCACCGCGCCGCTTCCCTCCTCGACGACTTCTTCGGTGACTTCAGCGTCTTCGTCGCCCACGGTCGCGAGCCACGCGCCGTGGTGGACGCGCGGGTGGATCCGCCGCGCCGCCCGCCCTTGACGTCGATCGCGCGCGCCCGTACGCCGTGGCGGTGGCGAAGCAGCTCGGCTTCGACTTCTTCTCGGAGATGCTCCGCGCGGCGCGTCCGGCGTCGCCGCGCCCGACCCCGAGCACCGACGCGAGCCGCACGCCGACCGCACCGATCCCGCCGCGTTCCGCCGAAGAGGCGCTCGCCGCGCAGCTCGCGCGCCGAGACGCCGCGCAGCGCCGCGTCGAGGAGCTCGCGCGTCTCTCGGGCCGCCTCGTCGACGCGGCCAAGGAGGACGATCCTCTCAGTCGGCGGGGTCAGCCGCCGACGGATCCACCCGCGCTCCGCCTCGCCCAGCGCCTCGCCCTCGGGCTCGGTCAGCCCGTGCGCCTCACCGTGACCGACAACCGCCGCACCATGCTCTCCGCGCGGCG
>JALOQC010000172.1 GCA_025453555.1 Myxococcota bacterium | reverse complement strand
GGGTGCATCTCGGCCGGGTTGTTGCCCCAGCAGATCATCACGTCGCAGCGATCGAGGTCGTCGAAGCAGCTCGCGGGCTCGTCGACGCCGTAGGTCGCGAGGAAGCCCGTCACCGCGGACGACATGCAGAGCCGCGCGTTCGCCTCGATGTTGTTCGTCCCGAGGCCACCCTTCACGAACTTCGTGCCCGCGTAGCCTTCGGGGATCGTCCATTGACCGCTGCCGTAGAGCGCGAACCCCGCGGGATTCTGCTGAATGCGATCCGCGATCACGTCGAGCGCCTGATCCCAAGAGATCGGCACCATCTCGCCGTTGCGCCGCAAGAGCGGTCGCGTCAGGCGGTCCGGGCCGTAAGGCGCGAGCCCCACGTGGTAGCCCTTCACGCAGAGGTGGCCCTTGTTCACGGCCGCGAGCGGATCGGCCTGGATGCCCACGATGCGGCCCTGACGCACGCCGACCTGCACGTGGCAGCCGGTGCCGCAGAAACGACACGGCGCCTTGTTCCAGGTGACTCCGTCGCGCGGCGAGGTCCCGAGCGGCACGATCGCGCGCTGCGCTTCGACCGAGCCCACCACCGCCGCGCTGGCCGCCGTCATCGCCATCTGACGCAAGAAATCTCGGCGGTCCATGGCTCACTCCTCCAGAGGATCGTCGGACGGATGCTCGTCCGAGAAGTCGTGGAACACGGGCAACACCGCGCCCACGCCCGTCATCGATTGCACGTCGAACAGGAGATCCTGTCCTTCGCGCGTCGTCGTGGTCTCGACCACGATCGCGAGGCGCCCCTGCGCCTCCGGTCCCAGCGTCACGCGGGTGTCGGTCGACAAACGCGCGAGCACCGCGTCGCGATCGGCGGGGCTGGGCGGTAGGACGACGACGGCTCCGGTGATCGGCATGGGCGCCTCGCGCGAAAGATACGCGGCACGACCCTACCTCGCTCGCGACAATCGACCAACCCCCGTCGGGCACATGACGGATGTCAGCGCCCGCAAATTGGGTTCTTGGCTTCGCGACGCGTTCGGTTAGTCTCGCGTCGTGCACGCGTCGATCCCATCGTCGCTTCCGCGTCCGCCGAGCGCATCTTCGAGAGCGCTCGAGGCTCCACTCGTCGCCGTTCGTGGCGCGAAGAGGACGCGACGAATCCTCGCCGTCTCGTGCGTCACGTTCGCTGCGTGGTCGCTCGTCGGCTGCCCGCAGTCCGAGGACCACGGCGCGTGGCGCGCGGAGCTCTTCACCGAGCGCGAGAACGAGCCGCGGATCGAGCCGACCTTCGACGAGACGATCCGCACCCCCGATCGCCTGCGTGGCATCGCGGCCCCCGCGCCCGACGGCGGCGTGGTGCGCGTCGCCTGCTTCACCTGCCACGGCATCCTCCAGGTGGAGCTCTCCACCCGCGCGCCGACGCCGCTGCAGCCCGACGTCCTCGGACCGCACGTCGGTCTGCTCTTCGATCACGGCACCCTCGACTGCGCGCACTGCCACGACCCCGCCGATCCAAGCCACCTGCGCACCGCCGACGCGCGCAGCCTGCCGACCACCGAAGCCCTCGAGCTCTGCTCGCAATGTCACGGCCTGCAGTGGACCGACTTCCAGCACGGAGCCCACGGCGGCATGCGCGGTCATTGGGATCTCAACGCGGGCCCGCGCGAACGAAATCACTGCGTCGACTGCCACGATCCGCACCGCCCGGCCTTCGGTCAGTACCGCCCGATGCCCCCGCCGCGCGATCGTTTCGTCCCCACGCCGCCGCACCGCGCGAACCACGGCGGCAGCGACGCGCACGCGAGCGACGCAGAGCACGACGCGGACGAAGCGCACGACGACCGCCCGGAGGAGACGCCATGAGCGCCCTGAACCGACGCCGCCTGCTCAAGGGCGCGGGCGCCACCCTCGGCGCGCTCGCCTTCGCCAAGGCCATCGAGCCCGTCTTCGAGTTCACGGCCAACCTCTCGGGCGACGAGTTCCTCCAGAAGCATTACCGCGAGCTCTCCCCCGACGATCTCCGCACCGTGCTCGCGCGCCTCGAAGCCGAGACCAAAGAGAAGTACGGCGCCGACGTCACGATCCGCGACATCCGACCGCAGGACGGCGTCCAGTTCGGCTACGCGCTCAACCTCTCCACCTGCATCGGCTGCCGGCGCTGCGCGGAGGCTTGCCACGTGGAGAACAACCACGATCGCAAGACCCACCAGAGCTACATCCGCGTCTTCGAGATGCAGCAGGGCTCCTTCGACATGGAGCAGGGTGACGCGACCTACGATCATCCGGTCCCGCAGCCCGGTCGCTACTACATGCCGGTGCAATGCCAGCAGTGCGACAACCCGCCCTGCACCAAGGTCTGCCCGGTCGAAGCGACCTGGAAGGAAAAGGACGGCATCGTCGTCGTCGACTACAACTGGTGCATCGGCTGCCGCTACTGCGAGGCCGCGTGCCCCTACCACGCACGCCGCTTCAACTGGGAAGCGCCCGAGATCTCCGCGGAAGAGATCAACCCCAATCAGTCGTACCTCTCGAACCGCATCCGCCCCCAGGGCGTGGTCGAGAAGTGCACCTTCTGCCTCCACCGCACCCGCACCGGCGCGCTCCCCGCGTGCCTCGAAGCCTGCCCCACCGGCGCGCGCGTGTTCGGAAACCTCCTCGACCCCGACTCGGAGATCCGCTGGGTGCTCGAGAACAAACGTGTCTTCGTCCTCAAGGAAGAGCTCGGCGCTCGCCCGCGCTTCTTCTACTTCTTCGACGTCTGATCCCGCCGACGTCCGAGCGCTCCCCGAGGCCCGCCATGAGCCGCAAGACCACCGCGAAAGAGAGCGAAGAGCGCCCCAAGCATTGGGTGAGCTATCCGCGTTTTCTCTGGCGGTCCCTCGCGCTCGCCACCGACGGAAGCTGGGCCTTCTACGCGTGGATGACCGGCCTGACCGCGATCGCGCTCGTGGGCGCCAACGCCTGGGCCGGCCAGGTCTCGAGCGGCATGGGCGTCACGGGGATGAGCGACCACGTGAGCTGGGGCCTCTACATCGCGAACTTCACGTTCGCGGTCGGCCTCGCCGCGGGCGGCGTGATGATGGTGATCCCCGCGTACCTCTACCACGACGACGAGATGCACGACGTCGTGATCGTCGGTGAGCTCCTCGCGATCGCCGCGTTGATCGTCTCGCTCGGTTTCGTGGTCGCCGATCTCGGCCGCCCCGATCGCTTTTGGCATTTGTTGCCCGGCATCGGCCGCTTCAACTGGCCGATCTCGATGCTCACCTGGGATGTGGTCGTGCTCAACGGCTATCTGCTGTTGAACCTCCACATCTGCGGCTACCTCCTCTACATGCGCTTCTTGGGGAGAAAGCCGAACCCCAAGTGGTACGTGCCCTTCGTCTTCCTCTCGGTGATCTGGGCCATCAGCGTCCACACCGTGACCGCCTTCCTCTACAGCGGCCTCGGCGGGCGCCCCTTCTGGAACTCCGCCCTCCTCGCGCCGCGCTTCCTCGCCTCCGCCTTCGTCACCGGCCCCGCGTTCATCGTGCTCGCGCTGCAGGTCGTGCGCCGCACCACGAGCTTCCGCGTGCCTGAAGGCCCGATCCAGACGCTGCTCAAGATCATGCGCGTCACCGTGCTCGTGAACCTCTTCATGGCGGGCGCGGAGGTCTTCACCGAGTTCTACACCGGCAGCAGCCACGTCGCGGCCGCGCGTTACCTCTACATTGGCCTGCACGGTAAGACCGCGCTCGTGCCGTGGATCTGGACCGGCCTCGCGTTCAACGTCTTCGCCGCGATCGTCCTGCACACGCCCAAGCTCGTCGCCAAACGACCGCTGCTCAACCTCGCCCTCGTGCTCGTCTTCTCCGGCGTGTGGATCGAGAAGGGCATGGGCCTGATCATTCCGGGTTTCGTGCCGAGCACGATGCACGAGCTCGTCGAGTACTACCCCACGCTCACCGAGTGGAAGGTGACCGCCGGCCTCTGGGCGGTCGGCATGATGGTCTTCACGATCGCACTCAAGGTCGCGCTGCCGATCTTCGGTGGTGAGGTCGGCGCGGGCGAACGGAGCTGGAAGCGCGACGACGCGCCCGATTCCGATCCTGAACCGGCGCCCGCCGAGTAGCGCCTCGATCGTTCTTTCGATCGTCTTTTGCACTCCCTGGCTTCCTCGCTCGCCGCGTGAGCGCGCATGTCTGCGTGTTCTCGTGATGTTCGTCGTGCGTTCTCTGCCGCTTCCGCGTGGCCTCTCATCCACGTTTCGCCGCGCCGGCGCGCGGCTCTTCCGCACGGTCCGCGTCGTGCACTACCGCGTGACGCGCGCCTCCTGCGCCCACCTCCACGAGGTCGTCATGCCGACTCCCACTTCTTCCCTCCGCACGTTGCTCGTCGCGGCTCCCTTCACGTTCGCCGCGCTGCTCGCGCCGCGCGCCCTCGCGCAGACGAACGACCCGCTCGCACCGAGCGATCCGCCGCCGACCGATTCGGCGCCCGCGGAGACCACACCGACCGAACCGGACCCGAGCGGGATCGAGAACCCATGGCTCGAAGCTCCCGCGAGCGAAGACGACGCGACGATTGCGTCGAGCGACGCAGCGTCTGCACCGAGCGTCGACACGACCGCCGCGAGCGCTGCGACGACGTCCGACGAGCCGACCGAGGAGCCCGCGCCGCTCCCGCCGGGCACCTTCGAGGTCGGCGAGCTCCGGCTCCGCCTCGAAAGCGAGGCGCGCGCGCGCCTCGAAGCGCGCACCGCGCCGTTCCTCCCCACGTCCACCGGCGCGATCACGCGCGGAGAAGCCGCGCTCTTCGTCGAGTCGCGCATCCGCCTCGGCCTCGACGCGCAATGGCGTCAGCTCCGCGTCTACGTCCAAGCCCAAGACGCGCGGAACTTCGGGACCATCCTGCCCGGCCAAGCGGCGGGCCCGAGCACCGACTTCCACCAGGGCTTCTTCGAGGTCCGCGGCGATGCGGGCTACGTCCGCCTCGGTCGCCAAGAGTACGTGCTCGGCGGCGAGCGCTTCATCGGTCCCCTCGCGTGGCTCGCGGCCGCGCGCTCCTTCGACGGTCTGCGTCTGCACGGTGACTTCGGTCGTTTCCAACCCGACGTCTTCGTCTCGTGGACCCGCGCCCAAGGCGCCGTGACGGATGCGAGCGGCAACACCCGCGACTCCGAAGGCGACTTCCTCGGCGTCCTCGCGCTCACCACGCGCCTCGAGAGCCTCACCGTCGAGCCCTACGTGATCTACCGCCACGTCGCGCCGAACGGCGCTGCGCCCACTTCGCAACGCGACGTCGTGCACCTCGGCGCGCGCGTGAACGGAAAGACCGGCCCGTGGATCTACGAGCTCGAAGCCGCGCTCCAGACCGGCCGCATGCGCGACGATCGTTACGGCGCCACCGGAGACGCCGAGGCGATCCTCGCCGGCGCGGCCATCGCCGACGTCGGCTACGAGATTGGCGGCGCGGCGGGGCTCTCGCTCTTGCTCGGTGGCGCGTACGGCACCGGCGCCTCCGCGGACGGGAAGATCGACGAGCTCGACAACTTCTTCCCCACCAACCACCTCTTCTACGGCTACGCGGATCTCCACGGCCTGCGGAACACGATCGACGCGCGCCTGCGCGTGCAGCTCGCGCCGAGCTCGGTGCCGCTCAAGCTCTGGGTCGACGCGCACCTGCTCGCGCTCGCCGATCCCGGCGCGCGTTGGTCGAACGCGGGCGGCGCCACCCTCGGCGCGAACCCGTCCAACGACGACCGCATCACCGGCGGCGAGCTCGACCTCGAGGTGCGCTGGACCCCGATCGAACGATTCACCGTGTGGGGCGGCTACGCGCTCTTCCTCCCCGGCCCCGCCGTCGAAGCCCTCGCCGCCCCCGGCGACGACCGCGCGACCGATCCCACCCACTGGCTCTACGTGATGGCGGGAGTCGCGCTGTGATCGACGACGACGATCGTGACGAGCTCGAGCCGATTGAGACTCCACGCTCGACCTCGCACGGCTCGTCCACGCGCAGCCCGGCCACACGCAGCCCCGCCGGCGACACGATTCGCGACGCGCGACTGCGCGAGCTCTCCTCGGAGCACCACGCCGCGCTCGTGTGGGCGCGGCGTCTGCGGCGCGGCGTCGATCGTCAGCCGATGGCGGAGCGCTTCGCCCGCGAGCTCGAGCCACACTTCGCGATCGAAGAGACGATCCTCGCGCCTGCGCTCCGTGCCTGCGGAGAGCACGCGCTCGTGGATCGTCTGCTCGCCGAGCACGCGACCTTGCGTCGCCTCGCCGCCGCCGACGCGCACGAGGCGTTCGGAACCGCGCTCCACGATCACGTCCGCTTCGAGGAGCGCGAGCTCTTCCCTCGCTGCGAGGTCGTCCTCGCGGGCGACGTGCTCGACGCCGTGCTGCGCGCGAGCGGGTCGAAGCGATAGGTCGTGTGTGGTTCGCTCGGCTCGCTCGCGGGTTCGGGCTCGATCGTGGTTGCGGCTTCACTCGCGTCGATCGACTTCGGCGCGTGACTGCGCGCCGACCGACGCTCCCTCGCACGAGCTCGCACGACCTCGAGAGTGGACGAAACCTGCCGCTTCAACGCTCCGGTGCGCCAAGCATCACCTCGGGAACGAGCGGGCGGGCGGTCGGACCTCGAAGCGTCGCGACGGTCTGCGCGACCTCCTCGAAAGGGACGTCCGCGTCGGCGACGACCAGGGCAGCGCGTCGGTCCGGCGCGCTCGCGTACTCGTCGCGAATTCTCTCGAAGCATTCGCGCAGCGCGCGCCACTCGATCTCGCCGTCTTGCCGCGGCGCGATGGGTCCGCTCTCCGCTCCCGCGACGTCGTGACATCCAGGCAGAACCCAGCCGCCGGCCGATCGCAGGAAGATGCCCGCGCGACGTACGAGCACCACGCGGTGCAGCGACGGTGGATCTTCGATCTCTTCCGAAGGCGAAGCGCCCGACAGCACGTCTCGAAGGCTCGGCGTCGCGGGCTCCGGACCCGTCGCCCGAACGTCGGCTTCGGCGAACGTGGGGAGCGTGACGGGGAGCGCGCGTTCTCCGGCGCTCGTCTGTACCACGAAGTGGAGCTCCGAGCGTTGCGCTTGGCCCACCGTGTAGAGCACCCGCGCGACCGTGCGATACGGTGTCGCAGCGTCGACCGCGAGCGCGATGCGCGGTCGATCCTCGGTCTGCAGCTCCAACACGTCGAAGATCGATGGAACGAGGTAGCCGTGCTCGCCTCCGTGCACGTCGGCGTCCCGGAAGGCGCGGGCGCTCAACGTCGTGAGCACCTGGCCACCGACCGCCACCGCGTGCGCGTCGACGTCGAGCCGCAGCATCGCGGGGTCGAGCGAAACCGTCGTGTCGGCCTCGACGATCGCGAGCGGCGAGGACGGCGCGGTGGGCTGTGCGGGCGGATTCGCGAGCGGAGCCGAGGCGCGCTCGGCCGGCGCGTGCGCGCTGCACGCGAGGAGCCACCACGACGAGAGAAGAAGAACGAGTCGTGTCACGAGGCGAGCGTGCCCCACGTGGGCGCGCGCGCCATGCGCCTCGAGAACGGCCCCATCAGAAAGCCTGCACGTGGCAGCCCTCCAGGTGGTCATTCACCAGCCCCATCGCCTGCATGAACGCGTAGACGGTGGTGGGCCCCACGAAGCTCCACCCGCGCTTCTTCAGATCCTTCGAGAGCCGAATCGACGTCTCGGTCTTCCCGAGCCGCGCGAGCTCCTCGTGGATCATGCGCGTCGGTCGCTCGCTCGTGGGCGGAACGAACTTCCAGAAGTACGCGTCGAGGCTCCCGTGCTCCTCCGCCAGCTCGCGCGCGCGCTTCGCGTTGTGGATCGTCGACTCGATCTTCTGGCGATGACGCACGATCGCGGCATTCTCGACGAGGCGATCCACGTCGCGCTTCGTCATTCGCGCCACGCGCTCGAAGTCGAAGCCGTGGAACGCCTCGCGAAACCCCTCGCGCTTGCGAAGGATCGTCAACCACGACAGACCCGACTGAAACCCTTCGAGGCAGATCTTCTCGAAGAGCCGCGTGTCGTCGTGCACGGGACGGCCCCACTCGTGATCGTGGTAGTGGCGGTAATCCTCGTGCTCGCCGCACCACCAACAACGCACGAAGCCGTCGTCGCTGCGCGCGAGACCTTTCGGGAGGTTCAAGCTCGGATCTCCAGATTTCATTTGCGAATCTCGTGGAATCGGTCGTGTGTCGATCGCGGTGAAAGGTGCACATCGGCCCGGCAACAAGCCGACGAAGGAGCGTCGGGGGCGGCGCGCTCGCGACGAGACCCGGAGGCTACCTGCGAACCACTTCGTCAGGCGACACCCGGACACGCTGTCCGGCAGACCCCCGCGGTCGCGCGCTCGCCCGTGCGAAACCGCGTAGTCCGAGCCGGATGTACCGAGCTTGGGTGGGAGTCGTCGTTCTCGCGGCGGCATGTGGGGGCAACGGAACGCGCCCCGGGATCGTCGACGGCGGAGACGGACCGCGCGACGCGGCGAGCATGGCCGACGTGCCGATCTTCGGTGGCCGCGACGCCGGCCCCGACACCGGACCGCCGGGCGAGTGTGAGGTCGAGATCTGCGACAACGGTCTCGACGACGACTGCGATGGCGTGGTCGAGAACGGCTGCGCGTGTCTGCCGAGCACCGAAGCCGCGTGTTACCGCGGACCGGCGGCGACCCGCGGCGTCGGCGCGTGCACGGACGGCACGATGGCGTGCACCGACGGCGAAGAGTTCGGCTTCTGGGGCGAGTGCACCGGCGACGTGCTCCCGAGCGAAGAGGTCTGCGACGCGGCGGGCGTCGACGAGAACTGCGACGGCGCGGTCAACGAAGGCTGCGACTGCGACCCCACGGCTGGCCCGGTCGCGTGCGGGAGTGACGTCGGCGCGTGCGCGCCCGGCGCCCAAGAGTGCGTCGACGGCCGGCTCGGCGAATGCCTCGGCGCGGTCGGTCCGATCGCCGAGCTCTGCAACGGCGAGGACGACGACTGCGACGGCACGGTCGACGAGGGCCTCGTGCGCGGCTGCGGCAGCGACACTGGCGAGTGCGCGATGGGCACCGAGACGTGCAGCGCGGGCGCGTGGGGTGAGTGCGTGGGCGCGATCGCGCCGGTGGCCGAGTCGTGCAACGCGGTCGACGACGACTGCGACGGACGCGTCGACGAGACCTTGATGCGCGGCTGCGGCAGCGACGTCGGCGTCTGCTCGGCCGGCAACCAGACCTGCTCGGCGGGCACGTGGTCGGAGTGCGGCGGTGGAACCGTGCCCGGCCTCGAGTCGTGCAACGCGCTCGACGACGATTGCGACGGAGCCACCGACGAAGGCGTCACGCGCGCGTGCGGTTCGAGCACCGGCATCTGCCGACCCGGGACCGCGACGTGCTCGATGGGCACCTTCGGCGCGTGCACGGGCGGCGTGAGCGCGGGCACCGAGAGCTGCGTGGCGGGCATGCTCGACGAGGACTGCGACGGCGCGGTCGACGAGGGCTGCGGCTGCGTCGGCGGCACCACGCGCGCGTGCGGCACCAGCACCGGTGAGTGCACCGCGGGCATGCAGACCTGCAGCGCGGGCGGCGCGTGGGGTGTGTGCATGGGCTCGGTCGGTCCGACGCCCGAGGTGTGCAACCGCCTCGACGACGACTGCGACGGCGCGAGCGACGAAGGCGGCGTGTGTCCGACGGCGCCGCCGGTGCTGAGCTGCGGCGCGGCGATCACCGCGGACGTGCTCGCGACGGTCGGCCTCAGCGCGTCCGGCAACGATCCCGACGGCGGCACCCTCACGTGGGCGTGGACGCTCACCACGCGCCCCGCGGGATCCGTGACGAGCCCGATGCCGCCGAACACCGCAGCCTCGAGCCTGCGCGTCGACTTCGTGGGTCGCTACGTCGCGCAAGCGTGCGCCACCGACGACGAAGGCGAGCGCGCCTGCTGCACGACCGAGATCGTCGCCGAGCCGCCGGGCGCGATCCTCGTCGAGCTCGCGTGGAGCACCGCGTTCGGCGACGTCGACCTTCACGTGCTCAACGTGAACCAGACGCCGCCCGCCGGGTGGTGGACCGCCAACGACTGCTACTTCGCGAACCGCACGCCCGACTGGGGCCCGGTGGGTGTGGCGGCAAATCCGACGCTCGACGTCGACGATCAAAGCGGATTCGGGCCCGAACAAATCGCGATCGACACGAGCCCGGCGACCGGCAGCTACCACGTCGGCGTGCACTACTTCTGCGATCGTTCGCTCGGCCGCGATCCCGCGCCCGGCCAAGGCCCGACCGAAGCGACGATCAACGTGTATTGTGACGGAGCGCTCCTCGCGACCTACCCACGCATCACGCTCTCCGAGACCGACGACTGGGTCACGGTCGCGCGTGTCGACTACCCCGGCTGTGTCGGTCGCTCGGTGAACACGCGAAGCAACGGCACCTCGCTCCTGCCCGCGAGCTTCACCTCGGCGCGGCACTGCGAGATCTCGTGCGCGACGGACTCCGACTGCCCGACCGGCGAGCGTTGCGCGACGGTCGGTGGTGGCGGACCCCCGCGCCGCGCGTGCGTGCTGAACCGCTGATCGATCCGGAACCACCGCACGAACCGGCGCGGCCTTCGGGACGCGGCGGCTTCGTTCGTGGAGACTCGCAGTCGCCAAACGTCGTGCATCTACCTCAGATGAGGGATGCGGGGATCGACGAGGTTGCGTAGCGTGGTCGGATGATCCGTCGCGGCGCCGATGAAGCGGTAACTTGGGCGCTCCTGTGGTCGTGCGTTTTCGGGGTCGTCGCGTGCACGCAGCACGTCGATCCGGAAGCGCACGCATCGTCGCCCTCGAGCACCGAGGTGCCGTCGGGTTTGGCCGAAGCGGAGGAGCTTCCTTCTTCCACGACGGAGCATCCGAGCCCGGCCGACTCCGAGTCGCGCGGGACACTCCGGAGCGCGCCCTCCGCCTTGCGGGCGGCGTTCGTGCGCGGGCGTCAGCGAGCGGGGGCGTCCGATGCGCGCTACCGGGTCGTTCACGAGCGTGGGGAGCTCGTGGCGCGAAGCCCGGCGCGTCGGGTGATGGGTCGTTTCGACTCGGATGGTTTCCACGTGTCGAGCGAGGATGGCGTGCGTGGAACGCTTCGCACCGACGCGCTGCGCTGCGACGACGTACGTGTACCGGCGGGACGCGGAGCCTTTGCGCCCGGTGATGCGACGAACCGCGTCGAGCGCGCGATCGGTCGCGGCGAGCTCGTGGCGACGGAGTGGATCGAGAGTGGGCCGCTCGGGCTCGAACAAGGGTTCGACGTGTCGGCGTCGAGCTGCGCGGAGCTCGTGGTGGAGCTCGCGGTCGAGGGACTGCATGCGGAGCGATCGGGCGACGAAGCGATCGAGGACACGGTGCGGCTCGTCGGCGACGAGGGCGCGCTCACGTACGGCGAGCTCTTCGCGATCGACGCCGACGGTCGAAGCCTTCCCGCGCGGTTCGCGGTGAATGGGCGGAGCCTGGAGCTCGTGGTGGACACGCGTGATGCGACGTGGCCGGTGGTGGTGGATCCGCTGGTGTACACGGAGGATCAGATCGTGACGCCGCCGGAGGGGCTCGGGAGTGATGGAGCAGAGGGGGATTCGTTCGGGTACTCCCTCGCCATCGACGGCGACCTCGCGATCATTGGTGCGCCGGGCGACGACATCGCCGGGCTCGTGGACGTGGGGTCGGCGTACGTGTTCGTTCGTCGAGGTGGCGCGTGGGTGATCGAGGCGAAGCTCGTCGCGGACGATGGCGCAGTGCTCGACTCCTTCGGGTGGAGCGTCGCATTGTCGGGCGACACCGCGCTCGTGGGCGCACAGGACGCCAACAGAATCGGAGCCGCGTACGTCTTCGTCCGTGAAGGAACGGACTGGGAACAACAGGCAACGTTGGTCGCGACCGACGGAGAGCTGCACGATGGGTTCGGTTGCAGCGTGGCGGTATCGGGCGACACCGCGTTGGTGGGGGCATACGGCAACGAAGCCGCGTACGTTTTCGCGCGAGACGGCACGAGCTGGACTCAACGAGCGAAGTTGGTGCCCGTTGACGGGCGCCCGCTCGACGAGTTCGGCCGAAACGTCGCGCTTTCGGGAGACGCGGCGTTGATCGGAGCGGACCGAGCGTCAGGGGGGCGAGGGTTGGCGTACGTGTTCCTCGGAAACGACACGACATGGGCGCAAGCGGCAGTTCTCTCCGCTCCCGACGGGGTGACGGGAGACCGGTTCGGCTGGAGCGTCGCGCTCTCCGGACAAACGGCGCTCGTCGGCGAAATTGGACACGAAGTCGGAAGCGACGTTGCACCTGGCCGGGCTCACGTGTTCGTGCGGAGTGATACGACGTGGAGCCATCAAGCCACGCTGATCGCGGACGACCGCAGCGCGGTCAGTTCGGCTGGAGCGTAGCGCTCTCCGGTGACACGGCGTTGGTCTCGGTCGGACGGCACGGCAGCAGCGAGTACACGGGCGCAGCCTATGTGTTCACTCGAAGCGGAGGCCTATGGCAACAGCGAGCGAAGCTGGCGTCGGGGGCAGCAGGGCACCGGTTCGCGTCGGCAGTCGCACTCTCGAGTGACACGGCGATCGCAGGAGCAATCGGAGACGATGCGGCCTACGTGCTCGAACGAACCGAGTCGAGTTGGCTCGAGGTGAAGCTCGAGGCCGGGGTGGGTGCCCAAGGCGCTCGATTCGGAGAGAGCGTGGCGTTGACGGCGGACGCAGCGTTGGTCGGGAGTCCAGGAGACGACGCGTATCGAGGTGCGGCGTACGTGCTCGTTCGAAGCAGCGGCGAGTGGACGATCCAAGCGAAGCTCACGGCCGAAGACGTACCCCCCGGTTATTCGTTCGGGGCAAGCGTTGCTTTGGGCGAAGGAGTCGCGCTCGTGGGCGCTCCGACCGAGTTGGGGCGCGGATCTGCCTATGTCTTCGTTCGAAACGGGACGCACTGGGAGAGGCACGCACGTCTCGCTGCCGCCGATGGCAGTCGAGGCGATCTTTTCGGTAGCAGCGTTTCGTTGGCTGGCGACATTGCGTTGGTCGGTGCGCGCGGAGTCAATGCGGCGTACGTGTTCGTACGAAGCGGCGCGACATGGGTGCAAGAGACCCAACTCTCTGGTGACGGCGAAGGAGCCTTTGGCGCCAGCGTCGCTTTGTCCGCAGATTCTGCTCTGGTCGGGGCGCCCGGTGATGACGCTGCGGGCGTCGACTCGGGAGCGGCTTACGTGTTCGTTAGAACCGCGCGAACGTGGGCTCGTCAAGCAAAGCTGTTGCCGGACGACGGCGCGCCGGGGGACTTCTTCGGCGCAAGTGTCGCTTTGGCGACCGATACGGCGTTGATCGGGGCCCCCCGCGACGACGATGCTGGCTTCTCGAGTGGCTCGGCCTACGTTTTTCGTCGCGTTGGCGCCGGGTGGGCGCAGCACGCCAAACTGCTCTCTGGATCTACGAACGACTCCTTCGCAAGCTGCGTGGCTCTGTCGAACGACGTGGCGGTCATCGGCGGCTCACGTGGCTTCGACGCGTTCGTCCGACGAGGTCCTTCATGGCCGCAGATTCACCTGCCGTACGTTGGCTGGGAGACCTCGCAGAGCGCAGCCGTGTCGGAACGGTCGGGTGGGAGGGGCTCGATGGACAGCCGTGCGTTGCCGCGTCCGACTGCGACTCCGGGTTCTGCGTCGACGGAGTGTGCTGCGACACCGCATGCGGCGACGGATCCACCGACGACTGCCAGGCGTGTTCGATCGCGGCCGGCGCGGCCGTCGACGGAGTGTGTGGCGCGACGACGGGGAACGCGTGTGACGACGGGCTCGCGTGCACGACGCTCGACGTATGCGATGCCGGAGCGTGCGCGGGAGCGCTCGTGTGCGACGACGCGACGAACTGCACGGAGGCGAGCGGCGCGGTCGTGTGCGGCGAGTGTCCCGCAGGCTCGTACTCGGTCGACGGCACCGGCGCGACGGAGTGTGTGCCGTGCGCGACGGGCACCTGGTCGGGCGTGGGCGCGACGACGTGTGTGCCGTGGACGGTGTGTGGTGTCGGGAGCCGCGTGGTCTCCTTCGCGAGCCCCTCGTCGGATCGTGAGTGCGCGCCGTGTGAGGCGGGAACGTTCTCGTCGACGACGAACGTGTCGGCGTGCATCGCGTGGTCGGACTGTCCGGCGGGGACGTTCGTACGCGAGGCGGGCAGCGCGACTTCGAATCGGACGTGCGACGTGTGCGTCTCCGGGTTTTCGTCGACGACGAACGCGGGCGCCTGCGCCGCGTGGACCGAGTGTGGCGTGGGTGAGTTTTCGTCGGGCGCACCGACGTCGACGCGCGACCGAGAATGCACGACGTGCTCGCGGTGTGACGAAGGAGAGGTCGAGATCTCGCGGTGCTCCGAGGCGGCGGACACCGTGTGTGCGCGGGTCGACGACGCGGGGATTCCCATCTTCGACGGTGGGCTCGACGACGGTGGGCTCTTGGACGGAAGCGTCGACGCGCGCCCCGACGCGAGCGATGGCGGCGTGAGCGGCGGCGGTGGCTGCGGCTGCCACACGAGCGCGCCCGAGGGATCGGTTCTCGGTGTGCTGCTCGCGTTCGTTGGGCTGCGTCGTCGTCGACGTTGAGCCCTCGAACGCATCTGACGTGGATGGTCGACGACGAACGAAGTCGCGGTGGCACCTCCTTCGTGCGCCAGCGAGTCGTGCGCCGGCGAGCTCGCAACGCGCATGAAGCCACGTGGGTCTGCCGCGCCCCGCTCAACGCAGCATCAGGTACGCGACCAGCGCCGCGATCGCGAGGACGATCGGGACCACCACCGCGAGGATCTTCGCGAGGGAGTAGGGCGCGGCGCCGAAGACGATGCGGGCGTCTTGGCCGTGCACGATCGCGCGGTAGAGGCGGTCGCGGTAGCGGTAGGCGAGCACGTAGCAGGGGAAGGCCCAACGCCGCGTGGACAGGCGCTTGGGCAACACCGCCGCGTGGAGGTTTCGGACCGCGCTGCCCGGCACGTACTGCCGCGCGTGACGCGCGGCTTCGGCTTCGAGCGCGCGCTGCACGATGCGTCGCGCGCCGGAGCGTTGGACGTCGAAGCGCTCGACCTGCGCGCCCTCCATCGCATGCGGCGCGGCAGCCGCCTGCGCGAGGTCGTAGCCGGGCGCGAGACGCGCGACCTCGTCCTCCTTCAAGCCGCGTGACGCGCTCACGAGGCTCGCGCGCAACGTCATCGGCACCTGGCCCGAGTGCGGCGCCCAGCGCGAGCGGTTCGCGCCTGCGTCGGAGTCCGCGGTCCAGCTCACCAGCCCTTCGACGTCGAAGGTCCAGCCGACCCACCAGAGCGGCGTGAGCGCGTCGACCGAGGACTGCGACGCGAGATCGTCGGGGCGGAACCAGCCGAGCGAGCCGAGCCAGCCGCGCAAGGCATCGCGCGCGACGTCGGGCGCGACGCGAAACGGCAGGTAGCCCTCGGCCTCTTCGAGCGGGTCTTCGGACTCCTCGAGGTGCGCGACCGATCCACAGAACGCGCAGCGCGGCGCCTGCGCGTGCACGTCGTAGGTGAGCGCGGCCCCGCAGCCGTCGCAGCGCAAGACCTTCGCCACCGCGCGGTACGGACCTTCACCGCTCGGCGGGAGCGGGCACGGGAGCGCGCAGACCGCGCAGCGCAGATCGCCCACGGAGAGCGGGCTGCCGCAGCGGGTGCAGCTCGAGAGCGTGCTCATCGCGCCTCCGAGGCGAAGGAACCTGTGTCCGCCTGCAACACCGACTCCGAGGCTAGGGCGCGCGCAACGAGCGTCACCGCGTCCGTTCGAAACGAGCGATGCAGCGTGTCGACGACGCTCGTCATCGCGCCTCCGAGACGAGCCAGACCACGAGCGCGATCAACGCGAGCGCGAGCACCACCACCGCGACGACCTTCGGCCACGAGATCGGTGTCTTTGCGTGCACCTGCCCGGTCTGTCCGTTCACGAGCAGACGCACCGGCGGGCGATCTTCGCGGTAGCGCACGGGCAAGATCCAGAGCGGCACCAAGACGAGCTCGAGGTCCTCGTGATCGAACTGTGTCTGCCAGCGGAGGTTGCGGTGCGAGTCACCCGGCATGAAGCGCGACAGCTTGCCTCCGATCGCGTCCGCGGCCTCGCGACGTGCGGCGTCCGCCACGTCTCTCGGCGCCAGCGACGCTTCTTCGGTGGCCCAACCCGAGATCAGCCGCGGACCGAAGCGCTTGATCGCGCGCCAATCGAAGGGCTCGATCGACTCGAGCTCCGCGTTCGGTAGCCCACGCGACGCGGACACGACGTGATCGCCGACGAACACGGAGTGTCGTCCCGAGAGCTCACGCCACTCCGTGACCGTGCGGGTGCGCGTGCGCGTGACCGTCTTGCCGTTGACGGTGGTCGTGTAGGTCTCGGTGACGGTGTAGTTCTCGCCGATGCTCGCGGAGTACTGCGTGTGCGCGACCGCGGTGTAGAGGTACGCGGGCAGATAGATACCGCGCACGTCGTCGATCTTCGCGGTGCGGAACGACGTCGGCGCGAAGAGCGGACGGCGCACGAAGCGACGCGCGATCTCGAGCGCGCGCTCGGGCGGCACCACGAACGCGAGCCCGAAGGTCGGCGACGGACGATCCGGCGTGGGCGGGCGATCGATGACCTGCGGCGAGCCGCAGTAGAGGCACTTGCCGGTGCGTCGATCGTCGTCGATCTCGACGCGGGCTCCGCACGACTGGCACTCGAACGCGGCCATCGCGTGCATGGTCGTCGGCGGCGCGCGCGGAGGGAAGAGCTTCGTGCGCGAAGGCGCATGTGCGAAGCTACGTGCGCGAACGCTCGAAGGCACAGCGCGACGGCGCGTACGCGAAGGCTCGATGGCGCAGAGGACTTCGTGTGTGCGATCGCGAGACGCTCAGGCCGCGACCGACTGCCGGAGCGACTCGGTGTCGGGAAGCACGATGCGGTCGCGCTGCAGCTCCACGAGCCCCGCCTTGCGCCACACGCTCAGCGCGCGGATCACCGTCTCGACGCGCGCGTTCACGTAGGTCGCGACCTGTTGGCGGCTCAGCCCGAAGGGGATCACCGTCTCACCGGACTCGACCTCGTCGCCGAAACGATCCGCGAGGCTCAGCAAGAAGAGCGCGAGCCGACGAGGGACGGTACCGGCCGCCATCACGTCGATCTTGCCGTGCAGCAGTCGCATCTGCGCGATCAGCGCGCGGTTGATCGCGAGCGTGATCCGCGGGTCCTTCTTCATTCGCTCCAAGATCGGCAGCGCCCGAATCGAGAGCACCACCGCGTCGTCGCTCACCACCACGGCGTCGGCTCCGTACCGCTTCTGATCGAGCACGACCGGAACGGCGGGGCACTCGGTCGGACCGAAGAACGCCATCAACGTCGCGTCGTACGAGCCCGCCGCGCGACGCAGCTCGATCAACCCGCGCACGACCTGATGAAAGTGCGTCGCGGGGTCGCCCGCGCGCCAGAGCAGGTCGTTCTGACGGAGCTTCAGGAGCGAGCAGAGGGGCAGGATCTCGATCAGCTCGCGATCGTCCAGCTCGCGGAAGTAGCGGCAGCCGCGCACCGTTCGGAGGAGCTGGGACTCGGTGTCGGCGGTCGAGGCGAGATCCATGACGCCCTCGTTCCAAGCACCCCGCGTGCCCGCGCCCTTCGGCTCTTCCCGCGTGAGGATCGCCGAGCGAACTGCGCCGAATCACGCGAGGTCACCCCTCCCGCGCGCGGACACTCGCGTCGTTTGCGAGGCCCGTGCAAGAACTGCGTCGATGCGGCCCCGTTCGAGCGGCTCGGAGCTGACGTGCCCAAGGCATCCAACCCGAGGCATCCGACACGACTCGCAGAGACGCCCCTTGCCGCTCGAGCGAGCTCCGCCAGGTCTGCGCCGATCGCGATCGTCGAGCGATCGTCGAGCGCGCGACGACGCGCCAGATGACGCACCGCGGCTGATCGAAGTCATGGCCGCCGCGCCTCGGGAGTCGGAAGATCGTGGAGAAGAGAGGTGTCCCGTGTTCCTCGATCCGGACCTTCGTCTCGAAGACCTCGCCCTCCGCGTCTACGGCGCGGAGTCCGTCCTCCGTGCCCACGCGGTGCCCTTGCGCGCGTCAGATCAGACGCTGCGTCAGGTCTGCCAACGCGAGCAGATCCCACTCGACGACGTCCTCGCCTCGTTGCATCGCATCGCGGACGAAGAGGCGAGCGAGATCGGGCTCGGCGCGCTGATCCGCCACATCCTCCGTGAGCATCACGACCCCGAGCGCCGCGAGAAGTCCGCGCGCCGCCCCGCGTCGTGCTCGAGCAGGCACACGACCCACCGCGCCAACCTCGTGAAGAACGCCGGGCAGCACCGACCACCCGAACGTCACCGCCGAGGACGCCCTCCGCGAGACCGGCGATCACCGCGGATGCGTACTCGCGTGGGAGTCCGACGAACGCGGTCTCCGTCGCGCGACAGAGGGCCTCGTCCCAGGTGCCGCTCGACGTGCTCGCGCCATCGACATCCAGCTGCCTCGCCTCCCGCGCGGCTGGCACTGGCCCGTCGAATCGTTCGACGACGTGCTCGACGACGAGGAGCCCGTACTCCGCGCTCGCACCGCGCGGCACGAACGCTTCGACGCCCAACGTCGTCGCGATGTGGGACGTCACCGTCGCAGAAGGTGCAAGCGGGTGAGCGCGCGGCGAGGAGAGCGCGATTCGGCACGGGACCTCCTCCACGAAAACGCGCCCTCTCGCGAGACCTGCAGACACCTCGATCCTCACACCGCCCTCCAGCTCGTCTCGAACCGCTCGTGCCCGCTCACCCCACCCACGACACCCGCTCCGGCCACGCGCCGGTGCTTCGCCACGTCGCGAGCACCTTGTGGCGCAGCGCGGCGACGCAGTGACGCATCTCGGCTGAGGAGCGCCCGGTCGACGTGCAGTGGCCGTCCGTCGAGATCGTCATGGTCCCCCACATTTCGGGGTCACCGAGGACGTCTCCGCAAACGCGATACGTCGCTCGCGTCGCGTCGGAGCTCTCGAGGAACGCCTCGAAGTGGAAGACGCTCATCTCGACCTCGCTCGAAGCACCGTCAACGCGCCATTTCGCTCACGTCGAGACCGCACTTCGGACACTGCATCCCTTGGTAGTGGAGCATGATCGCGAGGTAGGGCCTCGCGAGGTTCGTGTCGCAGCGTGGGCAACGCGGGATCACGATCAGGCCCACGATCACGACGAGGGGCGAGGACAGACTGAGCGCGAGCGCGAGCGTCGGCTCGAGGAACCACGACGCGACGACACCGACGAGGACGGCCGGCCAGCCAGAAGACGCGCAGCCACGTGCGGCGGCGTTCGAGGCGCCGTCGCTCGTCGGGCTCGAGCCGCTGGCGGGGCCGACGCGATGCTTGTGTCCCTTGCGTGGTCTTCACACCGACCTCGGCAGAAGCTTGCTCGCGATGTCGCTGAGGAGCTGCGCGAACGCGAGCGCGTCGCCGGGCTCGTGATCCAGAAGCGCTCGATCACGCCGCCGAGCCGGAGGTCCATGAACCGGCCGTGGTCCTTCCCACCGGCGAGATCGATGTCCCCGAACGACACGGCGTCGTAGGGGAAAGCACGCGGCTCGGCGTCAGCGCGGTGCACTACGACGGCGTCCTCGCGGAAGTCGATCCGATCGCCCTGCGCGAGCTCGAACGAGCCGATCGACTCGCCCGTCCCCGCGCGCCACGACGCGCGATGGCGAAGCCGGTATGGGACCTGCTCACGGACGAAGACGGGCAGCGGGACTCTCATGCGTTCACTGGATCTCGTCGAGAGATGCTCACGGTACGACGGAGTCCATCAACGCGAGACATCGACCGCGACTCGCTCGCACACCACCTCGTACGCGGGCACGTCGTCAGTGTTGAACGCCAGATGCCTCAGCGCGGTTCGCTCGCCTCGCGCGTCGAGCTGCGCCCGAACACGCGCGAGCAGCGGTGTCTCGCCGAGGTCGAGCAACCGATCGTACGCTGCGAGCTCGTCCACCCCTCGCGCGCCGTCGTACGCGACGGAGAAGAATCGGACTCCCTGGAACGAGAGCGTCCACGTCTCGACGCCCTCGTCGGTCTCGAGCTCCATGCGGATCGCTAGGCAGCGTCGCGCAACGAGCTCGGTCGACGTGCCGCGAAGGAGCGCGGTCGATGGCTGCGGCAGGTGCCATACGACGCTCAGGTTCTCGTGTTCGAGGCTCATCGAAGTCTCCGCTGTCATTCGCGGTGAGGTGCGTACTCTCGCCGCGAGACATGGCTCAGACCGGGTACTCGCGTAGCTCAAACGAAGAGGCGTCGAAAGGACTCCGGCGCCCAACTCGGGAACGCGACGCGAGCGACGACGAAGACGGCGCTCCTTCCATCCTTGCATCGTACGCGTGCCACGGCGTCTCCGAACCACCGGGGTTGCATCGGGCCCAGGCGTTCGAACCTCCAGACGTCGATGCGGGTGATGTCGTTCGACTGAATCTCGAGTGAGGCGAACGGGCGACGGACCGACAGCGACCGCTCGTCGAGTTGAACGGTCGTTCGAAGCTGATTGACCCCGTAGAGCAGGACGCCGAAGAAGGTCGCGGTCCAGAGACACGCGGCCACCGCGACGGAGAGAGGCACCTCGCCGGAGAACCACGCATGGAGCGCGAGCCCCGAGGGACCGAGCGCAACGACCGTTCCTGCCACGCCGAAGGTGACGGCTGGCTTCGCGGAGGAGAGGCGGACGACCCGCACGTGTTCATTGTTGGAGCTCTCGGTCACGTCGGTCACGCGTTCCGTCGCTTCGATCACGACTCCCCACCACGTTTGCGACCGACTGAGCGATCCTCGCTGCTCCGAGGCGCGTGCGGGTCCGTTCCGTTCGACTCCGTCGTCGAGTCCTGCTCGAGCTCATTGAACGCGTCTCGCCCCCAATCGTTGATTTCCTCGAGAGACTTGAGCCCCTTGGGGCGAGAATCCATGATCGCGAGGAACCTCTCGTAGAGCCGTTGGACCGCGCCTCCGTCGGCATGCCCGACGAAGCATGACCGGTGAAACGCTCCGTCGGAGAAGCGCCACAGTGGGTGGCGTCTCGGGAGGAAGGCGGGAAACGCCACGACATCATCTCCTGACGCCATGACCTCCCCGCAGATGCCACAGCGAGAGGAGCCTGGAAAGAACAAGGACATCAGCTTCCCTCCTACCGCGCGTCATGCACTCGGTGTCGAGCGTCGAGGCGGAACTCACCCACTTCCGCGGACTCATGACTGTTTCTGGAGGAGGTGATCGCAGTACCGGCTCACGATCTCCGACCAGTCGTCCCGCTTGTAATCGGTCAGCGAGGCCAGGATGTTCCCGTCGTGGACCCAGAACGTCTCCCCTACACCGTGCAGATGTCCGAGGCTGATTCGCATCTCGTCGGGAAGCTCGTCGATGTCGCAAACGAGCAGACGTGGTCTCGTGCTCAGGATGGCCAGGTGTTCGGTCAGTCTCTTGAAGGCTGCGATGGATGGGCCGCTCCACACGGCCAGGACGAAGAGGATCGACGAGCCGATGTCCAGAAGCGACTCGACCCGAGTTTGATCGATACTTCTCGGATCGAGGGAGGCGTAGCGATGGATGATCTCCGTGACGTTCATCGAAAGATCGAGCAATGCTGGTGTGGTCTGCGTTCGTCAGCCCGCCCTCCGGTACGGGGTCGCGAGATGGCGGGTCAGAGGGCCGTCTGAGATGGCCTTGGACGTTTCATGACGGGTCGGTGGTCATCCACTTGGGTTCTCGATGTCGTCGGTCCACGACACAGAAGCGGACTCGCCGAGCGACGGAGAAGAATCGGACTCCCTGGGACGAGAGCGTCACGTCTCGACGCACTCGTCGGTCTCGAACTCCATGCGGATCGCCAGGCCGCGTCGCGGATGGAGCTCGATCGCCGTGGCGTGAAGGAGCGCGTTGGATGGTTGAGGCAGATGCAATACGGGGTCGGGTCCTGGGGTTCCGGGCCCGTATCGCTGCGGTGTGGCGTCTCAGCAACCGTTGCTACTTCATTAGCGCGTCGAGGTTCGCGTCGCAGCAAGGGCAAGCGAGCGTGCGCCGACCAGCAAGCGCCCGCGAGAAGTAGGTGGCTACGACGCGCTCGTTGCACCGAGGGCATCTCATGTACGTCCGGAGGAGGAGAGCGAAGGCGACCGGAAGGGCGAACGTGCTTACGGCTGCGGTGCGGAGGCCAATGAACCAGGCCGCCACCATCACCGCGAACCCGACGGCTGAACCGCGGACGAGGACTCGCCGCCGGTGGGCGAGTGTCGCGGCTTCGACGTCGGTGAGTGCGGAGGTCATGTGGGCTCAGAGTTCGGCGAGGCCATCTCGAGTAGGAATGGTGCTTTCGCACCCACATCGTTGCGTTGGAGGGCCTCCCTGCTCCGCCGCCCACTTCGCGGCCGCCAAGTCTACACCACCGAACAGCGACCATCCTAGTAGTTCGCGTCCCAGAGATGCCTCTCCGCTCGACACGACGCCTCCAGTCCAACCGCCGATGAGTCCTGCGCCGGTTGCCCCAACGATTCCGGATGCGAATACTTCGTCTGTGTTTATCGATGAAAGTTCGCCATCAATGACCGCCTGAGAGAACATCTGCCCTCCAAGATTGCCGGTTGTGCCGCCAAAGAAGCCGCCAGTTGCGCGCGCAGTATACAGCTCCAGCGCCAGTGCATCGGATGCCACGAGGAGAGTGCTGAAGTAGTGGATGCCGGCGGCGATGGAGGCGCCTGTGATTGCACCGGTAATCGCGCCTGCAACCCGGTTTCGTAGGCATCCCTCAGATCCTACAAAGCCAGCGACCCCTCCAGTCAGCCCACCAGCGAGGATGAGGATCATCGGGTTGTTACCCGTCGGATCCACGAAGTTCACCGGGTCGCCCGTCACGTACGCGTACAGGTTCGTGTCGCCGCCGGCGATGAGGATCGGATCCTTCGCCAGCCACCTTCCGAGCGCCGCGTCATAGTCCCGCGCTCCGTACCGCACGAGCCCCGTCTGCGGGTCGTAGTGCCCGGCCGCGTAGC
>JALOQC010000594.1 GCA_025453555.1 Myxococcota bacterium | reverse complement strand
CGCAACGGAGGACGCCATGACGAACACCACGAAGACCACCGACCGCCTCGCCCCCGAAGCCCTCGAGGTCGTGCTGACCTGGGGCCAGAGCCCGCTCGCCCAGCAGCTCGTGAGCGACGGCGCCGTCACCCTCGGGCCCGAGGGCTGCACCTTCTTGATGCCCGAAGAGATCGTGAAGCAGGCGTTCGAGCTCGCGCGTCGCGACGAGCGTGGCTGGACGATGCACGACGGCACCCCGCTCGCGAAGGACGACGTCACCACGCGCACCTTCGGCGACTTCACCTTCCACCTCCGCGTGATCGATGCGCCCGAGACGACGCCGCGCGCGGGCGTGCAGGTCGATCGTCAGACGGCCGGCTTCGTCGGCGCGGTCTTCGGGCTCGCGTCGATCCTCGTCGCGCTCTCGATGTTGCTGCCGCCGAACGCGGCCGCCCTCACCGCGCGGCTCGACGGAACGCAGGCTCATCGGTTGCGCGTTCAGCTCGAAGCCCTCGCGGCGACGCCGGTCACCGAGACGCTCTCGAACGACGCGGGCGGCGAGGACGGGGCGCACGGCGGCGACGCGGTGGCCTCTCCGAGCGGCGGCGGCGGCGAGCCCGGACCCCAGCAGAACACCGGCCGCAGCGTGATGCGTCGCGGCACCCGCGCGACCGCCTCCGTCACGGCGGAGAGCGTGCGCGAGCTCGGCACCTTCGCGGCGGTGCGCGCCTTCGCGGAAGGCGTGGGCGACGCAGGCTCGCCCTTCGGCGAGGTCGACTCCACCGGTCGGAGCTGGCTCGCGGCGCAGGGCCCGCTCGGCGGCGACGGCTTCCACGGCGGCCTGCGCATGGACTCCACCGGCGTCGGCACCTGCGAGGGCGAGCGCTGCAGCGACGGCGCGGTGCGGAGCGGTGACTTGATCGGCCGGCCCGGCGACGACGTGCGCGGTCACCGCCCCGGCCCGCTCGGACCGCGCGATCGCGACGGGAACGGCGTGCCCGAGATGCGCCCAGGTCGCCCCGAGGTCACCGGCGGTCTCTCGCGCACCGACATCCAGCGCGTCGTGCGTCGCCACAAGCCCGAGGTCGCGTTCTGCTACGAGCAGGCCCTGCAGTCGCGCCCCGACCTCGAAGGTCGCGTGGTCGTCCGCTTCGTGGTCACGCCGACCGGCACCGTGCAGAGCGCGATGGCCTCCGCGGCCGACGGCATGAGCGAGCGCGTCGCGAGCTGCGTCTCGGAGTCGGTGGAGCGCTGGACCTTCCCCGCGAGCGCCGGCGTCACCGCGGTGACCTACCCCTTCGTGCTCGCGACGCACTGAGCGGACGAGCACGACGCTCCATCCCACACGAAAGGCGCGGCTCCCTCGGGGGCCGCGTCTTTCCCGCTTCCGTCGAGTCGTTCGCGCGGTCGCCGCGCGCGAACTTCCGTGCTCCGCCGTGTCGCTCGCGCCGCCGAAGCGGCGAACGTCCGCAGCGTCCTGCAGCCCGCGAGGCGTACGGCGCGCGCACCGCGAAGCCCAGCGAACGGAAAGCCGCGCGCTCAGCGTCCGACGACGTCGGGCGACCAGCACAGCGCGCCGCGCGCCGGCGTCAGTCGGCTCACGCCACACACGGTACCGGTCGGACACTCGCGGTCGTCGCGACACGGGGGCGCTTCGCCCATCGTTCCCGGCAACAAACGACATTGATTGCTCGACGCATCGCAGATCAATCCGTCGCCGCACCCGCTCCCCGCGCCGCAACGATCGTGGAGGCGCCCGCCCCGCGGCGTTTCGCGGACCACGGTGGTCGTCGGGGCGGTCGTCGTCGTCGACGCAGGTGACGCGACGCTCGGCGCGCTCGACGGCGCAGCGCTCGTCCCCTCGGAGCGGTCGGCCCGATTCGCGCGATGCGCCGCGACCGCGACGCCCGTCGTGACCGCCGCCGCACCCACGATGATCCCCGCGGTACGCAGCCGTCGACGGCGACGACGGCGACCGTCTCGCGTCGGCTCGTCCGGTGCGACCTCCACGCTCGCTTCGGTCGACGTCTGCACCTCGACCGCGACCGTCCCCGAGGGAGCAGGCGTCGTCGCGCTCGGCACGATCACGGTCCCGTCCGCGTCGACCGCGAGCGACGCGCCGTCCACGACCTGAAGCTCGCCGCTCGACGTCGTGGTGGGCACCTCGGTCGTCGCGACGTAGGTGACTTCACCGCCGATCGCCCCACCGATCGGCTGCCCGCGCTCGTCGGTGATCGCCACCACGCGGTCGCCGCCGAACGACACCAACACCCGCCCCGGATCGCCCCAGTAGGTCCACGTCGCGTCCGTGAGGCTCGGCGTGCGGTGCTCGGGCGGGTAGCCGAGCGCGACGAGCACGCCTGCGCGGGTCATGCCGACCTCGACGAGCCCCTCCTCGATGCCGCGCAGATCCGCCGCGTCGACCTCGGGTGCGCACGAGGTCCCGAAGTAGCGCGCGAAGTGCTCCTCGACGCCGAGCCGCGTCGAGCGATGAAGCACGTACTGGAAGCGCTCGCCGGTCTCGGCGTCCTCGAAGAGGATCCGTCGGCTCTCGACTTCCGTCACGCGCACCGGCGTGCACACCGGCACCACATCCGTCCCGCGCCAGCCGAGCACGCTCGACACCACGCCACGCGACGTCGCGCGCAGGTTGGTCTGCAGGTAGTACGTTTGATCGGGCTGCGTCAGCGCGTAGCCGCCACCACACGCAGCCGCGAGGGGTGCCAGCAAGACGAGGAGCACGAAGGGCACACGAAGCGTCGTTCGAGTCATGGGGCTCCGAAGAACTGAAGCGGGACGTTCGGACCGCGCGTGAGCGCGAAGCCGGTGAGCTGGGATCGCAACGAAAGACCGAGCGTGCGCGAACGTCGGCTCACACGACAACGGCAAAGACGCGATCGCATGCCGCCCCGCACGCGCGCGTGCATCCCCGCGCGACGAGCCGTCTTCGTTCGAGGCGTCGGTGACCCTCGCTTCATGCTCGGCGCCCACGCTCGAGTCGAGCGCGGCTGACTCTTCTTCACGACGCCTCACACGACCCCGACGTGGCGTCGCCCTCAGGTCGCGGTCAGCTTCAATCCCACGATCGACACGATCAATCCCATCATGAACGCCACGCGCAGCGGGGGCATCGCCTCGTCGAAGAGCACGACCCCGCCGATCGCGGTGCCGACCACGCCGATCCCGACCCAGACCGCGTAGGCGGTCCCGATGGGCAGCGTCTTCGCGGCATGCGCGAGCAGGACCATGCTCGCCACGATCGCGCCCCCGACGACGACGCTCGGGCCGAGCCGCTTGAACCCGTGCGTCGACCTCAGGCCTAGTACACCCGCCCGCAAGTTCGTTCCGGGTTGCCGTGGATGATCGGCGTGGAGGTCGTTTGCCGCGCCGACGAAGGACAGGCCGAAGCCTATTCGAGGAGGTCGGCGA
>JALOQC010000171.1 GCA_025453555.1 Myxococcota bacterium | reverse complement strand
GTCGTAGGCCTTGAAGAGCCCGCGGTGGCGCGCGACGGCCGCGCCGAGCCAGGGACGCGCGAGGTGACCGAGCAGCAGCGGCACCACGAGCTGCAGCGTCACGTCCGCGAGGGTCTGCCAAGAGACGTCGACGTCGCCGACGCCGAGCGCGCGCAGGAGCAGCGGCGAGACGAGCACGCCGAGCACGCTGGAGAGCGACGCGCTGCAGACCGCGGCCGCGACGTTGCCGCGCGCGAGGGCGGTGAACACGACCGCCGACTGGATGGTCGCGGGGGTCGCGCAGAGCATGAGCACCCCGTCGTAGAGCTCGGCGGCGACGAGCGAGCGTCCTAGCGGCGCGAGCGCGAGGCCGAGGAGCGGGAAGACGACGAAGGTGGTGGCGAAGATCAGCGCGTGCAGGCGTACGTGCGAGATGCCGGCGACGATCGCCTCGCGCGAGAGCCGCGCGCCTTGGAAGAAGAAGAGCAGCGCGACCACTCCGACCGCGACGTGATCGGCGATCTCGCTCGCCTTCCCGGAGATCGGCGCGAACGCGGCGAGCACCACCGCGCCGACGATGAAGATCGCGAAGGGATCGATGCCGAACGGGAGGCGCTTCATGTCGAACCGGCGAGCGCAGAGCATGCGCCGCCCACGGGGCGAGGCAACGCCCTCCGTTCCACGAGCATCGTGCGGCCCGACGTCTCGATTCGATTCGATCCGCACGTCGCACGCCTCATGTCGATCGTGCGGGTCGTTGGCGCACGCGCGACCCTTCCCGCATCATCGCGCGCATGCTGAAGGATCGCCGGATCGTCGTGGGCCTCGGCGGTGGGATCGCCGCGTTCAAGGCGGTCGCGCTGGTGCGCGAGCTCGGTCGTCGGGGCGCGGAGGTCCGCGTCGTGATGACGGAGGCGGCGACGCGCTTCGTGGGGCCGATGACCTTCGCGGGTCTGACCGGGCGCCCCGCGATCACCGATCTCTGGGATCCGAGCTACGCGGGCGAGGTGCACGTCGAGCTCGGCGGCTGGGCGGACGCGATGGTGGTCGCGCCCGCCACGATGAACCTGCTCGCGCGCGCCGCGAACGGGAACGCGGACGACGTGGTGCTGGCGACGATCGCGTGCGCGAAGGGGCCGGTGCTCTACGCGCCCGCCATGCACGAGCGCATGTGGTCGCGCGCGGCCACGCGGCGGAACGTCGCCGCGCTCGCGGACGAAGGCGCGTCGTTCGTGGGTCCGGTCGAAGGCGCGCTCGCGAGCGGCGAGGTCGGGCGCGGTCGCATGGCGGAGCCGGAGGCGATCGCCGACGCGCTCGGAGCGATGTTCGTACCGCGTGATCTGGAAGGGATGCACGTCGTGGTGAGCGCGGGCCCGACGCACGAGGATCTCGATCCGGTGCGTTTCCTCGGCAATCGCTCGACCGGACGCATGGGCTTTTCGATCGCGCAGGTCGCGGCGCAGCGAGGCGCGCGCGTGACGCTGGTGGCGGGCCCGGTGACGCTGGCGACGCCGCCGAACGTGACGCGCGTCGACGTGCGCAGCGCGCTCGAGCTCGAGGCCGCCGTGACGGCCGCGGCGGCGAGCGCCGACGCGGTGATCATGGCGGCGGCGGTGGCGGACTACCGGCCGGCCGAGCGCACCGAGCAGAAGCGGAAGAAGGCCGAGGGTCCGCTAGTGCTCGAGCTGGTGCGCAACCCCGACGTGCTCGCCGGCCTCGGCGCGGCGCGCGAAGGCGACAAGCCGGTGCTGGTGGGCTTCGCGCTCGAGACGGAGAAGGTGGTCGAGCACGCGCGCGGCAAGCTGCTGCGCAAGAAGGTCGACTTGGTGGTCGCGAACCACGCGAGCGACGGCTTCGGGGGCGACGACAACGTGGTGACGTTGGTCGACGCGGCGGGGGACGAGCCGCTGCCGAAGCTCAGCAAGCGCGAGGTCGCGGGGCGAATCCTCGATCGGGTCAAGACGCTCGTGGGCGGCTGAAGCTCCTGCGCGTCGTCACCGCGCGGCGAACCGACTCGCGTGACAGGATCGCGCGACTCGACTCGAGGGGCATTGACAGCGCGGCCCGCGCGCGCGAGCACAACGCTCGTGCAATCGGGACGACCGACCGTGGCTCGTTTGGTGGGCGCCGTGCTGGACGGGCGCTACCAGATCCTCTCGCTGATCGGCGAAGGCGGCATGGGCGCGGTCTATCGCGCGCGCCAAGCCACCGGCGGCCCGGACGTGGCGATCAAGGTGCTCCACGACGAGCTCATCGATCAGCCCGATCAACGCGAACGATTCGAGCGTGAGGCGCGCGCGCTCTTCGGGCTCGAGCACCCGAACCTCTTGCACGTGATGGACTTCGGCATCCACGAGCGGATGCCCTACCTCGTGATGGAGCTGCTCGAAGGTCAGCCGCTCGACGACCTGGTCGGCGAGACGGGCGTGCCCTTCGACGAAGCGATGGAGCTCGCGCTGCAGGTCCTCCGCGGCCTCGCGCTCGCGCACCAGAACGGCGTGCTGCACCGTGATCTGAAGACCGAGAACGTGTTCGTCGCGCGCGGCCCGCAGGGCCCCGTCTGCAAGCTGCTCGACTTCGGTCTCGTGAAGTTCGTGGACGACGATCGGTGGGGCAGCTCGAAGAAGCTCACGATGCAGGGTGCGGTGTTCGGGACGCCCGCGTACATGGCGCCCGAGCAATGCGCGGGCGCGCCTGTGGACGCGCGCGGCGACGTCTACTCGATGGGCGTCATCCTCTTCGAGCTCTTCACCGGCACGTGGCCCTTCGTGGAAGAGACGCGCATGGCGATGTACCAAGCGCACCTCACGCGAAAGCCGCCGCGGCTGGCGGAGGCGGCGGAGGGCAAGACCTTCCCCGAAGAGCTCGAGCAGCTCGTCGCGCGCGCGCTCGCGAAGCAGGCGAAGGATCGGTTTCAGAACGCGGGCGAGATGCTCGCGGCGCTCGAGGCGGTGCCGCGTGCGAAGCCGCGCAGCGCGATGCCCGCGCGACCCGTCGAGCTCTCGTCCGAGCCCTCGCGCGCCGCGTTCCCGATCGCGCTCGTGGCCGGCATCGCGCTCTTGATCTTCGTCTTGCTCGCGCTCGCCGCGCTCTTCTTGGTTCTGTGAAGCGCGTGCCGACGATCGTGGCGATCGACGACGTCGACGTCGCGGGCCTGCCCGTCGGCGCGCTCGTGCCGCGGCGCGCACCGCTCTCGATCGCGACGTTGCGGCAGCGGCTGCGGAGCTGGGAGCAGCTCGACCGGGACTACGAGCTTTCGCCGATCGACGACGAAGCGCGCGTGGCGATGCGCACGTGGATGCGCGCCGAAGATCCCGAGGACGAGCTCTTCCGCGATCACGTCTTCGTCGACGCGCGCGGCGTGGTGCTGGTGCTGGACGAAGCGGAGTGGAATGCGCTGCGCGCGTGAGCCGACGTGCGTTCGGAGCCCATGGTGGGGCATGTGTGCGGGGCAGGTGTGCGGAGCAGGTGTTCGGAGGAGGCGCTCTGCTCGGGCGCGCCCGCCGATCAGACGAGGCCTTCGGTCGGCCCCGCGCCCTGACGCTTCACCACCGGCTCGGGGCCCGTGAGGTCGATGACGGTGGAAGGATCGAGGCCGCCCCACCCCGAGTCGATCACGAGGTCGGCCTGCTTGTAGCGTGCGACGAGATCGTCGGGGTCGTTGAGCTGCTCGCCCTCGAAGGTCGCCGACGTCGACACGATCGGGTTGCCGAGCTCGCGCACGATCTGCAGCGCGACCTCGTGGTGCGGGATGCGGATGCCGACCGTCTTGCGCTTCATCATCAGGATGCGCGGGACCTCGCGCGTCGCTTCGAGGATGAAGGTGTACGGACCCGGCAAGAGGCGTCGCATCAAGCGGTACGCGCGGTCGTCGACGATCGCGTAGCGCGCGATGTCGCCGAGGTCGGGGCACACGAACGCGAGCGGCTGCTCCTTGTCCATGCGCTTGACCTGGTAGACGCGATCGATCGCCTTCTTCTGCGTGATGTCGCAGCCGAGCGCGTAGACGGTATCCGTCGGGTAGACGACGACGCCGCCCTTCCGGAGCGTCTCGACGACGTTCTTGATCTTCCGGGGCTCCGGGTGGGTCGGGTGGATCTCGAGCCGCATGGCGCGCGGCAGTAGCGGCCCCGCCGCGGGAGTTCAAGCCGACGCACGTCCGGCGGTGCGGATCGCCCACCTCCTCGGGGACCACGCTTCCACGCGGACGCACGCGCACAGGCGTGCTAGGAAGCGCGCCGATTGGATGGTTCGGTCGCGTGACGGCGACGCTCACGTGCGGTCACTCGACGCCTCCGATCTCCACAGAGAACATCATGGAAGTCACGCTCGTCCATCGCTCCATCTACGCGCTCCCCTCCAACCAGCGCGTCGGATGCATCGTCTACGACGGCGCCGCCGACATGCAGCTCTGGCCGGGTCCGGGTCCGGACCTCGAGCTCACCGAGCACTACGGCGACACCTTGCAGCGCGCGCTCGACACCGAGCTGCGTCAGATCGAGGGACGCCTCTTGCCGATCCCGTCGATCGTGCGCGTCCACCCGGGTCGTCTTCACTGCAACTTCCTCGCGTGGGCCGCGACGCGTCCGCCCGAGCCGGGCACGGATCGCACGCCGGCGCCGAGCGCGGAGATCTTGCAGCAGACCGTGCTCGAGGCGCTCCGGTTCGCCGCGCAGCGCAGCGTCGAGCGCATCGCGTTCCCGGCGCTCGGTGCGGGACCGGGCGAGCTCCCGCGTGCGGAGCGGCTCGCGATCATCGTGCGCGCGGCGCACGCGTACCAAGACGAGTGCACGAAGGCGGGCCGCGCGCCGGTCGTCGAAGAGGTGCTCGTCTGCGAGGCCGGAGTCGCGTTCCGCGAGGCGAAGCAGAAGGTCGCGCACCTCGCGCGCGCCGAGGAGCGTGAAGCGCGCGCCGCGGCGGCGCCCCCGAAGGCGAGCGCGCCGAAGAAGGCCGCGTCGTCGGGCGGGGGTAGTGGTCGCAGCCGCACCGCCGGTCCCGTGAAGCACCGCGCGCCGGCGCTGACCTCCGACGAGATCGCGCGCGTGAAGGGCAGCGGCGAGCGCTACGACATGCGCCGCACCTACGGCGAAGGCGATTTCTTCGTCCACCCGAAGTTCGGCGTGGGCAAGGTCGTCTCGCTCCCCGAAGCGCACCAGATGAACTGCGTCTTCGAGGACGGAAGCGAGCGCAAGCTGGTGCACGCGCGCGGCTGAGCCCACATCCGTCTCGCGCGGTCGAGCTCGGCTCGTCGCGCTTCGAACCCCTCACGAGTCGAGCGGGTCGAGCGGGCGTCACCTGGCGCCCTTCGTTCTCGCGCTCACGCTCGACGCTCCGCTGCTGCTAAGGTCCGCGCCCCATGGGAGACACCCCCTACCTCGTCGTCACCGCGCTCCTCGACTCCGGCGCACGTCCGGCCCAACTCACGCGAAGCCACGGCGACGCCATGGAGCGCGCGTACGTCGCGAGCATGGGCCGCGCGACCGCGGGCCTCGACCTCGTGGAGCTGCAGGTCTCGGCGCCCGCGTTCGACGCGATGCGCAAGGCGCTCGGCCTCGCGCCGTCCACCGTCGCGCTCTACGACCTCTTCCCCCTCGCGTCGCACCTCGATCCCGCGGTGCGCAAGGTCGCGGGACAGTTCCTCGCCGCCGAGGCGGTGTGGACGCTCGAGGAGCAGGGTCTGCTCGGGGGAGTCGCGCTCAACGTGCGCCTCGATCTGCCGCGCGGGTGGGAGAAGGATCCGAAGGCGGTGCACGCCAAGCTCGTCGAAGCGGGCGCGCTCGACCTCGGTCCCGGCGCCATCGAGACCTTCAAGGTCGTGAAGCAGGCGTGGGACTCGAGCGCACGCGTGTGAGATCGAGCGGGGTCGTCGACGGTCGAGACACGCACGCACGGATGTCGCAGCGCTTCAACGCACGCGCACCGCGACGCCGTCCACCACCTGCTCGCTCGGGTGCACGACCACCTGCGCGCCCGGCTCGAGGCCTTCCGTGATCTGCGCCTCGAAGCCGTTGCGACGGCCGACCTGCACCACGCGCAGCCGCGCCTGCTCGCCTTCCACGACGTAGACCGCCCAGCCTTCTTCGTGGCGAAAGAGCGCGCTCGACGGGATGCGCACCACGTCGTCCTCGCGCCACACGCGGATGCGCGCCTCCACGCGGAAACCGTCGCCGAGCGCCTCCCACTCCTCGCGCGGGCTCGCGAGCTCGATGACGACGTTGACGCGCTGCTCCTCCACGCCGAGCGCGCTGATCTTCGTGAACGCGCTCGGCTCCACGCGCTGCACGCGCCCCGTCAGCGCCTGCTCGCCGCCCCAGCGCACGAGCTCCACCTGCGCGCCCGGCTGGATCTGCACGGCGTCCGCGGTGAGCACGTCGACCACCACCTCGAGCGCGCCCGGATCGCCGAGCTCGAGCAGCGGCGTGCCGGCCTGCGCGACGCCTTCTTGCTGGTGCAGCACGCGCAGCACGCGTCCGCGGATCGGCGAGGGCACCTCGAGCTGATCCTGCGCCTCGTCGGGCTTGCCGCGCGCGTCCGCCATCCGGCCCGCCGCCGCCTGGGCCATGCGCACCTCGTAGTCCGCCACGCGCACCCCGAAGCGCGCGCTCGTGAGCTCCTCCTGGCGCGCGCGCGCCTCGAAGCGCGCTTGATCGAGCGTGGTCTGCGGCGCCCCTCCACGCTCCGCGAGCTGCACCTGCCGCTGCTCCATCTGTTGCGCGAGCGCGAGGGCAGCCTCCGCGCGCGCGACCGCGGCCCGCGCCTGCCGCTGCGCCGCCTGTGACGCCGCCACGCGCGCATCCGCCTGGATACGCGAGCGTTCGTCGAGGAGCTGCGGCGCCATCGGCTCCACGCGCGCGAGCACGCCGCCTTCGGTGACCGCGTCGCCCGCGCGCAGCTCGAGGCGCCCGAGGGATCCCGTGAGCGGCAAGCTCACCACGTAGCGATCCTTCACGCGCGTGACGCCGTCCTCGTCGATCGTGACCTCGAGCGGCCCCCGCGCGACCTCCGCCACGTCGACCGGGACGGGCTTGGGCATCGCGGCGATCACCAAGAGCGCGGCGATGCCGCCGAGGAAGAGCACGGTGATCGTGCGCGACACGATCTTTCGAACGTTCACCTTCCTCCGGGTGCCGTTCTTCGCGCCACTCTTCGAATCGGTGTTTCCGTTTTCCGTCATGTGCGTACCCGAATGAGCGAAAGAGATCACCGCGATCAATCGCGGGTCTTGAGCACCCCGATGAGGTCCAACTGGTCGAGCTTGCGGCGCACGAAGAGCGCAGAAGCGAACGCGCTCGCCAGCGTGATGAGCGTCGCGAAGGCGTATGTCCGCGGGCTCACGATCACCGGGAAACGAAAGTTCTCCGGGTCCACGCCGGTCGCGAGCGCTTCGGCGAAGAGGCGTCCGAGCACGAGGCCGATCGGGATCGCGACGAAGACTTGGATCGCGAGCTCCCCGAGGAGGATCGTGCTGATCTCGCCGCGCGTGAAGCCGAGCACGCGCAAGCTCGCGAGCTCGCGCTCGCGCATCGAGAGCGCCACGCGCGCGTTGTTGTAGACGACGCCGATCGCGATGGTGGCGCCGAAGATCGTGAGGATCAGCGAGAACACGCCGATGTTCTTCGCGCTTTGCTCTTCAAATTCCTGAATGATTCTGTCCATGTGCGCGACCCCGATCACGTCAGGGAGCGCCACGAAGCGCCGGTCCAGGCGCTCGGCCTCCGCGGTGTCGATCGCGAGCAGCGCCACGTTCGTGCTCGGCTCCTGCCCGAGCCAGCGGTGGAGCGCGTCGGCGCGCGCGTGCGCCTGGAGCCCGAAGAGCTCGTCGGTGGTGCCGGCGACCGGCAGCGAGAGCGTGCGGCGGTCACCCTCGAGCAGCTCCACCTCGACGCGATCGCCGATCCGCAGGGCGAGCCTCTCCGCGAGGAGCTCGGTCAGCACGAGCCCGTCCTCCGGCAGCGCGACCGGGCGCGCGTCGGCGTCGATGACGCGCTGCAGGCTGGTCTCTCCGCTCGGGTCACCGAAATGCCCCATGAGCGAGACCGTCTTCTCGAATTGACCGTGGGAGAGCCTGACCGGGACCGCACGCATGGCTTCCACGCGGAACACGCCGGGCATGGAGCCGAAGCTGCGGAGATCCGCCACCGGCCGCGGCTCCACGAAGGTCACTTGCGCGTCCCAGCGCTGCGACTCGTGGAGCTGGACTCCGACGAGGTAGTCCATCGCGTCGCCGAAGAACCGCGCGACCACGAGCAGCCCGACCGCGACGCCGATGCCGACCGCGCTGAGGACCACACGCAGCGGTCGTCGCTGGACCTCGCGCAGGATCATGCGCGTCGAGGGCCCCACGAGCCGACCGAAGAGCGGGCCTTCGAGGAAGCCGCGGCGGTATCGCGCGGGCGCTGGAGGGGCCATCGCCTCGGCGGGCGCGAGCTTCAGCACCGAGCGCACGCTCGTGAGCGTGCCGACCACGCCCGCGATCGCCGAGACGAGCACCGCCGCGATCGCGGTCTGCGGATCGACGCGCGCGACGAGATCCGGAAAGCGGAAGTAGTCCGCGTACAGACCGACCATCTGCTCGCCGAACCAATCGCCGAAGCCGACCCCGAGGAGCGCGCCGAGCACCACGATCACGCTCGCGAGCTCGAGGTAATGCACGAGGATCTCGCGGTCGTAGTAGCCAAGTGCTTTCAGCGCCGCGATCTGCCCGCGCTGGAGCTGCACGAGGCGCGTGAGCACGACGTGCAGCAGGAACGCCGCGACCATCAGGAAGAGCGGCGGGAGCTGCGACGACATGTTCTCGAGCTGCCCGAGCTCCTGCGAGAGGAAGTAGTGCGAGAGCTGCCGGTCGCGGCCGTGCGCGCCGAGCCCGCCGTAGCGACGCAGCACCTCGTCGACCCCGTCGATCACGGCGCGTTCGTCGGTGCCGGGGACGATCGAGAGCACCGCTTGGTTGAAGGATCCCTCGACGTCGAGCGCGGCCTCGGCGGCGTCGCGACCGACCCAGACCACCGCGCGCTTCTTCGCGTCCATCGCGATCTCGCCCGCGCCGAGCACGATCACGAACTCCGGCGCGAGCCCCACGCCGACCACGCGCACGTCGCGCCGCACGCCGCCGACCACGAGCGGGATGCGGGTGCCGCTGCGGAAGCCGTGCGCTTCAGCGAAGGCGTCCGAGAGCACGACCTCGTCGTCGCGGCCTTCTTCGGGGAGCCGCCCTTCGCGCAGGAAGATGCGCCCGAGCTGCGTGGGCACCGAGCTCACGGTCGCGCGCACCGGCTCGCTCATGCCCTCGAGCGGGATCGAGCCCATGCCGACCACGCGCGTCTCGACCGCGCGCACGCCGGGCAGATCGGCGAGCGTGCGCGACACCGCCTCGGGCGCGCGACGCAGGGTGACGAAGACGTCCGCGAACCCGCTCGTCGCGTAGAAACGAGCGCGGGCGTCGCGCAGGGAGCGCAGCGCGGACTGCGTGGCCACGAACGCCGCCACGCCGCACGCGACCACGAGCGCGATGGTGACGAGCTGGCCCTTCAGGGTGCCGAGGTCGCGCAGGAGCTTGCGTCGCAGCGGGGAGACGAGCGCCATGCGATCACCAGCGAATCTCTCCGGCCGCGATCGGATGATCGTTCGTGACCTCGGATTGAATCAACCCGTCGTGGAGCGAGACCACGCGCTGCGCCATCTGCGCGACCGGCGCGTTGTGCGTGATGATCGCGGTCGAGGTGCCGAGCTCGCGGTTCACCTTCGCGATCACCTCGAGCACCTTCACACCCGTCTTGTAGTCGAGCGCGCCGGTGGGCTCGTCGCAGAGCAGCAGATCCGGGCGCTTCGCCACCGCGCGCGCGATCGCGACGCGCTGCTGCTCACCGCCCGAGAGCTGCGCGGGGAAGTGATCCTGGCGCTCCTTCAATCCGACGAGCTCGAGTGCTTCGCTGGGCGACATCGGATCGTCCGCGAGCTCGGTGACGAGGGCGACGTTCTCCCGCGCGGTGAGCGACGGAATCAGGTTGTAGAACTGGAACACGAAGCCGACGTGCTCGCGCCGATAGCGCGTGAGCGCCTCGTCGCCCGCCTCGGTCAAATCGTGATCTTGGTAGGTCACGCGCCCGCTGGTCGGGGTGTCGAGCCCACCGAGGATGTTGAGCAACGTCGACTTCCCGCTGCCCGACGCACCGAGCAAGACGAGCAGCTCGCCTGCGTGCAGCTCCAGCGTGACGCCGCGCAACGCGTGCACGTCGACCTCACCCATGCGGTAGATCTTCGTGACGTCACGTGCGGACAGGACGATCTCGGTCATCGGGATCTCGAAGAAGAGTCGCTCGCGAGCGAGACCGCGCGCGAAGCGTGTGGAGCACGGCTCCGAACCGTACGTGCGTCGGAATCCCCCTCCGACCGTTTCGACGTTCTCGACGAACGCCGCGATCTCCCGGAACACGGCGCTTCTCGCTGTGATGCCCCCACCACGGGACAGGCGCAAGCAGCGCCACGTGGTCGTCACGGTGGCGAAGCGCGACGCGACCGCGGGGATCTGGGAGTGGGCCGCGATCGACACACGAGCGCCGCGGCGGATCGACGCGAGCACGACGCCGCGCGCAGTTACGTCGAGCGCGCGTACCGCGACCGGCCGCGGATGGCCCAACCAGAGAGGATCACCGCGAGCTCGCTCGCGGTCGTCACGCGCGCGTGCACGTTCGTGCCGCGGTCAGAAGCGCAGCCTCGGCGCGACCGCGACGTGCGCGAGACCGGCGAGCCCACCGAGCGCGGTGGCCGCGGTGATCACTTCGGGCCGATCCATCGCGAACGCGACGGGGATCGAGAGCAGCGCGAGACCGATCGTGTACGCCCAGAAGATCCCGGTGTAGCGACCGCCACGCCCGGGCCGCGAGAACGAACCGTCGAGCGAACGCGCGAGGCGCGCGAAGAGCAGGCTCGAGATCAACGCACCGCCGAGCGCACCCAAGCCGAGCCCGCGCGCGAGGTGACGATCGGTGTTCTCCGCCACGAGCCCACCCACGAGCGCGCCGACGAGCAGGCCCGGGTAGATGCCCGCGAACGCGTCGCCGAGCCGCGGGTTCCAGTCTTTCCGCTTCGCGAGCGAGCCGAAGAGGAACGCGCCGCCGCCCGCCAGGATCGCGGTTCCGAGCGCCGCCCCGCCGGCCGCGTCACCGTCCCCTCCGAGCGCCGCGACGGCCACGACGAGCGGCGCGCCGAGGAGGAAGAAGGTCTGACCTCCGAACGCACGCCAGCCGCCCTCGGGATCCGTGCGTCGCTCGAGGAGCTCGGGCGCGGGCGTCGGTGGCGTCGGCGCAGGCGGCGCGAGCTGACTGGCCACGACCTGCGAAGGCTCGACCGGGCCCTGCGGCGAGACGGCACCGCGCGAAGGGAGGTCTTCGACCACCGGAGTCTGCGCGAGCGCGGGCGTGGCGAGCGAGAGGAGCCAGAGCGCGAGGACCAGGCGAAGCATGCGAGGAGAACGTGAGAGCGCCGCGCCGCTTACAGGGTCACGCGAGCAGTCCTGTGGGAACGCGTCGACGACCGCGAGCGCGTCGCCGAGCACGTCGTACGTCGCGCGTCGCCCTCGCCCTCGCCCTCGCCCTCGTTCACGTTCACGTCCACGATGTCGGGCGCCACGACCCGCGTCCGTCGAGTCGCCAGCTCTGGCTCAATCCGAGAGCAGCGCGTCGAAGAGCAGGTAGCCCGCGCCGAGGAAGACGAGATCGAACGCGGCGAGGATCTGCACCCAGCCGAGCACCTCGGAGAGCGGCGCGCCCGCGAAGAGCTCGCGCGTGGCGACCACCCCGCCGAGCAGCGCGGGCGTCACGAGCGGAAACACCACGATCGAGAGCACCAGATCGCGCGCCCGCGTCTGCACGCTGAGCGCGCCGAAGAGGGTTCCCGCGGAGACGAAGCCGAAGCTGCCGAGCAAGAGCAGCACGCTCGTCGGGAGGAGCGGCTCGAGCTCGAGGTGGAAGAGGAGCGCGACGATCGGCACCAGCACGACCTCGACCGCCAAGAGGAAGACGAGGTTGCCGAAGAGCTTGCCGAAGTAGATCGACGCGCGCGGGATCGGCGAGAGCAGCAGCCCGCGCAACGCGTCCTCTTCGCGCTCGCGGCCCCAGCTCCGGGTCACGCTCGTGATGCCCGCGAACACCACCGCGACCCAGAGCACACCGGGCGCGATCGACTTGGCGGTGTTGCGATCGAGGTAGAACGCGAGCGAGGAGAGCACGACCACGAGCACCGCGAAGAACGCGGTCGTCACCGTGATCTCCTTGGTGCGCGCCTCGATGCGCGCCGACCTTGCCCGAGAGCTCTCCGTCGTGGGTGACCAGCACCACGATCGCGCCCCGATCGCGCTCCGCCTTCACGACCTCGACCAGCCGCTCCACCCCGGCGACGTCGAGCCCGGTCGACGGTTCGTCGAGCAAGAGCAACGTCGGATCCGCGACCAGCGCGCGCGCGAGGGCCACACGCTGGAGCTGCCCACGCGAGTACGTGCGCACCGGGCGATCGCCGAAGGGGCCGATGCCGAAACGATCGAAGAGCGCGTCCGCGCGCGCTTTCGGATCCGAGACCCCGAAGAGCGCGGCGTAGAGCCGCACGTTCTCGCGTCCGCTCAGATCCGGATAGAGCATCGACGCGTGCGCGAGCACGCCGAGGTGCCGACGGATCGTGCGCGCGTCCTTCGTGGCGTCGAGCTTGCCGAAGCGCAGCACGCCATCGGTCGGCTTCGCGGTGAGCGCGAGCAGGTGG
>JALOQC010000170.1 GCA_025453555.1 Myxococcota bacterium | reverse complement strand
GACGAGGCGCTTCGGCTCGAACGCGAGCGAGCGCGCGCGCGGCTGCTCGGGACCGAGCTCGGTCGAAGTCAGCCGTGGCTCTCCGAGCTCGCGATCGATCCGCGTTGGCGCGCGCCGGTGCTTCCGGAGCCGCCGCTGCACGCGGTGCTGGTCGACGTGGCGCCCGACGCGTCACCGACGGAGGTCGAGGCGCGCCTCGCGGGCTGGCCCGACGTGCGGGTGCTCTCGACCCCCGCGCAGGAGCAGGTGCTGCTCGACTCGGTGGTGGGCCGCGCGAAGCTGCAGATCGGGCTCTTCACCGTGATCCTCACGCTGACCGCGATGGTGGTCGTGATGATGGTCCTCTACACGCTCGCGGTGGAGAAGACGCACGACATCGCGGTGCTCAAGCTCCTCGGCGCGCGGCGGCCGACCATCGCGGGGTTGGTGGTTCAACAAGCGTGGCTGCTCGGGCTGCTCGCGTACCTCGTCGCGGTGGGGATCGGCGCGATGCTCTACCCGGCGTTCCCACGGCGCGTCGTGCTCACGGACGAGATCCGCTTCCTCGCGCCGGTCGTGATCTTCGTGGTGACCACGGGCGCGAGCTTGCTCGGCGTCGCGCACGCGATGCGGGTCGACGCCGGAAAGGTGCTCGAAGGATGAGCGTCAGTGTCCGAGGAGAAGGCCTGGTCAAACGCTTCGGTCGCGGCGAGGCGGCGGTGCGCGCGCTCGACGACGTGAGCATCGCGCTCGACGACGGCGTGATCGCGGCGCTGCTCGGGCCGAGCGGCTCCGGCAAGTCGACGCTGGTGAAGGCGCTCGGGCTCGTGCAGTTGCCCGACGAAGGGGTGATCCACTTTCGCGATCGGGTGGTGGCGCGGGACGGGCTCGCGGTGGCGGATCTCGCGGAGCTGCGTCGGAGCCACCTCGGCTTCGTGTTCCAGAAGGCGAACTTGGTCTCGTTCCTGAGCGCGCGGGAGAACGTGGAGATCGCGGCGCGCATCGGTGGTCAGCGCGATCCGCGGGCGCGCGCCGAGGAGCTGCTCGCGTACCTGGACGTCGGTCATCGCGCCAAGGCGTACCCGGAGGAGCTGAGCGGCGGCGAGCAGCAGCGCGTGGCGATCGCGCGCGCGCTCGCGAATCGACCGGCGCTGGTGCTCGCGGACGAGCCGACGGCGGCGCTCGACAAGGAGCGCGGTCGCGCGGTGATGGAGCTCTTGAAGCGCGTGGCGCACGAGCAAGGCGCGTCGGTGCTGGTGGTGACGCACGACCACCGCGCGATGGACGTCTTCGACGTGGTCTACGAGATGGAAGACGGTCGGCTCACGGGCCCGCTCGCGCGAAGCCGCGACGACGCGCACGCGGCGGCTCCGCCGAGCGTGAGCTGATCTGGATCATGCGCGTCGCGCGCTGCGACGTATCGCCACAGCCGCGCGCGGAGATCGACGCCCATGCTGCTTCGCATCGGAGGTCGACATGCGAATGAGCACGATGGCGGTGATGGGTCTCGGGTTGGCGCTGGCGATGGGCTGCGGCAGCGGCGAGACGGCGGAGCCGATCGAGGTGGTGAGCGAGTCGGGCGCGATGCTCGGCACGTTCGAGCCGGAAGGAGCGCCGCGCGTGGGCATGCATCGGTTCGCGGCGCACTTCGCGCCCGCGTCCGGTGAGCACGACGGAGGCGGCATGCACGGTGGCGGCGCGCCCGTGATGCGGGTGGAGCCTTGGATGCCCGCGCACGGGCACGGATCGCCGAGCCCGGTGACCGTCACGTCGCTGGGCGGGCCGGACTTCGAGATGGAGGTCCACTTCTCGATGAGCGGCTATTGGGAGCTCACGGTCTACCTGACGACCGGACACGGAGACGAGGTCTTCGTGGTGCCCGTCGAGGTGCACTGACGTGGACCGCGCGGCGCAGCGGTATGAGCGCGTGGTCGCCCTCCGACTCGTCATGCTCGGCGGCGTGGTCTCGGCTGCGCTGCTCGGCGTCACGACGGATGTCGCCGCCCAGGCGTGCTGCGCCGGGACCGGCAGCGGCGAGGTCGGGCTCGTCGGCCCTTGCCACGACGGAGGGCTCACGACCTCGCTCACCTACACACACGCGCTCGCGAGCTACGACTCGGAGGGCGCGATGCACGGCACCGACGCGAGCCTCGACGATCTCGTGCTCGCGCTCAGCGGCGGCGTTCGCTTCGCGGATCGACGACTCTTGCTCGCGGTGGCGGCGCCGGTGCGGCTGCAACATCGGCGCTACGGAGACGAACGCTCGACGCGCGTCGGGCTCGGCGACGCCGCGGTCTCGCTGCGCGCGATGGCGGTGCGCGGGTCGATGCGTGGCTTCGAGCGCGGCGACGCGGAGAGCTACGTGCCCTTCGTCGATCTCTTCGCGACGCTGGGCACGCCGACCGGCCGCGCTCCCGACGACGCGAAAGATCGGCTCGGCGCCGACGTGACGGGCACGGGCGCGTTCTCGCTCGCGCTCGGCACGCGCATCACCTCGTTCCTCACGCTCGAGCACTCGCTCTCGCTCACCCTCGGGTGGCGGCACGCGTTCGCGCGCGACGTCGAAGTGAACGAAGGGCCCGCGCGGCGCATCGCGCTCGGCGAGATCTTCGACGCCCGCCTCTCGTGGTCGTACGTACCGAGCCTCTTCACGGCCGGCGGTGCGTTCGTGGGCTTCTCCTGGAACGGCACGACCGAGCAGGACGGGGCCGCGGTGCCGCACAGCCGTGGGCATCGCACGACGGTGGGCGCGTTCTACTCGCGCTACCTGCGCTTCCCGACCGTCGAGCTCACGGTGGTGGTCGCGATCGACGCGCTCTTCCCCCACGCGTCGGCGAACGCCGCGCAGGTCGGGCCGTCGGTGTCGATCGCGATCAGTCGCTGGTTCCACCGAGCCTGGCGGGAGTGACGTCGGCGCGACGGTCGAGGGGGCTCGGCCGCGAAGCTCGCACACGCCGTCTTGCGTTCAAGTAAGTAAGCATTTACTCTCCTGTGCATGGGCGAGCTTCGCCGCAAATCCTCGGATCGACAGGTCGAGCTGACCGACGCCGCGCTGCACCTCATCGCGACCGAGGGCATCGCGGCGTTGAGCACGCGCCGCCTCGCGGCGCAGGTCGGGCTCTCGAGCGGAGCGATCTTCAAGCACTTCGCGTCGATTGAAGCGCTGCTCGACGCCGTCGTGACGCGCGTCGAAGCCGTTCTCGAGTCCACCTACCCGCCGTCGACTCTTCCTCCCGTCGAGCGCCTCGAACGCTTCGTCGAGGCTCGAAGCACCGCGGTGGGCAATCAGCTCGGCATTCTGCGGCTCGTTCTCTCGGAGCAGTTCCTCCTCGCGCTCCCGGAGAGCGGCTCGGCCCGCCTCGCGGCGTGCGTGAAGAACACGCGCGCGTTCGTGCTCGAGTGCGTGCGCGAGGGTCAGGACGCAGGTGAGCTTCGCGCCGATCTCCCGGCCGAGACGCTCGCACCGATCGTCATGGGCACCGTGCAGATGCTCGCGCTCTCTCCCTCGAAGGCTCGGCAGCGAGATGCCGAAGCGCGCGCAGTTCTGGGCAGCCTGCTCGCGCTCCTCCGTTCGCCCGCCCTCGCTCCCACGTCGAACAGAAAGAGCTCCCCATGATGCGTCTGATCCTCGCCTCCACCTTCGCGGCCACCGCGCTGTCGCTCGGCGGCTGCGCCACGCAGTCCGCGGCGCAGCACCACCCACCCACGCTCGGTGGACCATCGAGTCGCGTCGTCGAGCTCCCCGGCACGCCGAGCGCGGGCGAGCCGCGCGAGGTTCGCGTGCTCGTCGACGAGCCCGCGTTGAAGCTCGCGAGCATCGTGCTGCGGGCCGGCACCGTGCTTCCGACGCACCACTCCGCGGTGCCGGTGACCATCACGGCGCTTCACGGCAGCGGCACCGTGGTGGTCGGCGCCGAGCGGCTGCGCCTCGACCCCACCCATGCGGTCGTCCTCGCGCCCGGCGTCCCGCATGCCGTCGAGCCGGACACCGGGACCGATCTGGTGCTGCTCGTTCATCACCTCGGACGTGGAGAGGAGCAACACCCGTGAAGACCGGTCGCTACAACGTCGGCGTGGGCCTGCTCGTCATGACGGGCTTCATGCTCTACGGGTTCCTCCTCATCTACCTGCGTGACTTCGCGCCCGACAAGGAAGCCTGGGTCGCCAGCTACTCGGTGGGTAAGCACTTCGAGGCGCGCCTCGCGCACGTACACGGGAACCTGTTCGCGCTGCTCAACCTCGCGCTGGGCTTCGTGCTCGTGCGCCTCGCGATGGCGAGTGACAGGGCGCGCACCGCGGCCGCCGGGCTCGGCCTCGCGGGGCTTCTCATGCCCGCCGGCATTCTCGGGGAGGTGTACCTCGGGCTCTCGCCGATCTTCGTGCTGCTCGGCGCGGTGTCGATGACGGCCTCCGTCGTGCTCACGGGCGTGCTCGCGCTGAAGCACTGGGGTGACGCGAGGAGCGCGACATGAACGGGGCGACGGTTTCCCATCGGCAATCAGGTTTGGCACTCGGCCGCGGGGCCCTCGGCGCGATCCAGGCGCTGCTCTCGCCGCGCGCGCTCGATCGGAGGATGTCATGAACGAACGTTGGTCCAACGCGAGCGTCGCGCTCCACTGGCTCGCTGCCGCACTCCTCTTCGGACTGGCAGCGGCGGGGTTCGTCATGACGGACCTGCCGTCTGATTCGAGCGCGCGACTGCTCCTCTCGCGGCTGCACACGATCGGTGGGGCGACGCTGATGCTGCTCACCGTCGCGCGCCTCGTCGTCCGGCGCCGCGGACCGGCGGTGAGCCCGCTGCCCGTCTCGGAGCTGCACCGCCGAGGGGTCGGCGTGATTCACGCGCTGCTCTACGTGGTGACCTTTGCGATCGGCGCCACCGGCTTCGTCACCGGGGCCCGGAGCACGTGGCCCGACTACCTGCGAGGGCAGCTCGACGATGCCCCGGCGCTCGAGGCGCTCGTGTCCCGCGAGGTGCACGAGCTGCTCGTCTTCGCGCTGCTCGGCCTGGTGCTGCTTCACGTGGGTGGCGTGATGCTCCAGCAGGTTCGCAAGGGCGGCGTGCTCCAGCGGATGGTCCCCTTCGTGAAGTGACCCCGCCGCCGCTGCGCGTCGATCGAAGAGCAGCACGGTTTCGCCACGTCGCATCGCCGCTCGGCGACCCCGAGGATCAGTCGCGGGTTCCGCCGAGCTTGGCGGGAGTGACGTCCGCTTCGCGCGTGGGGAGAGCGCGCGCGGCGCCGTTCGCCGGCGTGCCTCGGTAGCTGCATCCCGAGGTCGCCGTCTCGCGCACCTCGACGCGATCGAGCCCCGGCAGCCACGGCGCGAGGCGCGTCCAGATCCACGCGGCGAGGTGCTCCGAGGTCGGGTTCTCGAGCCCCGGGACCTCGTTGAGCTCGCGGTGATCGAGGGCGCTCACGATCGGCGCGCACGCCTCCGCGATGCGCGCGAAGTCGGTCACCCAACCGAGCTTCGGGTCGAGCTCGCCGCGGACCTCGACGCGCACGAGGTAGGAGTGCCCGTGCAGGCGCGCGCAGGGATGATCGGCGGGCACGTGCGGCAGACGATGCGCGGCCTCGAAGCGGAGCTCTTTGAAGACGACGTACACGCGCCGGAGGCTCGCGCGGGTCGGCAAGTCGCGCACGTGACGAGGTGCCGAAAGCGAGGCGCGATTGATCGCGGTCAAACGAAAATTACGCGATCGGAGCGTTCCTTCTGCGTCGAAACACGCCCATCCCGAGCAGCGTGCAGATCGCGATCCAGGCGGAAGACGCGCCGTGCTCACCCAGGGTTCGGCAGCCGCAGCCCCCGTCGTCCGTCGCGGTCGTGCCGGCGTCGATCGAGGAGCCGGCGTCCTGCTCACCCGCACCCGCGTCCAGGCCGGCGTCGGGCGGCGTGACGAAGTCGAGCGTTCGGATCTCGCGCTCCATCAGGTGCCCGAAGTGAGGGTCGGAGACGTCGGCGAGTGGACGACCGTGGCCATCCTCGGTCCAGCCCTTTCCGTCCACGAGGGCGCGCCACGCGCGGCGGTAGATCACGCGCGCGCGCACCTCGATCCGCGCGTCGTCGGGAGGAAGCGCGAAGCGGTACGTGGTGCGGTCGCTCGCGCCGGCGGCGAGGCGATTGTCGCTGGTGACCCCGACCGCTTCGGTGAAGAACACCGGGGTCGTGCCGGGGCCCGCGGCGGCGTGGTTTCGTTTCGCGTAGAGCTTTCCGGGGAGCCCTGCGTAGTAGCCCTGCGCGGGGTCGCCGACGCCCGCGAGCGCGTCGAGCACCTGCTCCCCCGTGTGCGTGAGCGGCTCGCCGTCCGCGAAGGCCTCCACGAGCAGGATCACGTTGCGGACGGTGACGCCGGTCGGCACGTGGTGGCCGGTGAGGTCGTTGGTCAGCGTGACGTCGGCGTGCAGCGCGCCGTCGCGGAGCTCCGCGTCGAGGGCGAGCGTGAGGGCGTTCTCCAGATAGTCCGCGGTGGTGCCTCGAATGTCGTGCGAGCGGACCTGACCTTCGGGGCGCTCGTAGGGGAGCGAGACGTTGCAGGCGCGCGGCTCGGGGGTCGTGCGCATGTGACAATCGGCGCAGGTCGCGAAGCTCGGGCTCTCCGGATCCGCGTAGTCCGACGCGAGCCATTCGAGATAAGTCGGCTCGGAGATCACGCTGTTTTCTTCGTCGAAGTCGTGGTCGTGATCCGGATCGTTCGCGTCTTGATGGCATGTCGCGCAGACCTCGGATCCGATCGTGGGGAGGTACGCCGCGCGCATCGCGCCCGCGCTCACGTAGTCGACGTCACCCAACCGCCCGAACATCACGGGAGATCCGTCGGTGGGCCGCGCGAAGCGCACGACGTCCGGGAAGAGGCCGGGGGCGTTCGGGCGCGTGAGATCGACGCTCGCCATCTGATGGCAGATCGTGCAGGTGACGCCTTCGGTGAGCGAGGGGCTCGCGTCGTCGAGGTGCGAGAGCGGCGCGAAGGGCTCGGTCGCCCAGAGGAGCGGCTCGTGACAGGCCGCGCACTCCGAGCTCGGGCTCGCCTCGCGGTGCACGGAGTCGCGGGTGTAGACGAAGCTGCCTTCTCCGCCCTCGGTGCCGCTTCCGTCGTAGAGATCGTGCACCCAGGTGTTGGTGCCGGCGTGTCGCATCGCGGACCGCGCCCACTCCGACGCCTGGGTGGTGTGGCAGCCCGTGCACGAGGTGGCCGACGCGAGCGCGTGGGGCTCGTCCTCGTCGGGGACCGCGTCGAGCCGCAGCTCCACGTCCGTCGCGGGCGCGCTCACCGTGACGCTCGAATAGAAGAAGCCGCGCGCGGCGCCGACCACGACACCGGAGCCCGCGGGCGCGTCGAGCACGAAGGCGCCATCCGCGTCGGTCTGCGCGCGGGTCTCCGTCGCGCGAAGGGTCACCGTCGCGCCGGCCAGTGGCTCGCCCGCCGCGTCGAGCACGCGTCCGCTCACCTGGGCCGCGCTCGCGCTCGCCACGAACCACACGCACCCCACGACGACGAATCCCCGCATGCGTTCTCCCCCGTTCGCGCGGCCACGTTCGGCCGATGCGCGCTCCGCGCCCAGATTAGCGCCACGCCCAGATCTCGCCGCCGTCCAACGCGGGCGAGGTGAGGTTGCCGCCCACCGCCCAGACCGAGTCGTCGGAGCGTAGCGCGACGGCGTGGAAGTCGATCGTCGCGGTCGTCGTCTCGTCGAGCACCCACTGGCCGTGCGTGTGGTGAAGGACGACGCCGTCCGAGCCGACGACGACCGCGCGCTCGCCGCGCACGAAGACGCCGGAGAGCGTGGGCATCCACTCGGGGCTGTGCTCGACGAGCGCGCCCGCTTCGTGCTCGAGGAGGACGCCGTTGGAGGCGCCGCCGACCACGATCGGCGCGCCGTCTTGCGCGCCGTGCACCGTGAGCAGGCGCGTGCGCACGGGCGAAGCGACGCGGGTCCACTCGGTGCCGTCGAAGTGCAGGACGAGGCCGCGTTCACCGACCACCCAGACGTCGTCGTCCGCGTGGCCCCAGACCTTGAAGAGCGCGCCTTCGAGGTGCTCGCTCGCGACGCGTGGATCGGGCGCCCACCCTCCGGACGCGTCGCGGCGGAGCAACACGCCACGCGCCTCTTCGCGCATCACGTCGCCGCCGACCGCGAAGCGTTCGTTCGTGCCTTCCCAGACGCCGAAGAGGGTCGTGCCCTCCGCGCCCTCGACGGGCTCGGTGCGCCATCGCTCGGCGGTGCGCCAGGCTTCGGCGGTGGTGCGTAGCACCGTGGGGCCTTCGCCGACGAGGGCGACGCTTCCGTCCGCGGCTTCGGCGACCCACCAGAGCGTGCCGCGGACGTCGACCGCGACGCGCGCGAAGTCGGCGGCTGACCCCGCCGACCCGGTCGAGAAGTCGGCCGCTGACCCCGCCGAGGCGGCGTCGTCGGTGGCTTCGGCGCGGAGAACGACCGCGCTCGTGCCGTCGTCCGCGCCCACCGCGACGGTGCCGAGGCTCGTGTGTGCGATCGCGAGCAGCGCGGCGCCGGGCTCGTGGTGGACGCGCTCCCACGCGCGCTCTTCGCCAGTGCAGGAGATCGCGACGAGCGCGGAGGCGGAGAGGAGGAGCGCCACGAGGGTGCGGAGCGGGCCGTGCGGCGTCGCGCGGTCGTCGGCGGGGGCGACGATGCGACGAACGACGTGGAGCAGCGTGAGCTTCTTGGCCGGGTCGGCGGGGTCAGCCGCCGACTTCTCGCGGTGTGGGGGCGGAGCTCGGAGCACGAGCGCGGGTGCACGATCGGTGTGCGCACGATCGGTGTGTGCGCGGTGGACGCGCACCAACACCCGCAGCACGGCCGCTCGCATCGCGACGGATCGCACCGCGCGAGACCCCCCGGACGCTCGATCCATGAAGGGAGCATCGCTCACGCGGCACGCGCACGAGCTGATCCAGATCAGGCGCGCGGGAGCGGTTGCGCTCGATCAAACGCGGGCCCCGCGCGGAGGCCAACGCTCAGGACGTGTGGCGACTCGCCCTCGCGCTTCTCTTTGCCTGTGAGGCCTCGGACTTCGAGGCCGAGGTGCTCCCGCTCGTGGAAGGGCGGTGTGCCTCCGCCGCGTGTCACGGCGTCGCAGCGGGCGACGACTGGCCGGGGGTCGAGGGCTTCTTCGTGCGCCTCGATGCGCGTGGTCGCATCGCGGAGCCGCGCGAGGCGCGGGCGCGGCTCGTCGAGCGCGTGAGCACGGAGGCGCCGTGGCAGTCGTCGCTGGTGCGGGTGCCACTCCCGAGCTGGGCGGGTGGTGGGCCCCACGCGGGCGGCGCGCTCTTTCGTGGGGCCGACGATCCGGAGCTCGCGTCGATCGTGCGGTGGATTCGATCGCTGCGCGCGGCCGGCGAGACGGGTGGCGAGGACGGCGCGCTCACCCGGGAAGAGCGGCGCTTCGGTCGCGCGGTGCTGCCCGACTTGATGGATCGCTGCGCGCGCGGAGGTTGCCACTCGGCCGACGACCTCGCGTTCACCGCGATCCCCGTGCGAGAGACGGTCCGAGAGACGGTGCGCGAGAACGCGGCGGCGCTGGACGAAGGCGACGCGCGCTTCTCGCCTGCGCAGATCCGCGCTGCGCGTCGGACGATGCGCAAGCACGTCGACCTCTGGAGCGACGACCCGTGGCGTTCGCGGATCGTGCGCAAGACGCTCGGCGAGGCGGACGGCGGGATGGTGCACCGCGGCGACCTGAGCACCTTCTTTCCCGAAGCGCCGCCGGACGATCCGCGTGCGGCGCCCGCGCTGCAGCGTTGGATGCGCTGGATCGAAGCGGAGCGCGAGGTGGTGGAGGTCGACGGAGCGATCGAGGGGGTGCTCTTCGTCGCGGGGCCCTCGCACACGCGCGCGCCCTTTCGGATCGAAGAGGGGCCGCTCGGGAGCGACGTCTTCGTCGCCGGATATCCGACCCCGGGCGAGCCTCGAAACCTGAGCGCCGCGCTGCACCCGGAGGGGCCAGTGGAGATCCGCGGGATCGCGCTCTCGCACGACGCGACGCGCGTGGTCTTCGCGATGCGACGCGCGAGCGAGGCGCACTTTTCGCTCTACGCGATCGGGGTCGACGGCAGCGACGGACGGCTCTTCGCGCAGGCGGAGGGCTCGCTCGTCGATCCGGTGTTCGGTCCGGACGGTCGCGTGATCGCGGCGTGGGATGGGCACGCGGAGCGCGCGGCGGACGGTCCGGGGATCGCGCCCGAGCTCGTCGCGATCGACGACGCGGGGCGACTCGAGCGCCTGACCTTCACGCCTGCGCCGGAGGTCGCGCCGGCGGTGCTCGCGAGCGGCAAGACGCGCGGCATGGTGGGCTTCGCGACCCGGCGCGCGGGGCCGCTCGGCGTGGAGGGCGTGCTCTTTCGTTTCCCGCTCTGCCACGACGACACGCACCACGGCGAGCCCGAGTACCACGTGCAGTTCGGCGCCTCGGTCGCGCCGCGCGCGCCGCACGTCGCGCGCGATCTGCCGGACGGTCGGCAGCTCCTCACGCTGCTCGACGACGCCGAAGTGCTCGACGATCAGGGGGCGCTCGCGATCCTCGATCGTGCGCTCGGTCCGGCGACGCGACCGGGCGAAGCGCCGAGCGCGAGCGGGCTGCGCGCGCCGCTGGTGGTGCTCGATGCCGAGGCGCGCTGGCGGGATCCGCAGCCGCTGCCGGATGGGAGCGCGCTCGTGACGCGGCGCGAGGACGACGGCGACGGTGCGCTCGTGCGCGTGACGATCGAGGACGCGATGGGGGGACCGCGCGCGCGCTTCGAGCCGTGGTTGCGCCTGCCCGGTCGAACGATCCGCGCCGCGATCGCGATCGCGCGGCGCCCCTTGGAGGACGACGCGCACCCGCCGGTGGTGGAGCCTGCCTACGATCGTGGGGTGCTGGTGCTGCGCGACGTCGCGGTGCTGGAGACGCTCTACGCGCGCGCGGCGCCGCATGGGGCGCGCGAGCTGCGCGACGAGATCCGCGAGCTCCGGATCACCGAAGCCTTGGTGCGCGCACCCGGGGACGACGCGTCGTTCGGGCTCGGTGGTGCGTTGCCGACGCGGGTGCTCGCGGAGCTCGCGTTGCCAGCGGACCGTTCGGCCTACCTCGACGTGCCGGCGCGTACCCCGCTGCGGCTCGCGTTCCTCGACGCGCGTGGGATGGAGGTCGGGGAGGCGCTCGACCGCTGGTACTTCGCGGAGGGCGCGGAGAGTGTGCCCGGAGGTACGAATCTCGCGACCTACGCGAGCGCGTGCGCGGGCTGTCACGGCGCCGCGAGTGGGCGCGCGTCGGACGCGAGCGCGCCCGCGCCGGACGCGATCAGCTCCGCGAGCCTCACGCTCTCGACCTACCGCGATCGCGATCGACGGAGGCCGCTCGATCCGGTGGTGATCGGCGAGGGCGAGCGGAGTGATTTTCGCGCGCTCGTGGAGCCCGCGCTCGAGGCGTGCGTCGAGTGCCACGACGCGTCGTCGAGCGTGCCCTTGGTCGGCGAAGGCGGACGCTTCCCGCGCGCGTACGAGGCGCTCTTCGCGCGCGTCGATGCGGACACGTTCCGCGCGCGCCGCAGCCCGCTGATCGAGCTCTTGCTCGGTGAGGAGCTCGAGGCGCCGGGCGCGCCGCGTGCGCATCCGACGGTCGACGCGCCGACGCTGCGGAGGTTCGTGCGTTGGATCGAGGCGGGCGCGTTCCACGCATTGCCGGAGGCGACGCGATGAGGACGGCGCACGTGCTCGCACTCGTGACGGTGCTCGTGACGGTGCTCGCGACGGCGTGCGCGGGGCCCGCGTCGGGAGGTGAGCCGTTGCCGGTCGGCGAGCTCGCGCGCTTCGCCGAAGAGGTGCAGCCGCACCTCACGCGGGACTGCGCGTCCGGCGGGTGTCACGGGCGCGCGGAGCGACCCTACGCGCTCTTCGCGCCGGGGCAGTACCGTCGCGATGCCGCGCGCACGCACCTCGACGAGCCGCTCGACGCGATCGAGCTCGAAGCCAACGCACGGCGCACGGCCGCCTTCGCGATCGGCGTCGCGCCGCACGACGCGTTGGTGGTGCGCAAGCCGCTGGCGCTTCGGCGCGGCGGGGTGTGGCACGGAGGGGGCGAGGTCTGGACCGATCCCGACGACCAAGGCTGCGCGGCATTGATCGCGTGGCTCGCGAGCGCGGAGGTTCCTCGGGACGCCGCGGTCCTCGGGGGCGACGGAGGCGTGCCGTGACGTTCGTGCATTCGACGGATCGTTCGGTGTGCGCGCGCGATCGCGTGGCTCGGCGTGCTCGTGCGTGGCTCGTCGCGTCGTCGGTCGTGCTCGCGCGTTCGACGGATCGTTCGGTGTGCGCGAGCGATCGTGTGGCTCGGCGTGCGCGTGCGTGGTTCGTCGCGTCGGCGACCGCGGTGCTGACGCTCGGCGGCTGCGCGACGGTGCAGCCTTGGGAGCGCGAGCTCCTCGCGCATCCGGCGATGGCGGAGTCGACCGATCCCGAAGGCGAGGCCTTCGACGCGCACGT
>JALOQC010000593.1 GCA_025453555.1 Myxococcota bacterium | reverse complement strand
GCTTCGATGGCGGTTTCGCTGTGGCGCGGGCCGCACGTACCAGTTGTTCGAAGGGTTCACGAAGTGGATGCACGCGCAGCGGGAGATCAACGACTGGCAGCGTGACGTTCTTCTCTTCGAGATCGCCCGATGGCGGTACAGCCACCGCGTGCGCCCGGAGCTGCCTCCGGGCGTGATGGAGATGTGCTTGTCGGAGCACGACGTCGCGCGGCTCGCTCGCGAGCTCACGCCGACGCTCGAGGACCCGATCCTCGCCGACGAGGCGTTGGTCGCGTCCGCGCTCCGATGCCTTCACAGCCAACTGAACCTGCAGCTCGGCCCCAGCCTCTCGCCGCCCGTCGGCTCGCTCGACCCGCACCAGCTCGTTCGAGACGTCGCGAGCTTCGTCCAACACGTCAGCGACCACGAGCACGATCGGGCGCTCTTCACGACGCTGTCGCGCTTCTACGACTGGGCGGGCAAGACCAGTCGACTCCAGCGTGAGCGTGCGTCCGAGATCGCGGCGGTGTTGGCGGTGGCGGCCGCGCCCATGGGGTTGTCGCGGATGGTGGGGTGAGGTCGTGCTCGGTCCGTGATGCCGTCGCGAACGGCCGCGCGGAGCGTGACGTTCCTCTCGCGACTCGGGGGCTCGGTCCCCCGTCGTGCGGTTGACGCTCGGAGGTCGGTGTTTAGCTTCGCGACGTGCCGCCGCTCGGAGGCCCCGCGATTCGCGGGTGAGCGGTGGACGGTGTGAACGATGGCGCTTCGTGCGGCGTGACTTCGTGTCCGTCGTGACGGGGTGCTCCGAAGCGACCCCGCGTGGCTTCGTGCTGCGTCGCGTTCGCGAACGATCGAACCAACTTCCGAACCGAATCCGAGCCGAACCGTGGCTCGGTGCATCTGTCGAGGTACGTCCACATGACCACCATCAGCCGCTGGGATCCCTTTGCCGAGATGAACCGCCTGCACGATCAGCTCTTCAGCCGCGTCACGCGGGAGGAGAGCTTCAAGCCGGCGATCGACATCCACGAGGACGAGGACGCGTACTCCGTGGACGTGGAGGTTCCCGGATTGAAGCCGGAGGACATCCACGTCGACGTGGAGAAGAACATCCTGACCGTGCGCGGAGAACGTCGTCTGAGCCGCGAGGACAAGAAGGAAGGCTACCGGCGCGTGGAGCGCTTCTACGGGAGCTTCACGCGGAGCTTCACGCTACCCGAGACGGTCGACGCGGAGTCGATCGAGGCGAAGACGACGGATGGCGTGCTCACGCTCCGGCTGCCCAAGCGCCCGGCGCCGGGCGCGCGGAAGATCTCGGTGTCGACGAGCTGAGCTCCACTTCGGTTCGCCCGAGAGGAGACGACCGATCGGTGCGCGGAGGCATCGAGGTGCCCGGAAAGGCCGAGCTCAGAGACGCTGGAGCGCGGCTACGAAGGGATCCTCGCCCGCCAGAAAGTCGTCGGCCGTGTAGGCGACCGGGACGTGCGGCTCGACGCCGTGACCCGGACGGCAGCCGGGGATCGACACCAAGTCGATCTCGAAGAGCGAAACGAGCACGGCGAGCGACTCGACCTGGAAGACGACCGGCATCTCGCCGGTGTGACGGTCACAGCCGCCTTGCGTCTCGGTGCCGATCACGACGACGTCTTCGCGGTGGGTGAGCAACGCGGCGAGCATCTCGACCGCGGCGGAGCTGGTGGCGTCGTCCACGAACACGATCAACCGACCGCGGTGGGGATTCGGCGACGGGATCATTCGGTCGGCCAACGGATCGCCGTCGAAGACCCAGACGTCGCCGCGCCGCTCGCCGGGGAACGTCGTGAGCGCAGTCTCGGGCACGATGGGGAACGAGACGTGGTCGCGGAACGCAGCGGGGATCGCGCGTATGCGGGTCGAGACGCGACGCCATTGAGCGAAGGGTCGGTCGAGCAGTCGCCGAAGCACCGCCACGCCGAGCAGGCGGTTGCCACCTTCGTTTCCGCGTAGGTCGATCACGAGGCGCGCGTCGGACGGCACCTCTTCGAAGAGCTCGGAGACGCGCGCCGTGAAGGTCGTCTCGTCGTTCGAACCGAAGCTCGGCAAACGCAGCAGGTGCGTGTCGTCGTCGAGGCGAACGAGCGATGGGGTCCATGGAGCGCCCGTGGTCGGTCCCGGGCCCCAACGTGGAGCCGAGTACCGCGTGCTCGTGAGCCGCGCGAGCCCTGCGCGGTCGGTGGCGGGCAGACGAAGCTCCTCGGCGCTCGCGCCGGGTCGACGCACCACCAGCTCGTAGTGGTCTCGCGGACCGAGCTCCATCAAGCCGAGGAACGAGAGCCGCCGCTGCGCTTCGGCGCGCCGGACCTCGGGACGATCACCGTCCACGGTCGCCATTGCGGCGAGGGCATCGAGGAACGCGTCGACCGGACGCCCCTCCACCTCCAGCACCTCGGTCCCAACCGGAAAGCTGGGCTCGGACGCGTCGAGGAAGACCCGATCACCAGCCCGCACGAGCAAGAAGGGAAGCTGCGGACCTTCGCCGGCCTCGGGTCCGAGCCCGACCGCGACGTGCGCGTCGGCGATGGCGGCGGCGAGACGCGAAGCGCCGCGCGCGAGCGCGCTCGGCTCGGGAGACGGACCGAGCGCGGCGGTCTCCACCTGCAGCCGCTCGTCGAGCGCAACCGCCGACAGAAACCGATGCGGATCGGGATGCGCTTCCCGCAGAAACGCCACGAGCGCGGGAAGCGGCTCGTCGGGGACGGTGGAGGGAGCCGCGCAGGCGGTGAGAGCCGCGAGCCAAACGAGCGTGCGCGAGCGAGATGTCGTCGGGATCGGCGGAGCGGTCATCGGTGCCAGCCTGGCGCGCGCGGACGAAACGAGCCGCGCAGGCGAGGCCGCTCGATTCGTGCACGCGAACGGCGTCGTGGTTCGGCTCAGCCGAGCGCTTCGTCCAAGAGGCGGCTCTGTTCGAGCTTGTGGGCCGCGTTCGAGCCGGTGGCCGGGCTCGCGCTCTCGGCGCGGGCGACGCAGCGGATGTCGCGCTTGCCGAAGATGTCGGGGAAGCGGGCGCGGACGTAGTACCAGGCGCCCATGTTCCACGGCTCTTCCTGCACCCAGCAGAGCTCCGCCTTCTTCGGGAAGGCGTCGACCGCGGCTTGCAGCTCCTCGGGGCGAAGCGGGTAGAGCTGCTCGAGGCGGACGATCGCGACGTCGTGGATGCCGCGTTTCTCCCGCTCTTCGAGGAGCTCGTAGTAGACCTTGCCGGAGCAGAAGATGACGCGACGGACCTTGTTCGATTGAAGGTCGGTCGTCGTGTCGGGGATCACGCGTTGGAACCCGCCCGTCGCGAGGTCGTCGAGGGTCGAGACCGCACGGCGGTGACGCAGCAGGCTCTTGGGCGTCATCACGATCAGCGGCTTGCGCCACGGACGCACGACCTGGCGGCGGATGCAGTGGAAGA
>JALOQC010000169.1 GCA_025453555.1 Myxococcota bacterium | reverse complement strand
GCGAGCGGCTACTCGGCCGACGACGTGCTCTCGCTCGGCTTCAAGAAGTCGCCCAAGCACCGCGCGCTGATCGAGGACACGAAGAGCCTCGACGACGTCACGCCCGATCGTTACGACGCGGTCTTCGTGACCGGCGGTCAGTCGCCGATGTTCACCTTCCGCGGCAACGCCAAGCTGCAGACGCTGCTCGCGCGCTTCTACGAGGCGGGCAAGATCACCGCGCTCGTCTGCCACGGCACGTGCCTGCTCCTCGAGACGAAGCTCTCGACCGGTGAGCTGCTCGTGAAGGGCAAGACCTGGACGGGCTTCGCCAACAGCGAGGAGCAGTTCGCGGACTCGTTCGTCGGCATGCGCATCCAGCCCTTCTGGATCGAGGACGAGGCGCGCAAGCTCGAGGGCACGAACTTCGTCGTCGACCAGCGCTTCCGCGAGTTCGCGGTGCGCGACGGTCGGCTCGTCACGGGTCAACAGCAGTTCTCCGGCGCGGCCGCGGCGCGGCTCGTCGTCGAAGCGCTGGGGCGCTGAATCGAAGAACCCCGAGGGACGGAGCAGCCCATGAGCCCCGAAGAGTTCGTCGCGCTGGCGCTCGCCGCGCCCATCGAGAGCGGGCCCGCGCAGTTCGGCTACGCGATGCGCGCCGCCTCCGAGCGCCGCGATCCCCCGGGCGTCATCGCGCTCACGTGGATCGCCGCGAAGAACGAGGCGGAGCGCGATCGCATCCGCGCGCACTCCAAGCAGAACGTGCAGGACTTCTTGCAGGAGCCGGGCTTCCTCTCGATCGTCACCGGCTTCTTCGGTCTGCGCGGCTTCACGGTGACCGCGTGGACCGACGAGGACGCGATGCGCCACGCGCTGGCCAAGCACCACTCGGTCGCGATGCGCGAGCTCTTCGCGGAGGACTTCGTCGCGAGCGTGTGGACGAGCGTGTGGACCCCGACGCGAATGAACCGGCTCTGGGTCCGCTGCACGGCGTGCGCGTCGCTGGAGGACGTGAACGACGACCACCGCGCCTGCTCGAAGTGCGGCGCAGAGCTGCCGGAGCGCCCCGCGTTCTGGTGATCCCACGCTTCGACGTCACGCGCTCGTTCGAACGCGTGACGTCGAACGCGTGACGGGTGTCGAATCGCGCGGTGCGTCGCGAGTCCGCGACACGCGCACCCGCGACCCCGTGCGCGAGTCACTCGTGCGCGTGCCCGTGCTCGTGCTCGTCGTCGCCGAAGTCGTGCGTGTGTCCGTCGACGTCGGTGTGCCCGAGCCCCGGCACCGGCGGATCCACGCCCGCCACCGAGTACTCGATGAACATCGAGCCCGGCGTCATGTCGACGTGGAAGTGGTTTCGGTGCGCCGCGTTGTAGTTCGGCGTCAGCACGATCTGGAACGCGCGCTCCGACCACATCGCGCAGCCGACCTCGTGGAGCACACGATCGGCGTCCGTGCTCGGTGAGCCGGGGCAGGTGTCGCCGGGCGTGATGATCCAATCGCGCTCGAGCACGTACTCGACGTCGCTGTCCTGCAGACCGAGCCCCCAGATGTCGATCGCGCGCGCCTGCGCGTGCATGCTCGGCGTGCAGGTGCCGCTGTCGGGATCACCGCCGCCGATGCAGCGGTAGTTGTAGATGCCGATGTGGATGATCTCGTCCACGCCGTAGCGACTCACGATGCGGCTGAGGTGGTGCAGGCGCGGCGCGAGCTCGCAGTCCATCGTCATCGCGGTCGGCTCGTCGTTGCTGACGTAGCGGTAACGGACGCCGCCGATCACCGGCTGCACGCGCACGGGATCGACGATGCCGCGGGTCGGCGACGCGGGAGCCCAGTCCAGACCGAGCGCGTCCAACATCGCGCGGCAGCCGGTGTCGGCGGGCGGCGTGATCGTCACCGTCGCGACGTCACGCGCGCGCTCGAGGCCCGCCTCGTCGAAGCCGACCACCGTGAGGCGGAGCTCTCCGTCGGTGTCCGCGAGGTGATCGAAGCCGCCCACGGAGGCGGGCGCGCGCGCCAGCTCGGTGGTTCCGACGAAGAGCGCGATCGTGGCGATCGCGGTGGTCTCGACGTCGACCCGCACGCGCGCGACCCAGAAACCCGCCTCGACGGAGTCGCGGACGAACGACGCGCCCTCGAGCGGCGCAGTGATCGCGAGCGAAGGCTCGACCGTGCCCGCGTCCTCGTCGGGCGGCACGAACGCGTCCAGCGGCGGCGGCGTGGAGGCGTCGGGAGCGCGCACCTCGACGCGCCCTTCGACGCGCACGTCGTCACGCGAAGGTGACGCGCACGAACCGATCAAGAGCGAGAGCGCGATCGGGAGCGCCACGAGGAGCGTTCGCATGGGTCGATGCTGCCGAGTCGCCCCCGCAGGAGCAAGGCGCCGTCCGGTGTTGGGGTCGTTGCCGCGTTCGCGTGCGTCGCACGCGCGCTCCACCACGCCGGCGCACCGCATTGCGCTGAAAAGAAGCTCGGCCGGGCGCGCAGCGAGCGTAGCGAGCGAAGGCTCGTGGGAGGGGGCCCCATCGGGGCTTCACGCCCCGTGGGGGAGGGTCTGGCGACAGACCCTCGGAGAAGAAGCTCACATGAAGCGCGTGTACGGATCGTCCGGCCCCATCGGGGTGGGCGCGGGCGCCTCTTCCATCGTCGCGCTCTCGGTCGAGCGCGGCGGGCGGCGCCGAATCACCGGCTCGTCGTCGGGCGGCAGCGGCCGGTGGAGGATCACGAGCTGTGGCTCGCCCGGGATCAGGGTGGAGCTCGCGGGCTCGAAGCCATCGCGGCGCACCTCGACGCTCATGCGCTCCGACATGGGGAGCTCCCACGTCAGCGGCGTCGAGCCGATGTAGCGCCCCTCGTGGTAGACCTCCGCGCCCGTCGGATCGCTGTCGAGCTCGGCGGTCCCGATCTCGGGCGCCGCGTTCGCTTCGACGACGAGATCCATCGGATCGACGAGCACCTCGGGCTCCGTCGCGACCGGCGCGTCGTCAGGCCAGATCGCGACGCCGACGATCACGCCGACCAACAGGATCGCGAGCCCCGCGAACCACGGCCAGCGCTCGCGCGTCGCCTGCTGCGCGCGCCAGAAGATCCCCGTGTGCGCGCTGCGTCGCGCCTCCGCGTCGGGGAGGCAGCTCTCGAGCGCGCTCCGAAACTGCACCGCGTCCTGCCAGCGCTTGTCGGGCTGCTTCTCGAGCGCGCGCAAGATCACCGCGTCGAGGCTCGGCGGGATGCGGCGTGTGGGCGCGATCTTCGCGAGCGACTGCGGCTTCTCGCGGATGTGCTTGGCCATCACCACGACCGCGTCTTCGTCGCGGAAGGGCGCCACACCGGCGAGGAGCTGGTAGAGCAACACGCCCACGCTGTAGAGGTCGCTGCGCGCGTCGAGCGCCTTCCCTTGGGCCTGCTCGGGCGACATGTACCGCGGGGTGCCGAAGACGGTGCCCGCCTGGGTCTCGAGCTGATCGAAGCGGTTCTCGCCCTCGAAGACCTTGGCGATCCCGAAGTCGAGCACCTTCACGACCGGCTGCGCGTGGCCCTCGACGTTCGCGAGGTAGATGTTGTCGGGCTTCAGGTCGCGGTGGACGATGCCCTTCGCGTGCGCCTCGTGGAGCGACGAGAGAATCTGCGCGCCCACGCGGATCACCTCGCCCGGCGAGAGCGCGCCTTCACGCTCGAGGCGTTTGGTGACGAGCTCCCCTTCGAGGAGCTCCATCGCGAGGTAGAGCGTGCCGTCGTACGTCTGCCCGAAGTCGAACACGCGCACCGTGTTCGGGTGCACGAGCAGGCTCATCGCCTTCGCTTCGCGGTGGAAGCGGGTGATGGTGTCGGGGTCCCAGCTCACCTCCTCCTTGAGGAGCTTGAGCGCCACGTCGCGATCGAGACCGAGCTGCATCGCCCGGTAGACCGCGCCCATGCCACCGCTGCCGACACGCGCCTGGATGAGGAAGCGGTCGGCGATGGTGTGTCCGATCAGCGGATCGTGCTGGGCGAGCTCGACGGACATGCGAAGAGAGCCTGCAGATTACCACGTTCGGGGTCGGCGGTGGTCTGCGTGACGCGAGCGTAAGGAGCGTGAGAGGTCACAGTGTGTGACGCGGAAGCGCCCCGATCACCCGGGGGGCGCGGTACACAACATCCGCCAGGCCTCACCCCCGACGGAGCCGATCTGGGGACGACAGGTCCCGCCCGGACACTGGCGGTTCGAGCAACATGGCGTCTGTGGGTCGTTGCCCTCCTCACAGAGCGCCACGACGCCCGAGGTAGGCGAGCCCGCGTACTGGCAGCTGCCGCCTCCGCAATCGGAGTCCGTCGCGCACCACCGGACGTCGATGCACTCTTGGTCGTAGAACGTGTCGGGAGAGCAGTTGACGTCGACGATCCCGCCGAGGATCCGCAAGACCCCACAGCAGAAACCGAAACACTCGAGGCTGTTGGTGCAGGATTGGGCGGTGGCGCGGCGCCCGGTCGTACACGTGGTGACGACGCGGGGCTCGGCGCCGTCGCGAACGTCGAGCGCGCAACGTTGGCCGGGGCAGTCGAGGTCCGTTCGACACGTCGAGAAACAACGATTGTCCTGGCAGAGACCCGAGCGGCAGCCCGCGCCATCGGAGCACGCCGCGCCAGGGCCGCCGGTGCCGAGGGCGGTGCGACCCGTGACCGAGGTGCCGACGTTCACGGGTAGGCAGGTGCGGGCGCCGTTGCCGGCGTCCCAACAGAACTGGTCGGCCGCGCAGTCGTTGTCGGTGCAGCAGGTCTCGATGCAGATCTTCGGGCCGATCCCCGCCGGGAGCCGGACCACCGCAGGCTCCACACACACGCCGCTTCGACACTGGACGTCGACCTCGCAGACGGAACCCGTCTCGCGGCGCGGCAGGCACCCACCGGAGGCGGGATCACACCACTGCCCGACCGCTTCGCATTCGCTCGGAGTGCAGCCCGCCAAGACACACGCCGGAGGCGTCAACGTCGTGTCGCAGATCAGGTCGCCGGAGCAGGCTCGGCGCGGCGCGCGACAGTCGTCGGGGACGCAAGCTCGGCTGGGCTCGCAGATCGTGTTCGGGTCCATCGCCGCGCAGCGAGCATCGAGCTCGGAGAGGTCCGCCGGCACCGCCGATCCGTCGCAGTCGTGATCGACGACGTTGCATTGCTCCGGGGCCCCCGGGTTGATCATGGGGTCGTCGTCGTTGCAGTCGTCCTTCGTCGCATCGACCAAACACTCCTCGTCGAGGACCGAGCAATCTTGTGTCCCGCAGACGTTGAAGCCGTCTTCGTCGTTGTCGAAGCCTTCGTCGATCCGACCGTCGCAGTCTTCATCACGTCCGTTGCACAGCTCCGGCCCGCCTTCGTCGATGATGCCGTCGCAATCGTCGTCGCGGCCATTGCACGACTCCAGCGTGGACGCGCAGTCGACGCAGAATCCCTCGTTGCAGGTTTGGCCGGTCGGGCAGGGATCGACCCCGCCATCGCCGTCGACCTCACACGCGATTCGATCGCTCGGCTCGGCGATCACCGAGCAGCCGAGCGAGACCGAGCTCACGAAGAGCCACGCCACGAGTCCGGAACGCATCACCACTGCCCCCGCCACGCGAGCCAACCGGAGTCGCCCGTCACCCCGAACGAGAACGCCGTCTCCACCGACCCGGCTGCTTCCTCCGGCTCCGCGTCACGCTCGTAGGTGCGCGAGCGCAGCAGGTAGAGGAGCAGCGCGCCCACGCAGGTGGCGGCGCCCACGCCGAGCAGCACGTCCGTGGAGAGCGCGAGGCGTCGGGTTCGGTCCACGAGCGACTCGCGGCGACGTTGATCGTCGGGCATCCGCAGCACGAAGTCGTCCGCGTCGTTCTTGGCGCCGAAGGCCAGGCCGCCGGTCACGCCACCTCCAGCGAGGATGGCAGCGCCCGCGCCGAGCGTGATCCAGAACGGGAGGTCGGCGACGCCACGCTCACGCACGATCACGCGCGGGGCGAGCTGACGAAGGCTCTGCACCTGGCCCTGCTGCGCAGCCTCGCGGAGCGCGAGCCAGTCGCGCGCGCCCTTGAGGCGCCGAAGCGAGCCCTCGGCGGCCTCGCGCTCCTCGAGGTCGTCAGGCGAGAGGAGCTGCAGATACTGCTCGGTGTGACGAATCGCGCGGTCGAGCTCGCCCATGAGCTCGTACACCCGCGCGAGGTTGTAGATGAGGGTCGGCGAGCCCGGATCGAGCTGGAGCGCCGCTTCGAGGTCCTGCGCGGCCTCGGTGTAGCGACCGGCCTCGTAGTGCGCGCGCCCGCTCGCGAAGAACTCGACGGCTTCGGGCGGTGGCTCACGGGTGGGTTGCGCAGCGAGGGGGCACACGAGCCCCAGCGACGTGAGCACGAACGCCGAAGCAAGGAGCACCCGGAACGAAGGGCGCGGCATCACCGCGAACCGTACTCCAGCTCCTCGGTCCGGGTCACATCGTTTCGACGGGACGTGCCGGACACGGGCGGGCTCGTCGACGCCAGCTCCTCGGCTTGGTCATTTCGATACGACGTGGACGGGCTCTGGAAGGCTTCGCGGCACCCAGCCTCGCGTCGGAAGAAGTGGGAGGGGCGGGAACCCGCCTGCGCGCATGCTCAGGAAGCCTTGCGCGCAGCCCATAGCGCGCGGAGCACCTTCGCCTGCGCAGGGCGGCGAAGCGGGCCCTCGTAGAGCGCGAACAGCTCGGTCATCAGTCGCTCCGCGCGCGGCGAGTCGAGCGGCTCGTCCGCGAGGTGGCGCCAGAGGAGCTTGCTGAGCGCCTGGTGCCGGTTCGCGGAGCGCATCGTGCGTGCGAGCAACGAGAGCCCCTCTTCGTTCGTGGGATCCTCACGCTCCGCGCGCCGCGCGAACGCGGCCGCGAGCCCGGGACGCTCCAGCTCGTCGAGCGCGATCCGCGCCGCCTCGCGCCAGGCCTGCGCACGCGCGACCGAGGTGGTCGCCTCGCGGACGGACTGCTTCGCGCGCGCGAGCTTTTCGCGCGCCTCCTTCGTCGCGGGATCGCGCGCGAGGCGCGACTTCACGGCGAGGAAGATCACGAAGAGGACGACGGCGCCCAACAGGGCCCAACGCATCGTGGGGGACACACGGCGACGCTAGCAGGTTGCGGGCGGAGTCGTAGCGTTCGTCGACGATCGTCGGGCTCGGCGTCGGGTGCTGGCGATCGAGGCTCGCCCTGGTAGCTTGCGCCCGATGCGTCGCGCGGTCCTCGGTGTCTTCTTCTTCGTCCTCGCCTGCGGCACGAACGGCGAGCGCGGTCGCGCCGAGCGTCCGCCCGCCGATCACGGCGCGCGCCCGGATCCGACGACGGACGCGCTCGGTGCGGCGCTGCACGACTGGGGCAAGGAAGCCCTGCCGCGCATGGCGCCCGAACCGATCGAGATCCGGGGCGAGCTCGGTCAGGGCGAGGTGCAGGAGCACGTCGTCGTGCTGCTCGGCACGCATTGCTACACGTTCCTCGGCCTCGCGGACGAAGGCGTCACCGAGCTCGATCTCTTGCTCGTGAACCCTGCCGGCAGCGTCGTCTTCCAAGACGTCGACGAGGGACGCCGCGCCACCCTCGGGCTGCACGAACAGATCTGCCCCGACGGCGCCGCGCAGTTCGAGGTCCGGGTGCGCGTGTTCTCGGGCGAAGGCAACTACGCCGTGAAGGCGTACGGCTATCAGGTGATCTGAAGCCGCGACGACGTCGCGCGCCCTCGTCGTCACACGTGCGGCGTCGTCGTTCAGGGCGCGGCGAACGCGCCCGGGAACATCGCCAGCGGGATGCCCTCGTGGGTCCCCGCGACCACCGCCGCGAAGGACGCCGCGCGCGCGAGCGGTAGGTCGATCGTCGCGTTCGCGCGGGGTACGTTCGCATCGGTGGCCCCGGGCGAGGTCGCATCGCCCGCCGCGAGGCCGAGGCCCGCCGTGACGTAGTCCACCAGCGAGCGTGGGCGCCCGGGCACGTACGTGATCTCCGCGTCCATCGGCAGATCCGCGAGCTCGCGCGCACGATCGAGCGCGGCGAGGAAGCCCCCGAGCCGATCGACGAGCCGAAGCTCGCGCGCCGCGTCGCCACTGTAGATGCGACCACGACCGAGCGCGTCGACCTCGCGCGTCGTCAGCCCACGCCCCTCCGCGACGCGCGCGAGGAAGAGCCGGTACCAGCGACGGATCGCGCGCGAGAGCTCGCGGCGCTCGTCGGGCGTGAAGGGTCGATACAGACTCTCCGCGCCCGCGCGTCGCCCGCGCCCGACTTGTTCGAGCCCGACGCCGAGGCGCTCCGCGAGCGGCGCGAAGTCGACCTTGCCGTAGAAGATGCCAATCGATCCCGTCACCGTCGACGGCGCGGCCCAGATCTCGTCCGCCGCGCTCGCGACGTAGTAGCCGCCGCTCGCCGCCACCGCGCCGAGCGACGCGATCACCGGCTTGCGGGCGCGCGCGCGCCGGATCGCGCGCCAGATGCGATCGGACGCGAGCGCCGAGCCGCCGGGGCTGTCGACGCGCAGCACGATCGCCGCCACCGTCGCGTCCGCCGCGAGCGCGTCGATCGCCGCGACCACTGTGTCGCTGCCGCTCTGGTGGATCTCGACGATCGGGTAGTCGACGTTCGGGCCATCCACGATCGCGCCGTCGAGCACCACCACGCCGATGCGACGCGGCTGCCCGACGAAGCGCGCGTCGTCGATCGGCGCCCGGGTGCGACGCCGCGCGGTGCCGGTGATCGCCTGCAGGTCCTCCCCGAGCGCGACCACGTCGCGTGTACCCGCGAGCAGCCCGAGCTCCACCGCATCCTCCGGCGCGTGCGGTCCGTCGTCGATCCAGCGCGCCGCCTCTTCCTCGCTCACGTCCCGGTCGCGCGCGAGGTCCGCCACGATCCGCGCGTGCACGTCCGCCACGAGCGCCTCGCGCTGCGCGATCGCGGGCGCGGTGGAGCGCGAGCGCGTGTACTGCTCGACCGCGCTCTTGTGCTCGCCGATGCGCACGAAGTCCGCCCGCACGCCGAGCGATCGCAGCGCGTCGCCGAAGAGCATCACGTCGAGCGACGGGCCGTAGAGCCGCACGTAGCCGGCGGGATCGACGAACGCTGCGCGCGCGGCCCCACACGCGTAGACCTCCGCGCCGGTCGGCGCTTCGAAATGGCACACCACCGGTCGACCCGCGGACTGCAGCGCGAGGATCGCTTCGCGCAGCTCTTGGGCGTGCGCGCTGGAGAGGCCGCTCTCGCGGAAGCGCAGCAACACGCCACGCACGCGGGGATCGACACGATCGCGATCGAGGCGGTGCAGCAGCCCGAGCATGCCGCGCGCTCCCCCCTTCACGTCGAGCTCGTCGACCACGCCGGGAGTCGGCAACGCGTCCGGACGCGATGCCTCGCCGATCCGCGCGTGACCGATCCACGCGCCGTCCGACAGACCGTCGCCGAGCGCGACACCTCCGCCAACCGCCGCGCCATCCCACGCGAGGTCGAGCCCCACGAGCGCGCGCACGTCCGCGTCGCCGCGCAGGTCGTCGCCTTCGATCGCGCCCCAGAGCTGCCCGACGCGCGGCACCACCACACGCGCGATCCCACGCGCGCCCACTCGGCCCCGGTCGTCGAGCGCGGCGCCGACCTCGAAGAGCAGATCGTCGCGCCCGAACGGTCGAAGCTGCCCCGCGAGCTCGAAGGTCGCGGCGAGCCCTTCCCCGCCGCCGACGAGCCCGGCCGGCGCGAGCAGGTCGTGGCCCACGAAGCCGAGCGCGAAGAAGCTCGTCGGTCGCCACGTGATCCCGAGATCGATCGCCGCGCTGCCGCCGAGCGGTCCGTCGCTCGCGAGGAAACGCGCCGCGCCACCGATGGCGAGCCGTCGATCGCGCGCCCACGCCAGCGCGAGCGAGAAACGACCGCGCTCGGCGTCACCGTGCGTCGGACGGATCCAGTCGGCGCCCGCGGCGAGCGCGAGCCGCAACGGAAGCTTCACGACGCCCGCGAGCGAGTCGCCGCGCCCTTCGAGCGACGCGTTCCCGTGCGCCTCCGCGTGCACGTACGCGAGCTCCCAGCCGCTCGCGAACGCGAGCGCCGCCGGGTTGGTCTCCAGCGCGAGCGCGCCGTCGGGGGTCGCGGTCGAGGTCGCGGGGAGCGTCGCGCCCGCGGTGGCGCGCCGGAGCTGCGCGTCGACGGGCGAGGCGACGCTCGACGCGAGCCCTACGAGCACGAGCCACACGAACGGCCCGAACGAGCGCGGCCCGAACGAGCGCAGCCCGAACGAGCGCGGCGCGAACGAGCGCGGCCCGAACGTGAGGGAGGAGAGGGAGCCCGAGAAACGCTTCATGCGTCGACTTCGATCGAGAGTGGAAGGTGCGCGCGGCTCATGCAGCGCCGTTCGTTCGGCGCTCTTCATTCAGCGCGTTCATGCAGGGTCGGACGACGAATCAACCGCGAAGTCGATCGTCGTCGATTCGTTCAATCGCCCAAGATCGCGTCGAGGTACGCGGGCGCGTCGCGGCAGAAACGCGAAGGCGCGAAGCCCGGCTCCTCCGCGCGCTCACCGAAGGGTCGTGCGCTGCCGCTCTCCATCACGCAGCCGGGTTGGTCGCCCGGATCGTGGAAGACCGTGCGCGAGCCGTAGGGATCGGCGAGCCCGAAGCTGTGCCCGAGCTCGTGCGCGGTCGTCTCGCCGATCACCGCCGCGAGCGCGCGCACCGCCCGGTCGACCTCCGCCGCGCGCGGGCCTTCGCCGCGCACCTCCGCGAGCGTCGCCGGCGCTTCTCGCACGCCGTCGAAGATCTCGTCGAAGAGGGGATCCGGATCGGGCCCCATGCCGCCGAGCTCGGCGGGCGGGTGCTCCGAGAAACCGAAGAGCGACTCGACGAACACCCCGCCGTAGCCGAGCGATCCGTCGGCCTGCGTCTCCGCGTTCGTGCCACCGATCGCGTCGAAGAGCCGCAGGTTGCCGACGTCTTTGCCAGGTGAGTTGTCGTAGCCGAAGAGCCCGCGCCCGTTCGGGTCGGGCCCGCCGATCTCGACCACCGCGTAGCCGGAGGGACCGAAGTCGTCCGGGCGCTCCAGGCGAATCTCCACCCGTACGCCCTCGTAGAGCCGCTCGATGCGCGACTTCACGAGCTCTTCGATCGTGCCCACCGCCGCCGCGAGCCCGAACCGCGCGAGGCTCTCGTAGAAGCCCGGCAAGAAGCGCAGCCACACCACCTGCCGCACGGGCCCGAGGGTGAGCGTCACGGGCGTCGGGTCGCCGATCACTTCCTCGCGGGCGCCGCTGCTGGTGACGGGCGTGAGCGTGCCCTCGAACACCCCGCGTCGCGCGCCGAAGAGCTCGGATACGAGCACCTCGCCGAGCGGCATCGCGCGAATGGGCCCCGCGAGCGTGCCGCCGTCGACGAACTCGAGCACGAGCTCCGTCTCCGGCACCGTCACCGGCGCGTCGCCCATCGGCGTGAAGGTCCCGCTCGCGCGCACGATCGTGAGCCCGTCGTCGTCGCCGAGGAAGCCCGCGCCGCGCACGCGCACGATCTGCTCGAGGCTCACCGTGCTCGGATCGAGCGCGAAGATGGCGGGCGGCAAGAATCGCAGCGCGATCGGGCGGGCCTCGCTCCCGGAGCTCGTGCCGTTCGAGAGCCGCGACTCGAGCGTGAGCGTGCCGGTGAGCTCGCCGGGGAGCGCACCGCCGAGCGCGGTGGTGAGCCGCCAGAACGCGCGGGTTCGATCGCCGAGCTCTGCGAGCTCCACGGGCGTGCGCGCGTCGACCGCCGTGGTGCCTGTCGACGTCACGAGCTCGCCGACCACGTGCGCCACCACCTCGCCCTCACCCGGCTCGAGGAATCCGTCGCCTTCGAGCACCACGAGCTCGTTGCGGTGCACGTCCCCGCTCGGCGCGGCGTCGAGCGCGACCGGCAGCGTCCGCGCGAGCTCGAGGCGAAACGGAAACGGCTCGCTCGAGAGCGAATCACCGACGAGCACGAGCTCCACGTCGTGCGCGCCCTCGCCGAGGGTCGCGGCGACCGACGCGTCGATCGCGAAGCGCAGCTCCGCGGTCTCGTCGTCCGCGAGCGGAAGCTCGATCCCGTCGACCGAGAGCCGCGGCGAGGCGCCGAGCCGATCGACCTCCGTCGCCACCACGCGTAGCAGCGTGCCCTGAGTCGACGGCGCGGTCGCGCGCACCTCCAGGATCTCGGGGCGCACCCCCGGCGGCGCGTCGTCGCCGCCGCACGCGACGAGCAAGAGCGCCGCGAGCCCGCGCGCGATCAACCCGGCACGCATGCGAGCTGCAGCTCCCCCGAACGATCTTCGACGATGTCGCACGCGTACCCCATGCCGAGACGACACACGGTGTCGCTGTCCCAGCAGCTCCGCGCGCAGACCGAGAAGGCTTCGCCCTCGCGCTGGATGCAGAAGGTATCGCTCTCGCAGTCCGCGTTCGTGCGGCAGCCGATGCGCGCGCACGTCCCACCCGGCCACGGCACGCAGCCGCGTTGCCCACCGCAGTCCGCGAAGCTCGTGCAGGCCGCGCCGTTCGCGCCGCTGCTGGTGCGCCCGCAGTAGCGACCTTCGGCGAGCCACTTGCACGCCTCGCCGCTGCGGCAGCCGGAGTTCGCGGTGCAGCTCGCGCCGCACTCGCTCGGGGTCGCGCTCGGCCCCGCGCTCGGGCACACGTGCATCGAGGGGCACGTCGCACCGCTGCAGGCGCGGGGCACGCACGCGCCGGCGTTGCACACGCGGTCGAGCGGACAGTCGAGGCTCGTCGTGCACGTCGTCTCGGTGGTCACCGTCACGCTGCCCACGAACGGGCTCGTATCCGACGAGATGCCGTACACCCGTACGGTGTAGCGCCCCGCCGTGGTCACCCTCACGTCGATCGACTCCTCGTCGGTGATGCCACGGCTGCTACCGACCAGCGCACCGGTGGGCCCACGCAGCTCGACGTCGAGGTCTTGGTCCACGTCTTCGATCAACACCAGCACCTCGACGCGGCTCGGCCCCGCGACGGAGAACGAGAACCAATCCGAGTCACCCGGGCAGATCTCGCCTTCGAAGTCGCCGCTTCCCCCCGCGAGCGTGATCGCGCGCGCCGCGGTCGCGGAGTCGTTCGGCTCGTTCGCGTCGGGCGCGCAGCACATCCCGGGATCGGGCGTCGTCGTGATGCCGAGCCCGTACCCGTTCTCCGCCGTCTCGTAGCCCGTGACGCGCGCGATCGCGGTGCCGGCGCTCGCGAAGCAATGCGACACGCGCTCGGTGTTCGTGGTGCCCGCGCTCGTCCCGAGGATCGCGCCCGCGCCGTCGAGCAGCTGGAGATCCAGATCGCCGCTCGCGTGGGTGAAGGTGAGCGTCGCCTCGACGCGTGTGCCCGCGCTCACCGCGACCCGCCAATGATCGGTGTCGCCGCTGCAGATCTGTCCCATCGCGCCGCTGCTCCACGTCGTCGCGGTCGCCACGGTGTCGTTCGGCTCCGCGCCGTCGTTGGTGCATGACGAGCCCGCGCCGCAGACCTCGTCGACCGGGCCGCAGCCCGCCCGCACCGCGCCCTCCGACGAAGGCGTCGCGCCACACGAACCCGCGGAGCAGGTGCCGGTGTCCGAGCACGCGGGCACACAACGTCCGCCGCTCGCGGTCGTCGCGCAGAGCCCGCTCGTGCATTGGCTCGACGCGCTGCACGCCTCGCAGTCCGCGAGGAGGTCGCCGCCGCCGCCGCCGACCGCCTCGAAGCTGCGCAGCGGCGAGTCGACGCGGTGATCGCACGCGGTGCCGGTCGAGTCGTCGTTGTCGGTCGCGCTCACCACGAAGAACACCTGACGCGACGCCCCGTCCTCGAGCGGCAGCGGCGGAATGCGCGCGGCCCACGCGCCCATGCTGGGCATCATCACGAGCTGCTCGAAGGTCGTGACGTCGGGCCGCTCCGGATCGTCGGGCATGCTCGTCGTGTAGAAGAGCAGCGGGGCGTCGCGCAGACCGACGTCGTCCGTCACCGTCGCGCGCACTTCGTAGCCCGCCGCGCCGCCGACTCGCGCGCCCTCGCTCGGGCTCGCGATCGTGACGACGGGATCTTCGCCCGGACAGCCCGGCTTCGCTTCGCCGCGCAGCACCGCCACGTAGTCGAGCCGCGTAGGCGGGTGATCGCCGTCGTCTGCTTCGAGCGGCAGCACCCAACGCTCCGACGCCGCGACCTGATCCGAGCTCGGACACCACTCGAGCTCGCCGGTCTTGCGATCGGTCTGGATGAGATCGGCGCCTTCGGGCAGCTCACCCGCGGGACGAATCTCGACGTCGAGCGAGTCGTCGTCGCGGACCTCGATCGCGAGCGTGACGCAGGGCGTGCGCGCGAGGTCGTAGGTGCCGCCCGCGCCCGGGCGAATGAAGATGGGCGCCGCGTCCGCCGACGATCCGACGGTCACGATGAGCGGCTTGCGATCGACCTCGCTGCCGCCGCGCAGCAGTCGGATCTGGAACTCGTGCGTGCCGACGTGGCTCGCGAGGGGCGTCCAACGGAACGTGCCTCCGCCCGCGCCGCCGCTCACCGTCGCGCGAAGACCCGGCAAGCTCGGCCCCTCGAAGTCGAAGGAGAGGTCGCCGCCTCCGCCGACCACCGCGAGCGCGACCATCAACGGCTCGTTCACGCGCGCGTCGACGGGCGTGATGGGCGCGAGCTCGGGCTTGGAGCCACCCCCGCACGCGAGAGCACCGCACGCGAGGAGCAGAGACGCGAGGGCGACGAGAGAAGAAGAAAAGGCGGAACGCACGGAGCGAACGGTATCACCCGCTTCGGGGAGGGAGCCACGTGGCCCGCCCAGACCACCGATCGCCCCTCCGTTGCGTCGGCCCGGGGTCACGCGGCGCTCGGGCTCGCCGTTCGGACCGCGCGTCGGCGGTCTCGTCGGCGGCCGACCGCCGACTCCGAGGTACCACCTGGTTGCTCTACATCCCCTGGTTCAAGCTCGGCGAGTGGAACGTCCCGCTCTTCGCGCTCGTCGGCGGCATCCTCCTCGCGGCGGGTCTCTCCTGGGTCCTCAAGCCGGACTGGCGCGAAGGCGCGCGTTCGTGGGCGACCTTCGCGATCGTCGGCGGCGTGGTCGCGTACTTCGCCGGCTGGAGCGATGTCCCGATCCAGACCTTCGGCATCCTCGTCGCGACGGGCGTCGTGCTCGGCACCCGCATCGCCGAGAAGCAAGCGATGCGCTGGGGGATCCACCCGAGCTACGTAGCGGACTTCGCGACCCACGTGGTCGTGATCGGCTTCATCTCCTGCTACTTCTTGAACGGCCTCTTCTACGAGACCGAGACCCTGCTCGAGATCCTCGAAGATCCGTCGCTCCTCTTCAAGAAGTGGCTCGGACTCTCCTCGTTCGGCGGTTTCATCGGCGCCGCGCTCGGCATCTTCATCTGGCACAAGCGCCGCAAGCTCCCGGTGCTTCACCTGTCGGACGTGATCGCCTGGGTCTTCCCGTTCGGTTGGATCTTCGGCCGCCTCGGCTGCTTCGTGGTGCACGATCACCCGGGCGCTCAAACGACGTTCTTCCTCGGCGTAGAGAACTGGGAAGGCCAAGAAGGCGTCATCCGCCACGACCTCGGTCTCTACGAGGTCTTCTGGTCGATCCTCGCGTTCTCGATCTTCTGGTCGATGCGCAACCTGAAGAACCGCCCCACTGGTCTCTTCGTCGCGCTCCTGCCGCTCCTCTACACGCCCTACCGCTTCGGCCTCGACTTCCTCCGCGCGACCGACGTGACCAATCCGGACACCCGTTTCCTCGGGCTCACTCCCGGTCACTACGCTTCGATCGGCTTCTTCCTCTTCAGCCTCGCGTTCCTCTTCTGGGTGCGGAAGCAGGGCATCGTGCCCATCCCGCGCGCGCTGCGTTGGCCAGTGGAAGAGGACGAGCCCGCGCCCGTGAAGGCGGATCCGTCGAGTCGGCGAGGTCAGCCGCCGACGGAGCCCGAGCTGCCGCGCGGCGCGACCACGAAGAAGGCGAAGAAGAAGCGCAGCTGAGCTCGTCGAGGCGCGGCGCGGCACACGAGAGCCGCACACGACGAGGCTTGCTACGCTCTTCGCCAATGGCCGTCGCTGCGACGACGCGGGGAACGAGTTGGCTCGGAGTCGGGGCCTCGCTCGCTTTGCACGCCGCGCTCGCGCTCTGGGTCTGGCACCTGCCTCCGGCGATCGCGCTCTTGCCGCCCGAGCTCACGGTCGACTTCACGCTCGAAGGCACGGAGCCGACCAGCACGGACGGACGCACCGCGCGCGGCGCCGAAACACCACGCCCGGGAGGCGGGCTCTCCGCCCAGAACGTCGATGCCGAGAGCCGCGGCGAAGGCGGCGACGCGAGCGGCGCGGTCGACTTCGTGCTCCTCGTCTCGCGCGCGCACGGGGCGACGTTGCAAGACAGCGCCTGGAACGCGCCGCGCGTCTCGCAGATCCAGCGCATCGACACCGCCGACGATCGCGCGAGCTGGGAGAACCGCCGCGCGACGCCGAGCCCGGGCGACGTGCCCTTCCTCGCCTCGGGCCGGGGGATCCATGCGGAGCGACGAACACCGAGCGAACGGGACGCGCGCGCGGGCGTGAGCGTTCCCTCCGAAGCGAGCGAGCGCGGCGGACGCGACGTGCACGTCACTCCAGGTGACGGGAGCGCGGGCGCCACTCCGGATCGCGCGGGTGCGGAGCGCGACTCCCCGAGCCGCGGGATCCTCGAGGGTCGCGGCGCCCGCGCGAGCGAAGCCGCGAACGTCGCGTACGGCCGACCCGCGCTCGATCCCGGCCCGGCGGCCACGCTCGCGGAGACGCAGGGGCGCGTACGCGACGACGCGCGCTCGGAGCTGCTCGCTGCGGCACTGGTGCAGAGCTGGGTCGACTCCAGCGAACGCCGCGGAGCGCGCGCGGGCGAAGGGAGCGGCGGCGTGGGCGGGGGCGGTGCGCCCGGCTCGGGAGGAGGCGTCGGCGAAGGTGGCCGCGCGAGCGCCTACGGCCCGGGGAGCGGCGGGCTCGCGGCCCTCGACACCTCCGACGCGCGCTACCGACGCTGGTACCTCGATCAGCAGCGCCGCATCGAAGACCGCCTCGTCTTCCCTCGCGAGCGCGCGGTCGCCCTCGACATGGGCCTCGCCGTCTACCGACTCTCGGTGCGACGCGACGGCTCGCTCGTCCGCACGCGCCGGGTGCGCTCGACCGGCTTCGGCGACCTCGACGCCGCAGCCGAAAACGCGATCGCCGCCGCCGCGCCCTTCGACGCCTTGCCCCCCGAGCTCGCCCGTGAGGACGGCGTCTTCGATCTCGACATGACGGTCCGCTTCGCGAACCCACTCGTGAACTGAAGCCCGCGGGCGCGGTCCGCGACGTGGAGCGGTTCCGCGAAACCAGATCGGCGGAACGCGGAGCCGATGCCCGATGCTTTCGGCCCCGACGCCCAGGGATCTTCTTCCCCGTCGAGCCGCCCCGTTGCCGCGCCGCGAGGACGTGACTATCACCCCGCGCCTGACGCAGCGCTCGCGCCCGTCTCCTCGCGCCCCGAATCCCCGAGCTCCCCGTGACACCTTCTTCGAACCTCGGCCTCGAGCCGGACAAGACCTTCGCCGACCTCGAGTGGGATCGTGTGGTGACCGCGGTGGCCGAGCGCTGCCGCGGACCGCTCGGCGCGCGCATGGTGCTTCCCATCGCGAGCACCCGCGAAGGCGCCCGACGCGCGCTCGCGGAGACCGACGAGGTCCTGCGTGTCCTCGACGAAGGCGAGGTCCTGCCCTTCGACGGGGCCCGCGAGCTCGGCTCCGCCCTCTCGCGCGTCGCGCGCCAGGGCAGCCTCGACGGTCCGACCCTGCGCGACGTGATGGCTGTCCTCGGTTGCGCGCGCGCGCTGCGCCTCTTCCTGCACGCGCGTCGCGAGCGCATGGCCACCCTGCACGCGACTTGCACCTTCGATCCCACCCTCGATCGACTGCGCGACGAGCTCGCGGCCTGCATCGATCCGGACGGCACCCTCTCCGACAAGGCGAGCCCCGAGCTGCGCCGCCTGCGCGGCGAGGTCTCCGCGCTGCGCGAGCGCATCGTGCGCCGCCTCGAGCAGATGCTCGTGGAGCACGACGCGATCCTGCAGGACCGCTTCGTCACCGAGCGCGAAGGCCGCTACGTGCTGCCGGTGCGTCGCGACGCGCACGAGCGTCTGCAAGGCATCGTGCACGGCACGAGCGCGAGCGGCTCGACGGTCTTCGTGGAGCCGCGGGGCCTGGTCGCGCAGGGCAACCACCTCAAGATGCTGCAGGCCGAGCTGGAGCACGAAGAGGCGCGCATCCTCGCCGAGCTCACCGAGCTCGTGCGCGAGCAGCTCCCCTCGCTCGAAGCCGCGCTCGCCTCGATCGATCACGCGGATCTGCGCCACGCGTCCGCGAAGCTCGGCAAGGATCTCGGCGCGCGCGTCCTCGAGCTCGCGGACGACGCGAGCGTGTCGTTCGACGCCGCGCGCCATCCGATCCTCTTGCTCGACGGCGTCGACGTGGTGCCCTGCGATCTGCAGCTCGAGAGCGGGCGCGGCCTCGTGCTCAGCGGCCCGAACGCCGGCGGCAAGACGGTCGCGCTCAAGATGCTCGGGCTCGGCGCGCTGATGATGCGTGCGGGCCTGCCCGTGCCGGCGAACGAAGGCAGCCGCTGCGGCTTCCTCGCGCCGGTGCTCACGGACGTCGGCGACGATCAGTCGATCGAGAAGAACCTCTCGACCTTCTCCGCGCACGTCACGAACCTCGCGGGTGTCCT
>JALOQC010000168.1 GCA_025453555.1 Myxococcota bacterium | reverse complement strand
TACGTGAACGGGCGGCTCGCGACGGCCGCGCAGCTCGCGGTGCTCGCGGCGGGGCTCACGGACATCTCGTCGCAGCACCAGCACCACACGCTGGTCGATCCGAAGACGCACCTCGACTTCCTCGACGCGTACGCGCGGCTCCTCGATCAGCGCGCGACGATCGCGCGGGCGCACGCGACGCTCGCGGACGCGGCGGCAGAGCTGGAGGCGCTGCAGCGGCGCTACCGGGAGCGCGCGGACCGCGAAGATCTGCTGCGCTTCCAGGTCGACGAGATCGACGCGCTCGGTCTGCGCGAGGGAGAAGACCGCGAGCTCGAAGAGGAGCGCGAGCGGCTTCGTCACGCGGAGCGGCTCGCGCGCGCGGCTGGCGGTGCGGAAGAGGCGCTCTACGCGCAGGACGACTCGCTGAGCGAGGCCCTCGGGCGCATCGCCCAAGAGGTGCGCGAAGCGGCGGAGATCGACACGAGCCTCGCGCCGCTCGCGGATCGGCTGGACGAAGCGCTGGCGCAGATCGAGGACACCGCGAAGGAGCTCGGGCGCTACGCGCGCGAGGTGAGCCTCGACCCGGATCGACTCGGCGAGGTCGAGGATCGGCTGGACCGGCTGCACCGCCTGCAGCGCAAGTACGGCGGCGACGTGGCGGGCATCTTGGAGCACCGCGCGAGCGCGGCGGAGGAGCTCGCGAGCCTCGAGCAGCACGAGGACCGCGTGGCGGAGGCGGAGGCCAAGCAGAAGGCCGCGCTCACGGAGGCGACGAAGGTGGCCCGCGAGCTGAGCCAGAAGCGCAAGGCTGCGTCGCGGGCGCTGGGCGACAAGATTGGGGAGGAGCTCGCGAGCCTCGGCATGGGCGGCGCGCGGGTGGTCGTGGAGCTCGCGCCGCTCGAAGCGAAGGGCGGGCTCGAAGTGGACGGCGCGCGCCTCTCCGCGACGGGCATCGATCGCGCGGAGTTTCTGATCGCACCGAACAAGGGCGAGCCCGCGCGTCCGCTCGCGAAGGTGGCGAGCGGCGGTGAGCTGAGCCGCGCGATGCTGGCGATCAAGCGCACGCTCGCGGGGCTCGGCGCGGCGGGCACGTACGTGTTCGACGAGGTCGACACCGGGGTGGGCGGCGCGGTGGCAGAGGTGATCGGGCGCAAGCTCGGGGACGTGGCGGCGCACCATCAGGTCATCTGCATCACGCACCTCGCGCAGATCGCGGTGTACGGACAAACACACTTCCGCGTGGCGAAGAAGGTGGTCGGCGAGCGCACGTGCAGCGAGATCGTGAAGCTCGACGAGGCCGAGCGACTGGAAGAGATCGCGCGCATGGTCGGAGGCGTGAAGATCACGGCGCGGACGCGGGCGGCGGCGGCGGAGCTGCTGGAGCAAGCGCGCCGCTGAGCCACGCTCGGTCTGGGTGCGACTCCGTTTCCGTCTCGCGCGCGGGGGCTGCTACCCTCCGTGGTCCCGCATGCCGTTTCGCGTTCCGCTCTTCGCCCTCGCGCTGGTCGTGGGCGTCGTCCCGCTCGCCTCGGCTCAGCGCGTCGTGGTGGAGCGCTTCGGAGGTCCGCAGGCCGCACGGCTTCGCGGGCTCCTCGTCCAGAGCCTGGAGGAGAACGGCGTGGAGCTCGTGCCCGACGCCGAGGTGCAGAGCGCGATGCGCGAGGCGGGCTTTCGCACGCTGCGGGAAGAGGACGACTACCCGCGCGTCGCTCAGGCGCTCGGGGCCTCGGCGTTCGTCTCGGGGCGGGTGAGCCGCGCGGGGCGGACGTGGGTCTTGCGCGTGAACGTGCGGAGCGGCGCGGACGGAATGCGCGTCGGCGTGGCGTCGTGGTCGGGTCGCAACCTCGCCGCGTTGCGGGCGGTGCGACGGAGCGGCCACTCGAAGCTCGCCGAGGTGCTCGCGGTCGCGCGTGCGCCCGCGACGGAGGTCGGAGGTCGCACGGAGACGACGGCGGATCCGAACGCGCCGCCGTGGTACGCGCGCACCGAGCCCGAGACGCCGCCGAGCGACGAGCCCCCGTCGGGCGAGCCCGAGGAACCGCCCGCGGACGGTGCGCGAAACCCCAAGGGCTACCCGGGCATTCGCTTCGGTTTGCTGGGTGGAACGCTACGGCGCTCGATGCGGGCGAACGTGCTCGTCGACTCCGCGTTTCGTCCGCCCTTCGAGCCCGGGATGCGACTCGAAGAGGAGCGCGTCTATCGGAGCGCGGGCGTCGGTCATCTGGAGATGGGCTTCTCCTTCGAGCTCTTCCCCGACGCGTTCGTGGCGAACCCGACCGTGCCGTGGCTCGGGCTCGTGGTGCACTACCGCCACTCGCTGCTGCTCGACTCCGAGGGGCCGAGCTGTCTGCCTTCGCAGGAGCCGGATCCCGCGCTCGTGGGCGACGTGGACGTGCCGCGGGGCGCGCGCTGTCCGAACGCCGACGTGGTGCCGGTGGAGACCACGCAGCAGGAGCTCTACGCGGGGGTGCGGCTCGAGCCGAACGTCGGCTCGGACGTGCGCGGGCCGTGGCTCACCTTCGACGCGGGCTACGGCTTCTTCAAGTTCACGCTCGATCCGAAGGATCTCGTGCTCCTCGACCGCACGACGATCGTGCCGCCGCTCGACTACCGCTACGTGAACGTCGGCGCAGGCATCCGGTACGGCCTGCACCCGATGGTCTTCCTCGGTGCGCGCTTCGCGTACCGCGTGGGGCTCGACGTCGGCGCGGACGCGCGGCGCATCTGGGGCGCGAGCACGGGGCGACCGAGCGGGCTGCAGGTCGGCGCCGAGCTGCGGCACGAGATGACGTGGCTCGCGGACGGCGCGTTCCTCGCGATCGGCGTGGAGTGGTTCCGTTTCACGACGGTGTTCCGCGGACAGACCGCGTGTCGTGCGGGCTCGGAGTGCGCGGAGTACGACCTGTGGGAGCCCTGGCCGGAGACGGGTGACATCGTCGACGGAGGCATCCGCGATCCGCTCGACGACGACTATCTACGGCTCACGCTGAACATCGGCTGGGCGTACCGCTGAGCGTCGGCGGGAACAAACACGAAAATCGGCTGAGATCCGCGCGATTCATTGCGACATCTTCGTCGCGGAAGGTGACTTCGTCGAGGGTGGGCCCGAGTTTCGTGGAGCGCGCGGCTCGGACGGGCCACGCGGGCGCCAGAGCCAGAGCACCGTCGCGGCGACGATCGTGTTCGTGGTGGCCCAGACCAAGAAGCGCAGCTCCGGTAGCTTCGCGGCGGCGAAGTAGCCGCCTGCGTAGGCGAGCGCGGGCACGAGGAAGCTCGCGTCGACGAAGCCCGCGATCATGCCGAGCGTGACGGCGCGGAGCGCGAGGTCCATCACCGAGGCCTGCACGGGATCGACCTGCATCAGCGTCTGGCCGACACCGAAGACCAGCTCACCCGCGTAGATGGCCGCGATCGCGGCGAGGATCTGCTTGTTGTAGCGAGTCGAGAAGAGCGCGCGTCGGAAGACCACGGCGACGAGCGCGACGAGCGAGAGGAAGACGAGCGACATCGCGAGGCCACGCGCGTGGGAGTCGCGCGCCGGATCGGTGGCGAAGTGCTGCACGAGCGGGGAGCCGATCCAGAACGCGGCGAAGAGCAGGGTGGCGCGGAAGCGGCTCGTGCGACCGACGCGGGGATCGAGGTCGCGTCGGAACGCGGCGAGCGCGCGGGTCTCATGGCGCTCGGCTTCGGCGGCGGCCACCGCGGCGGCGACGCGGGCGGAGAGCTCGGCGGTCGGGTTCTCGAGCTCCGCGAGCAACACCGTCGCGCCGCGCGTGTTGCCGCGCGCGAGCTCGATCTCGAGCATCGCGCGGGTGGTGCGCTCGAGCCCCGCTTGGGCCTCCGGGTTGTCGGGCCACGCGCGGCGCGCGGCTTCGAAGCCGAAGCGGCACGCGCCGAAGAGTCGCTGGAGCTCGAGCGAGGGACCGTCCTCGATGAGCTGATCGGGTGGCAACGCGAGCGCTTCGCGCGACATCGCTTCGAGCTTCTCGAGATCCTTCTTCGAGCGACGCGCGAGCTCGAGCGACTCACGCCGCTCGAGGAAACGCAGCAGATCGCGGCGCACCGCGTCCGCGCTCTCGTAGCGACCGTCGCGTTCGCGGCTCAGGCAGCGGCGGCAGATCGCGGCCAGATCGAAGGGCACGCTCGCGGGCAACGGATCGGGCTCGCTCATCACCGCGCGGTTCGCGATCGCGCGCAGGGTGGGCGCGACGTGCGGCGGATCGCCCGCGAGGAGCTCGTAGAGGGTCGCGCCGAGCAGGTAGACGTCGGTGCGCGCGTCGACGCGCTCGCCGAGCACCATCTCGGGCGCGAGGTAGACGGGAGTGCCCGCGAGCACCGAGGGATCGTAGGCGTCGAGCGCTTCGGGACGCAGATCGACCGCGATGCCCCAGTCGACGAGGTAGACCTGCCCGAGCGCGCCGATCATCACGTTGTCGGGCTTCACGTCGCGGTGGACGATGCCGCGCTGGTGGGCGTGGTGCAGCGCGCTCGCGACCTGCACGAGCACCTGCAAGTGGAAGCGCAGCGGGTCTTCCACACCGTGATCGGCGGCGAGCTTCGCGGCGTCCGCGAGGTAGGCGCTCCACGGCTGCCCTTCGATGCGCTCGAGCACCAGCATCGGCGCGCCGCTCTCGTCGATCACGAGGTCGTGCACCGGCACGACGTTCGGGTGCTCGAGCCGCCCGACGATGCGCGCCTCGCGGACGAGCTCGCGCGCGATGGGCAGCGGATGGTCGTCGGGCAGCCGCTTGACCGCGACCTCGCGATCGAGGGCGACCTGCACCCCGAGCCGCACCTCGCTCATGCCGCCGCGACCGAGCACGGTCTCCTTGAGCACGAGGCGTGCGTCGGGCGGGCGCTCCGCGAGCTCGCGCAGGACGTCGAGCGCGCGATCGCCTGCGGTCGTGCGTGTGCGATCCGGCGGGACGACGGTGCCGCCCGGTTCACCGCCCGCGACGGTGCGCGCGAAGTCCTCCAGCCGCGCGTCGAGGTCGGCGGGGGTCCAGCGCGCGGTGGGGTCGCTCGGGCGGGCGGAGGTCACGGAAGGAGAGGGACCGGGTGGGGCAGGGCGCGCGACGCGTCCCTCGGGCTCGTTCACGAGCGCGAGAGTATGTCATCGCGCGAGTGGAGCGCTCGGGAGAGCGTGTACACGCAGCGAGTCGTGCTCTCCCGCGCGCGGGGTTTGGTGCGGTGGAGGATGGAGTCCCCCGACCTCGCACCCTCGACGTGGTGTCGACGTCGGCTCGACACGGGGCGTTCAGCGCGACGTCACGAGGAAGGGCGGGCTCTCGATCCGCACGTTGCCCGGCAGCGTGACCTCGAAGCGTGCGTTGCCGGCGCGGTTCGGGATCTGAATCGTGATCGAGGTCGGCGTCACCTCGCGGACGCGCGCGGGCTCGCCCTGGAATCGCACCAGCACTTGGCGCGTGGTGCCGGAGAACCCGTGGCCGCGGAGGATCGCGATGCAACCGGGGTTCGGGCAGGCGGGCTCGATCGCGGTGATCGCGGTGCCGCTCGGCGTCGCGGTCACCGTGAGCTCGCCCGCGGGCATCGTGCGACCGTTCGGCAGAAGTACGGTGACCGGACCGGTGGTCGCGCCGTTCGGCACGATCACGCGCAGCTCGACCGGCGAGAGGCGACGCGCGTCGACCGCGGGCACGCCGAGGAACTGAACGCGGATGCCCGCGGCGGGGAAGCCCTGCCCGCGGATCGTGAGCTCGGTGCCGGGGAACGCGCTGCTCGGCGAGAGCGCGCTGACCTGACGGTGCGCTTCGATCTCCAGCTCGTCGGCGCTCGCGGTGCCGCCCTGCAGGCTGACCTCGACCACGATGCGACCGCGGGTCGCGCCGCGCGGGACCTCGACCTCGATCTCGTCGTCCCGCAGGCCGACGATCGGCATCGGGGTGCCGTTCAAGCTGACGCGCACGAGGCGAAGGTTCGTGCCGAAGCTCGCGCCGCGGATCTTCACGCGCTCGCCCACGGCCGCGATGCGCGGCTCGAAGCTGGCGATGAAGGGAGGCTGCGAGATCACGAAGGGCTGCGTGGTGCGCACGACCGACGAGCCGACGCGCACCTCGAACACACCCGCGGGCGCGCTCGGCACGCGCACCTGGAGCGTGTCGCCGGTCGCGGCGACGACCTGCGCGGGGGCGCCCGAGATGGTGACGGAGTTCGCGGTGAGCACGGGCGAGAAGCCCGCGCCGCGGAAGGTCACGACGGTGCCGGCGGGGCCGCTCGTGGGCGTGAAGCCGTCGACGCGCAGCGAGCCGGTGCTGGAGAACACCGGATGCTCCGCGGCCGCGAGCCCGCGCACGCTCACGGTCAGCGGGCCCGTCGTGGTGCCGGGCGCGACCTCGAACTGCAACGCGCGATCGCCCGCGCTCCGCACGATCTGCACGCGGCCGCCGACGTCGACGCCGATCACGCTCGCGTCGGCGCCGAAGTCGCGACCTTGGACCGTCACGAGGGTGCCGGGGGGGCCGCTCTCGGGGTGCATCGCGACGATGCGCGGGATCGCGCGCACCTCGAAGGGCATCGGCGAGATCGCGCGACCCGCGCCGCGCACGTCGACCGTGACCGGCGCGGTGCGCGCACGCGGCGGGACGCGCACCACGATCTCGGTGTCGCTGGCGCGTTCGATGACGGCGCGTGCGCGACCGAAGAAGACCTGCACTTGGCCGCCGGAGAGCCCGGCGCCGCGGATCGTGACGCTCGAGCCGATGGGCCCGGCGGGCGGCACCAGCTCGGTGATCGCGGTCGCGGCCGCGACGGTGAACACGGGGGTCTGCACCTCACCTGCGTTCGCGACGCGCACCACGAAGCTGCCGGTCGTCGCGCCCTGCGGCACGATCACGCGGAGCTCGGTGGGCGACGCGCTGCGCACCACGACCGGTCGGCCCGCGAGCGAGACGGCGTTCTCCGAGAGCACGGTCGAGAAACCCGTGCCCACGATCGCGACCTCGCCGCCGGGCGGGCCCACGAGCGGCGAGAGGCCGGTGACGGTTGGCGCGGGAAGCGCCGCCGTGACGCGGAAGTAGGGGCCGACGAACTCGCCCTGTTGGGTGTCGAGGATCACGGGGCCGCTCGTCGCGCCCTGGGGCACCACGACCGACCAGCGGAACGGCAAGCGCTCGCGGATCGGCACCGTGGTCTCGCCGATGCGCACCCGACCGACGCCCTGGAAGTTGCGACCGACGAGGGTGATCGTGGTGCCGGGCGGACCGCTCGTCGGCTCGATGCGCTCGAGCACGGGACGGGGCTGCGCGAGAGCGAGCGCGGGGAGCATCAGGACCAGAGCGAACGCGCGGTGGAGCATGGAACCTCGGCCGCGAGCCTCGTCCGCGGGGGGACGAGCGTCAACGGGTGGGCGTCGGACCGAGGTGGGGGGCGATCGATTCACTTCGCGAGCTGGCTCGGGCAGGTGCGAGCCCGCCGTCCGCGTGCATCCGACGCGAGGGCGCTCGATCGCGACACGTGCGGCGCGAGCGTACCGGATCGCGTACCCTCGCCTCGTGGGGTACCGCGACGACGACGAAGCGTTGCGCGCGCGGGTCGCGCATCTCGAGGGCGAGCTCGCGGAGGCGAACGCCGAGCTCGCGCGGCTGAAGGGCGCGAAGAGCGACGAAGCGTTCGGACGCTCGAACGCGTGGCTCGGCGGGGCGACCCGGCTCGGGTTCGAGCGCGAGCTGGATCACGAGCTCTCGGAAGAGGACCTCGAAGAGCTGGTGTCGATCTTGCGCCTGGAGTTTGGCGAGCTCGGGCGGACCGATCGCATCGGAGGCACGCTGACTTGGGGGACGGGCCAGCACCGCAACCAAGGCGGTCGACTCGTGGAGGTCACGGTCGAGCGTCGCCGCGGGCGCACGCGGCTGGTGGTGCGCGAGAGCCTCGGTCTCATCGCGGGGGGGCTCTTCGGCGGCATCGTCGGAGGTCTCGGCGGGGGTGGGCTCGGGGCAGTCGTCCCGTTGGCGATCGTGGGAGGCGTCGCGCCACCGATCATCCCACTGCTCGCGATCGGCTGGCTCGGCCTGACGTGGGGCGGCGTGCGGGTCCTGTACGGCTCGCTCGCGCGACGCCGTGCCGAGGGCCACACGCGGCTCGCGCGTCGTATCGACTCTCTGTTCGCCGAGAGTCGGCCCGCCGTGCGCGCGCGCGTGGAAGCGAGCGCGGAAGACGAACGCGAAGAGCTCGACGCCGCAGCGCCGCCGCGCGCGCGAAGGAACGAAGCATGAGCAAGGCGTTCGTCGCAGGGGCGACGGGACTGACGGGCCGCGAGGTGGTGCGCGTGCTGCGCGAGCGTGGCGTCGACGTGCACGCGCACGTGCGGCCCGACTCGCGCGAGCTGGACGCGTGGCGTCGGCGCTTCGGGGCGCTCGGCGCGGAGGTCGACACGACGCCGTGGATGGACGATGCGATGCGCGCGCGCCTCACTGCGCTCGCGCCGACGCACGTCTTCGCGCTCCTCGGGACCACGAAGAAGCGCGGGCGCACGAGCGGCCACGCCGACACCTACGAGTCGGTCGACTACGGCCTCTCTGCGATTCTGCTGCGCGCCGCGATCGCGTGCGGGAGCCGACCGCGCTTCGTGTACCTCTCGTCGATGGGCGTGACGGCGACCACGAAGAACCCGTACCTCGCGGTGCGGCATCGGCTCGAGACCGAGCTGCGGGCGTCGGGTCTGCCATGGTTCGCCGCGCGTCCGTCCTTCATCGTCGGTGAGCGCGACGAGGATCGTCCGCTCGAGAAGGTCGGCTCGGCGGTGGGCGACGGATTGCTCGCGCTCGTCGGCCTGCTCGGCGCGAAGAGGATGCGCGAGAGCTACCGCTCGCAGACGGGCGCCGAGCTGGCACAGGCGCTGGTGAGGCTCGCGCTCGACGAGGCGCCCGATCGCGTCGTGCCGAGCGACGAGCTCCGCGCGCTCCGTTGAGTCGTGTCACGAGCCTTCCATCGACACGGAGGCCGTACGCCGAGCCTCGACGCCGCCTCGACGCCTCGACACGAGACCGAGACACCGAGACACCGAGACACCGGGACACCGAGACACCGAGACACCGAGACACCGAGACACCGAGACACCGAGACACCGAGACCACGAGACACCGAGACCACGAGACACCGAGCGTCGCATCGCCGAGACGTGTGCGAGGGTGGGCTCGGCGGAACGTGCGTCGAGCTCACGATGGAACGGAGCTGCGCGGCGCGAGCGCCTCGCATGCGGTCAGAGCGATTGGCTGCCGAGCGGACGCAACGCGCCGCGCACGGCAGCGCGGACGACCTGGGGACCAAGCCGCTCGACCTCCGGCCCACGCGCGACTGCGCGACCCGACAGCATCATCCGCACCGCGCCGCCGCGGCGATCCGCGACCACGAGCGAGACCTCGCACTCGAGCTGGCGACGCTCGGCTTCGCCGCGGACCTCGAGGCGCGTGACCGAGCCGCGAAGCACGTATTGCGCGTGCGGGGTCGGCGTGACGCGCACGCCTCGCACCGCGTCGAGCTCCACCGAGAGCGCCTCGCGGAGCTGTGTCTCCACGATCTCGCCCGGCGCCGCCGTCTCGCCGATCGCGATCGGCGTCAGGCGCTGCGCCTCCGCGTCGCGCACGTGACCGACCCACAACAACGCTCCTGCCAGGAGCACGCTCCAACCCACGTGACGCATGCACGCCTCCCGTCCCGTCGACGCACGTCGACGCGATCTGCCGCGCTCCCGCCTCGATCACGCCGAGGAGATCGAAACGTCGAAGTCGCCGCTGCCTCGCGCACCACGACGGAGCCACCGCCGTGCGCCTCGTGTCGCGTTCGCCCTGCGACACGACGCACCCCGTTCGAATACGGGACCAAGGCGCGCGGGGTCAAAGAACCGACAAGAAGCTCGGCCGACTTCGCAAGCCGCCCTACCGGACGGCGCGCAGCGAGCGGAGCGAGCGAAGGCTCGTGGGAGGGGGCCCCATCGGGGCTTCATGCCCCGTGGGGGTCTGGCGACAGACCCTCGGAGGAGCTGGCACGGCCTGGGAGTGGTCGGTGGCGTGAGGGAAGCGATGCGCACCTGGAGCGAGCGCCGGGTACGGTTCGAGCTCCATGGCGGTCCTTCCCATCGCGCAGATCGGCGAGCCGGTGCTCCGAGAGCGCTCGCGCGAGATCACCCGAGACGAGCTCCTCGCGCCCGAGACGCAGTCGTTCATCGACGACCTGATCGAGACGATGCGGCACGCGAAAGGCGCCGGGCTCGCGGCGCCACAGGTGTTTCGGCCGATCCGCGTGCAGGCGATCGAGGTGGGCGACAACCCCCGCTACCCGTACAAGCCGAAGATCCCGCTCACGGTGCTCGTGAACCCGAAGCTCACGCCGCTCACGGACGAGGTCTTCCTCAACTACGAGGGCTGCTTGAGCGTCCCCAACCTGCGCGGGATCGTGCCGCGCTTCGTGGGGCTCCGAGTCGAGGCATGGGACCGCTTCGGTGAGCCGATCGACCGTGAGGTGTGGGGGCTCTCCGCCGGCACCTTCCAGCACGAGACCGATCACCTCGACGGCACGATCTTCGTCGATCGGGTGACTGACCCGCGGACCTTCTGCACGTGGGACACCTTCCGCGCGCACCACGAAGCCGCCTTCGTCGATCGCGTGCGCGCGCTCGTCGCGCGCTTCGGTGGGTGAGCGGGGAGTCGCGTCCGGTGAGGTTCGTTTCGCGTGAGCCGTGAGCTCACGTCGGGTGAGCTTCACGTCGGGTGAGCTTCACGTCGCGTGAGCTTCGCGGCGACGGAACGGAGAAGCCCCGCCGGAGCGGGGCTTCTCGATGGGGGTGCGGTGGAGTCGACCCTCAGGCGGGATCCATCGCGGGCTTCGGCATGCGCCCGCGATCGTCCACCGGCGCCGCGGCAGGCTTGCGCCCCGCCTTGCGCTCGGCGTCCGCCGCACGGCCTTCCGCGAGCACCTTCTCCGGCACCGGGCGCAGGTTCCAGACGATGCCGAACCAGGAGAGCACCTTCAGCACGATGTACGTGATGTCGAGCTCCCACCAGTAGAAGCCGTTGCGCGTCGAGGCCTGATGGCGGTGGTGGTTGTTGTGCCAGCCCTCGCCGAGCGTCAGCAGCGCGAGCACGAAGTTGTTGCGGCTGTCGTCCGTGGTCTCGAAGCGACGCTTGCCCCAGACGTGCGTGAGCGAGTTGATGAAGAAGGTGCAGTGCCAGGTGACCACGGTGCTGAGGAAGAAGCCCACGAAGAGCATCGGGGCACCGCCGATGAGCACACACGCCACACCGACGATGGTCGGCGGTACGAGGAAGTACTTGTCGAGCCAGACGAGCTCGGGGAACTTCTGCAGATCCTTCACGCGATCGAAGTCGGTCTCTTCGGCGCCCTTCACGAAGATCCAGCCGACGTGGCTGAACCAGAAGCCGTCGCGCACGGGCGAGTGGAGATCGCCCTCGAGGTCCGAGAACTTGTGGTGGCGACGGTGATGGGCCGCCCACCAGAGCACGCCACGCTGTGCGCTCGACATCGCGATGAAGGCGAGGATGAACTGGAAGACGCGGCTGGTCTCGAAGGTGCGGTGCGCGAAGTAGCGGTGGTAGCCCGCCGTCACGCCCCACATCCGGATGAAGTAGAGCGCGATGCCGGTGATCACCGCCGGCCACGTGAAGCCCGTCCAGATCACGCCGAACGCGAGCAAGTGGATGAGCACGAACGGGATCGCTCCCGACCAACCGATCTTTCGATCCGCCATCCACTCCGGGACGACACCGCTGTGATTCGCCATGAGGAGCACCCTAGGCGGACTGGCGCGCGCACACCGTCACCGTTCGTTGTCGACGTGTAATTGTTCGGTCACCACGCCCGCCCGTCGCGTCACAGGTATTCGCGCGTGTGCGAATCGCGCGCGAAACGTGGGTGATTTGCGAACGCCTCAGGCTTGCGAACGCGAACGCCCCTCGCCGCCGGCGGGCGGGAGGGGCGTCGCGTGGGGCACGAGCTCACGGTCGCGTGGGATCCGAAGATCGTACGCGACGCGTGTGGTGCGGTGAGAGGGACTCGAACCCTCGTCTCCGGAGTGGCGCTCCGGTGTCCTTCCGCTGGACGATCTCCGCAGTCGACGCCGTCGGAGGAGACGACGCCGAAGGACGACCGCACGGGCTGCGGCGGGTGAGCCGCAGGAACGGTCGAGCCACGGTCCAGTGCTCAGCCAAGCACCTGCCGGAGGAAGAGAGAGGTCTCGAACCCCACACGCGCGTGCGTGCGCATCGGTTAGCAACCGAGCCCGGACCCCGTCCGGTTCCTCTTCCATGTTCCTGTTCCATGTTCCTGTTCGCTACGGCCTTCGGCCTTCGCTCACTTGCGCGGGGAGAATCCCCGCGACCCTCTCCTCCGCACCCTTCGCTTCGCCTTCGCTGCGCTTCGGCTTCGCTGCGGGAGCGGCCCTCGGACGCTCCGCGGGCCAAGGGGCTCCGCCCCTCGGAACCCGACTCGGACACGGTCTCCGACTCGGACACGGTCTCCGACTCGGACACGGTCTCCGACTCGGACACGGTCTCCGACTCGGACACGGTCTCCGACTCGGACGCGGTCTCCGACTCGGACACGGCCTCCGACTCGGATGCGGTCTCCGACTCGGACACGGCCTCCGACTCGGACACGGTCTCGGACTCGGATGCGGTCTCCGACTCGGATGCGGTACCCGACTCGGTTCCTACGTCACTCCGCGTCGATTCGGGTGGCGCGCCGAGTAGGTTTCGAGCCCACCTCCGCGGGGTTGGAATCCGCGTTGCTCCCAGAGCATCGACGCAATCAAATGTGAAACTGTCGATCGACGATCACGACTCAACCGGAAGCCGAGGCGAAGGGCTCGCAGATCTCGAAGGCGCGTACGGGCGAGAACCAGGGTTCCAAGGGGCGGAGCCCCTTGGCCTCGCGGAGCGTCGGAGGGCCGTCACGCAGCGAAGCCGTAGGCGAAGCGAAGGGACGGACCGAGGAGGGGGTCGCGGGGATCTCCCCGCGCCTCCGTGAGCGAAGGCCGAAGGCCGCGGCGAACAAAACAGAGCGGAAAGAGGAGGTGTCGCGCCCCATGCCTCTCGGCACGCACCGTTTTCGAGACGGGCCCGGTGCTTCACCGGTTCTCTTTCCAGGACTTCAGAGGCGGTGATCGGAGGTCTCGATCCCCACACCCGTTCGGGTGCGCGCTCGTTTCCAACGAGACTCGGTGCCTCACCGATTCGATCACCAAGGTTCTCGCGACGCGTCGCGCCCCTGCGCCCTCGACAGTGAGAGCGCAGGCGCGGCGACGTCTCCGACGGGTCTCACGATTCGCGTGATCGTCGGAGGTGGGACTCGCGCGCGCTCTCCACGAGCGGGCGCCTCCTACACGTCGTCGTGATCACGCGAGCCAGGAGCGCCACGCCTCCGGGACGGAGCCGTCGTCGACGCGGATGCCTCCGCCGCCCGGCAGCCACGTCGGACGGAAGGGCTTGCGCGGCAGCGGCATGCCGGCCTCGGTCGGCGTGCGGTCGGCCTTCGCCGCGTTGCACGGGCGGCACGCGGTCACGATGTTCTCCCAGACCGTGCGACCGCCGCGCGAGCGCGGGAGGACGTGGTCGTAGGTGAGCTCGCTCATGCGCGCCTCCGCGTTGCAGTACTGGCAGCGGAAGCCGTCACGGAGGAAGACGTTGAGCCGCGAGAACTTGATGCGCTGCGGCTTCTTGCTCGCCCCCCGGCGCAGACGGACGATCGACGGCATGCGCATCGCCACGGAGGGCGAGCGAACGACGGCGTCGTACTCCTCCACGACGTCGGCCTTGCCGACGAAGAGGAGCGAGATCGCGTCCTGCCAGGAGACGATGCGTGTCGGGAGGAAACCCTTGTCGAGGACGAGCGTGCGCATGGCCTGAGAGCTCCTGCGAATCCAGCCGTGATCTCGGAATCACGACCGCGTGCCTTGGCACGCGTTGAGAAGACCGAACGAGCCGACCATCGGCTTCGCTCTTCGCTCTCCGGAGAGAGCGGGTACCGGGGAGAGGAGTCGAACCTCCATGCTGATGCCACGCGGTCTGAACGCGCTGCGTTTCCCGTTTCGCCACCCCGGCAAAGAAGAAGAAGAAGAAGAAGAAGAAGAAGAAGAAGAAGAAGAAGAAGAAGAAGAAGAAGAAGAAGAAGAAGAAGAAGAACGGCGCCACGTATCGGAATCGAACCGATCTCACTCGGGAGACAACCGAGCTGCGCCCCAGGCGCATCACGCGGCATGAAAGACGAATGGCACTGCCTCCAGGATTCGCACCTGGAACGCGGGCTTCGCTCGCCCGCATGATTCTGCTTTCAACAAGGCAGCAAGAGCGGTCCATGAGGGCGGAGGCGTCGGCTTCGCGCTCGCGCGCGGCCGACCGTTTCGCGGAATCGTGCAGCTTCGCGGACTGACGTCCGCCGCGCCTCGCACGATTCCGCTTCAATCCAAACCGCCGGCCTCCCGTACCCGAATGGTCATGAGCTGCGCTCCGCTCACGGATAAAACACGGGAGCGACCGCACGCCGCGCGAACGACGAAGGACGGCGTACGGTCGCTCCCGACCTGCACGAAACGACGAACGCATCCCGCTCGAGGGCGACGATGCGTCGAAGATGGATCGAGCGGCCCCGATGGGACCGACGGTGCGCGCGCACGCGCGGTGGAGACGGCGGGGCTCGAACCCGCGACCTTCGGTCTGCCAGACCGACGCTCTCCCAACTGAGCTACGCCCCCAAAGACACACGGGGGTGACTCGGGCCGGACTCGAACCAGCTCCTCCTGGGTTTCGACCAGGCGCGCGCACCCGCTACGCGACCGAGTCTCGAACGACACGACGCCGAACACGACGCCACGCCGAACACGACGCCGAACACGACGCCGAACACGACGCCGAACACGACGCCGAACACGACGCCGAACACGACGCCGAACACGACGCCGAACACGACGTGGGGTGATCGGAGGAATCGAACCTGCTCCGACTCGGGTCACGACCGAGCGTACGGACCACCGTACGACCACCGAAGCGGCGACCTCGGGTGGGTCGCCGCGGCGCGACGGTGCGAGCCTCTCGGCCCGCGGCGTCACGCGAAGAACTCGAACCTCTTCGGATGTCAAAGCCGGTCGCCGACGTCGGAGGACGTCGAGCGGCGGACGCAGGTCTCCCGTCGCGGCGTCGCGTTCGGCGACCCGAGGGAAAGACGACCTCGACCCACGCCGCGAGGCGGGTGGGAAGGCGGTGGAGCGCGAAGGTATCGAACCTCTGGGCTTTGCCCCGACGACGTTACGGGCCGTCTGCCGGACCTCCGGCGCGCGCTCCTCGGGCGAAGGTTCTTTCGTGGAACCTTCGGCAATCTACAAGTAGATTTGAGAACGATGAATCGAGAGAGAAATCGTGTTTGAAGACGCACGTGTCCCACCGCCGCGGCAGACCTTCGGGGCCACCCGGCTCGGGCTCGGCGATCGAGTCCCGCCTCCCTGCGGGTCCGTTCGCCACCGCCTTCGGTCGGCGCGGAGCGCCTCGGAGGGTCGGATTCAGCTCGTCGACGGAACGAAAAAGCCGCCGGCGGATGTCGCGGGCGGCTTCGAGACCTCGAGAGGTCGAACGACTCCTGACCCGACTAGAAGGGGACCACCTCCACGATGGAGTAGCGGAAATCCCCGAAATCGCTCAGATTTTCGAGCTGCATGCCGCAGGCCGCGAAGGACGGACGTCCCGTCTTCGGGGTCGCAGGGCGCGCCGGCGCGCGATGAATCGCGACGGACGAGCCTCCGACGGTGGCCTGCCACGAGCGGCCCAACGCACCCGAATGGGCGCGTCCGCAGGGCTGCGCCTGCGGGCGGACGTCGCGTCGAAGTTGGGCCGTCAGCTTCATGGTGAGCCGTTGGATAAAACCAAGCGCGTCGAGCGTCAAGAAGAAAAGTCGCCGCATCAAAAAGAAATGTCTTCGAGGCCAGTCGACCTCAATCGGGTTCTCGTGTGCGTGCGCGCGTTCTTCGTGGTTTCGTGGCGCGCGAACGCGGGATGAGCGCGGGGATGGACGGGACCGCGCACATGCGCGGGACGGAGGCGCGCGGTGCGTGGCGATGCCGCAGGCGCGTCGTGGTCCGAGGATGGATCTCGAAGCGCTCAGGGAGGCGGCGCGACGGGATCCCGCTTTCGGCGGACGATCGCGAGCACCAGGAACGCCGCGAGTGCGTTGCCCGCGACGGCGGCCGCGACCCACACCAGCGGGGACTCCCACAGGCTCGGTGCTCGCGAGGGCGCCGCGTCCGGGGCCACCGTTTCGCGCTCGCCGTCCTCGTACGTGTAGGAGGTCTCCGCGTGGCGGACGACCAGACCGCTCGCCGTGAGCGACTCGACCGCGAACCCGTGGGTCACGACGCGCACCAAGCTCGCTTCGTCCACGGTGCCGACGGGGCGGGCTTCGATCGTCGCTTTCGCGACGCGTGCGGAGGCGAAGTACGCGAGCTGCGCGTCCTCGGGGGCGTCGTGGGGGAGGGTGCGCAGGGTGTCGCCGGCGACCTCTTCGGCGGGGACGGCGTAGAAGCCGACGAGGCCGCTGCGTCGACCGAGCTCGATCTCGTCGCCCTCGGAGACCACGCGGTAGTCGGGTTGCGGCGCGCCATTCGACAAGTCGATCGGGTAGAGCACCAGCCGATGCGTGCTCGGGAGCGCCGCGCTGGATGCGATGCGGACGCCGTAGCGTACGTAGCGGCGTCCGTCCTCGGGCGGCGCGTCGGCGTGCACGGACGAGGCCGCGACGAGCAGGGAGACCGCCCAGAGAGCTCCAGTCGGGAAGAGGCGCTTCACGCGGCGGAGCATGCCACGCACGCGAGAGGGTTCGACCTGCGTACGCGGCGCTCACGGTCTCCGGGCGCGACGTGTGCGGGCGGAGGTGCTCGTCGAGCGACTTCTTCGATGAGCTCGGGGTCGTTCGAGGCCCTCGTGACGACGCCGCGTCGTCGTTCGTTCCGCACGGTGCTCGTGACGGAACGACGAAGGCGCGCCCCGAGAGGAGCGCGCCTTCGCGATGGGCTTCGCCGTGATCGTTTCAGTTCGCGTCTTCGAACTCGGCGTCGATCACGTCGTCGCCTCCCTTGCCCTTCGGGGCGCCCCCCGGAGCCGCGCCACCCGGAGCCGCCGCGCCGGCCGCCGAGTAGGCCTCGCTCGCGATCTCGCGCATCGCGGTCTCCAGCGCCGTCACGCGCTCGGTGATGAGCTCGTGGTCGTCGCGGTCGATCGCGTCGCGCAGCTCGCGGAGCTTGCCCTCGATCGTGCCGAGCTTGTCGTCGGAGACCTTGCCCTTCAGATCGACGAGCGACTTCTCCACGCTGTGCGCGAGCGAGTCGGCGCGGTTGCGGGTCTCGATCTGCTCGCGGCGCTTCTTGTCTTCGTCCGCGTACTTCTCGGACTCCTGCACCATCTTCGAGATCTCCTCGTCGGAGAGCCCGCTGTTCGAGGTGATGGTGACGCGCTGGTCCTTGCCGGTGGCCTCGTCCTTCGCGGTCACCGAGAGGATGCCGTTGGCGTCGATGTCGAAGGTGACCTTGACCTTCGGCATGCCGCGCGGCGCGGCCACGATGCCGTCGAGGTGGAAGCGACCGAGCGTGCGGTTGTAGCGAGCCTCCGCGCGCTCGCCCTGGAGCACGTGGATCTCGACCTTCGTCTGGTTGTCTTCCGCGGTCGAGTAGGTCTCTTCCTTGCGCGTCGGGATGGTCGTGTTGCGCGGGATCATCACCGTCATCACGCCGCCGAGCGTCTCGACGCCGAGCGAGAGCGGGGTGACGTCGAGCAGGACCATGTCCTTGACGTCGCCGCTGAGGACGCCCGCCTGGACCGCGGCGCCGAGCGCCACGACCTCGTCCGGGTTCACGCCCTTGTGGGGATCCTTGCCGAAGAACTTCTTCACGCGCTCGGTCACGAGCGGGATGCGCGTGGAGCCGCCGACGAGCACGACCTCGTCGATGTCCGCCGGCGTCTTGCCCGCGTCGGCGAGCGCCTTCTTCACGCTCTCGAACGAACGGTCGATGAGGTCCTCGATCATCGACTCGAGCTTCGCGCGCGTCAGCCGCAGGTTGAGGTGCTTGGGGCCGCTCGCGTCCGCGGTGAGGAAGGGCAGGTTGATCGAGGTCTCGAGGCTGGAGCTCAGCTCGATCTTCGCCTTCTCCGCCGCGTCCTTCAGACGCTGGAGGACCATCTTGTCCTTCGAGACGTCGAGGCCGGTGTCCTTCTTGAACTCCGCGATGAGGTAGCTGATCACGCGCTCGTCGACGTCGTCGCCGCCGAGGTGCGTGTCGCCGTTGGTGCTGATGACCTGCACCATCTCGTTCGACACCTCGAGGATCGAGATGTCGAAGGTGCCGCCGCCGAAGTCGTAGACCGCGATGATCTCTTCGTTCTTCTTGTCGAGGCCGTAGGCGAGCGCGGCTGCGGTCGGCTCGTTGACGATGCGCTTGACCTCGAGGCCCGCGATCTTGCCGGCGTCCTTGGTCGCGTTGCGCTGCGCGTCGTTGAAGTAGGCAGGGACCGTGATGACGGCCTCGGTGACGGGCTCGCCGAGGTAGTCCTCCGCCGCCTGCTTGAGCTTGCGGAGCACGTGCGCGCTGACCTCGGGCGGCGCGATCGCCTTGCCGCGGATGTCGAAGCCGACGCTGCCGTTGTCGCGACGCACGGCC
>JALOQC010000167.1 GCA_025453555.1 Myxococcota bacterium | reverse complement strand
GAACGAGACGTGGAGCGGGTGCACGAGGTCGATGCCGTCGCGCTCGAAGCGCTCGTCGGACTTCACCTGCACGACCACGTAGAGATGGCCGGGCGGTCCACCGCGCCGGCCAGCTTGTCCCTGATTCGCGAGACGGAGCTGCTGTCCGTCGTCGATCCCTGCGGGGACGTTCACGCGCACGCGCCGCTCGCTCGCGACCTCGCCGCGGCCTTCGCACGCAGGGCACGACTCTTTGATGCGCGAGCCGCGGCCCTGACAGGCGGGGCAGTGGGTCTGCAGGATGAACGCGCCGCGCCGGGTCGCGACCTGACCGCTGCCTTGGCAGGTCGCGCAATGCTCGATTTCGCCGTTCTTCGCGCCCGTCGCGCGGCACTCGCCGCAGGGCGTGGGGTGCTTCAGCTCGAGCTCGCGCTCGGTGCCGAAGACCGCTTCTTCGAGGGTCAGCTCGACGCCGATGCGGACGTCCGCGCCTCGCTGGGGCCCGTCGGCGCGGGCCCGGCGGCCGCCCATGCCGCCGAAGAGGTCGCCGAAGATGTCCTGGAAGGACGAGAAGATGTCCCCGATGTCTTGGAAGCCGACGCCGGGGCCGCCCGCGAGGCCGTCGTGGCCGAAGCGGTCGTAGAGCTCGCGCTTCTGGGGATCCTGGAGGACCTGATAAGCCTCCGAGACTTCTTTGAATTTCTCTTCCGCGGTCGGGTCGTCCGGGTTCTTGTCCGGGTGATATTGGGCGGCTCGTTTGCGGTACGCGCGCTTGAGCTCGGCGGCGTCGACGTCTCGCGAGACGCCCAAGACCTCGTAGTAGTCCGACTTCATGACGGAAGTGGGCCGCACCTTAAGGTGAGCCGCCCAAGAATCAAGGAGCGGGTTTCACGGGGCGCGCGGCGGTCCTCGGGCACCGAGGAGCATCGACGAGCGCCGAACCGAGCTCGAACGAGGCGCTACGATGCCCCCGCCATGCGCGGATTCCCCTTGCTCGCCTTGCCGGTCCTCCTCGCGAGCCTCGTCGGGTGCCAGGACGGATGCTCCTGCCGGGCGGACGAGACCTCGTCCGGCGCCACCGAGCCCGCCGCGACCGAGCCCGCGCGCGACATGCCGGAGCCGAGCGCACCGCAACGCGAGCCCTCCGGCGAAGAATACTCGAAGGTCGCCGCGGCGGCACAGGGTGATCCGAGCGCGACGGTCGCGCTGGCGCAGGAGTGCGATCGTGGGCTCAGCGTCGCGTGCGTCTCGCTCGCCGCGGCGTGGGAGTCCGGGGATGGCGTGCGCGCGAGCGAAGCGGAGGCGCGACGCATCTACCGCGCCTCGTGTCGTCGGGCGGGCGAGGGCTGCCTCGACGCCGCGCGCATGCATGCCGATCAGGCGGGGCCCTATTTCGAGCGCGGCTGCGAGGCGGGACTCGCGGAGGCGTGTCGTCGTTGGGCCGAGGCGATGCCGGACCGCGCCGAGGAAGCGCGCACCCGAGGCTGTCGGCTCGGTTGGTGGGACGCCTGCACCGAGCCGGTCGAAGGCTGCGGCGGCACGCTCGCGCGTTGCGTGGAGCGTGCGGCGGCGATGAAGGAGTCGCGGCCCGCGGAGGCGCGGCGGCTCGCGTCGATCGCGTGCCGCGACGAGACGGTCGGTGGGTGCGCGCTCTACGCGGAGCTGCTTCGCACCGACGACGCGCTGGCCGCGCAGGTCGCGTACGAGTGGGGCTGCACCGCGGGCGACCTCGCGTCGTGTCGCGCGCTCTTGGACGGGAGCTTCACCCTCGACGCTGCGACCCGTGCGCGTGCGGAGGAGCGCGTCGCGACGTTGACGCGGGCGGGGGTGGCGCCGAGCGAGTGAGTCGCGAGCTCGGGTGGCCGAGCGCGTCGCGAACGCGGGCTGCGCCGAGCGAGGTCGCGAACGCATCGAAGGAGCCGCGGGGTCGCGTCGCGTGCGTCGATCGCGAACGAGTCGAACGCTCGGCCACGGTCGCGCCGAGCCGAGCGACGAACGAGTCGGAGGCTTGGCCACCACCGCGGGCTGCGTTACATGGCGCGGCATGTTGGATCTGCGTTGGGTGTCGGAGAGCCTGGACGAGGTGAAGGCGCAGCTCGCGCGCCGCGGCTTTCGGGACGAGGTCGTGCTCTCGTCCCTCGCGAAGCTCGCGGGCGAGCGGCGCGCCGCGATCGCGGAGGTCGAGAGCCGCCGCGCGGAGCTCAACGCGGCCAGCGGCACGATGGCGAAGATCGCGGACAAGAAGTCCGCGGAGTTCGCGGAGAAGCGTGAGGCGCTGCGCACGCTCGGGGACCGGATCAAGGAGCTCGAGGCCAAGAAGGTCGAGATCGAGACCGAGCTCGAAGGCATCCTGCTCGGGCTGCCGAACGTGCCCGATCCCTCGACGCCCGACGGGCTCGACGAGAGCGCGAACGTGGTCGTGCGCACCTGGGGGCAGAAGCCCGCGCTGAGCTTCACCCCGAAGGATCACGTCGATCTCGGCACCTCGCTCGGGCTGCTCGACTTCGAGCGCGCGCGAAAGGTCAGCGGCGCGCGTTTCTCGGTGCTCAAGGGGATCGGCGCGCGGCTCGAGCGCGGGCTGATGCAGCTCATGCTCGACCTGCACGTGGACGAGCACGGCTACGAAGAGGTCTGGGTGCCGGCGCTGGTGAAGGACTCCGCGCTGCGGGGCACGAGCCAGCTCCCGAAGTTCGAGAAAGACGTCTTCAAGCTGGCCGCGAAGGTCGGCGAAGACGACGCGGAGGGTGGCTACGATCTCTATTTGATCCCGACCGCGGAAGTGCCGGTGACGAACCTGCACGCGGACGAGATCCTGGAGGCCGATCAGCTCCCGATCGCCTACGCGGCGTACACGCCGTGCTTCCGCAGCGAGGCGGGCAGCCACGGGCGCGACACGCGCGGGATGATCCGCCAGCACCAGTTCGACAAGGTCGAGCTCGTCCGCTTCGTGACGCCGGAGCAGGCGATCGAGGAGCACGAGAAGCTCACGCGCCACGCGGAGGCGGTGCTCCAGCGCCTCGGGCTGCACTACCGCGTGATCCAGCTCTGCGCGGGCGACATGGGCTTCGCGGCGAAGAAGTGTTTCGACCTCGAGGTCTGGCTGCCGGGGCAGGACGCGTACCGCGAGATCTCGAGCTGCAGCTGGTTCGGCGACTTCCAGGCGCGGCGCATGGGCGCGCGCTACCGGCCGGCGCCGAAGGCGAAGCCGCAGCTCCTGCACACGATCAACGGCTCCGGTCTCGCGATCGGGCGCACTCTGGTGGCGATCTTGGAGCAATGCCAGCAAGCGGACGGCAGCGTCGTGATCCCCGAGGCCCTGCGGCCCTACGTGGGCGGGCGCGCAAAGATCGGCTGACGGGTTTCTGGTCGGCTGCGCCGACCAAACGTGCTGGCATCGTCGACGCTCGCACGTGATCGTGCGTTCTCGTCGACGTGGTCGTGGTCGTGGTCGTGAACGGCGACGGCGACGTGATCGGGCTTGCCGAGACCTCGACATGATCGGGTTTGACGAGACCTCGGTTCTGACGCCATCGACGTTGGAAGCGCGGTCGTCTCTCGTCGCCGCTCACGTCGCCGACCACGACCACGACCACGTCTACGATCACGACCACGAGATCGCCTGCGTCTCGCTCAGGACGCGGGGCGGGTGACCAGGTCGCAGCAGACGCCGAAGTGGTCGCTCGGGAAGACGCCCGCGCGGTCCTCGTCGAAGCAGAGGCGGGGGCTCATCGGGCGGCCGCGGCCGTTCCCGTCGGGGCCGCGCACGAAGACGTAGTCGATGCGCCGCGGGGCCTCGTGGTACTGGACCGCGAAGGTGTTGCGGCTCGCGTCGAAGGTGAAGCCCGGGCCCGCGCCGACCTCCGCGTAGGCCCACGCGTCCGCGAAGCGCACGGAACGCGGCTCGCCGAGGCGCGTGAAACCGCCGAGGTAGCGGATCTCGTCGCTGTGCGGCTCCGCGTTCAAATCGCCCATCAAGAGCGGAGGAAACCGACCATCGTCGGGTGCGACCTCCGCGATCAGACGCGCGATCGCCTTGACCTGCAGCTCACGAACCCAGCCTTCGTCGAGCTTCCAGTTCAGGTGCGTGACGAAGACGTCGAGCTCGCCGATCGGCGCGTCGACCACCACATGGAGCACACAGCGCCTCTGATCGCTCACGTCGCCGCCGGGTAGCGGGTGCGCGGTCTCGCGTACGATCGGGAAACGACTGAGCAGCGCGTTGCCGAAGTGGAGCGACTGGCCCTTGGGCACCCACGCGACGGCCATGTCGTGCGCGGGCCCGTACGCGCGATGCCACCCCTCGGGCTTGAGCTCGTCGGCTTGGTTCATCGTGCCGCTGGGGGTCACGAGCTCGAGCACCTCTTGGAGCGCGAGCAGATCCGGTTCGAGCGCCGCGAGCTGCGTGCGCACGAGGCGCATGCGCTCCGCCCACGGGCCACTCTTGTTCCAGAGGTTCAGCGTCGCGACGCGCAGACGATCCATCGACGCGCTTATACCGAATCGAGGCGGAGTCCGCGAAGCGGTCGGGCCATCGACCCGCTCACACCGAATCGAAACGAAATCCGCGGTCGGGCCTCGCGTGCGCACGTGACCCAAGCCACGCAGGTTCGCGCTTCGCCGCATCTCGCGAGCTCACGTCACGTTCCGACCGCCTTCGACACCACGCGGGGCAGTCGACGGGCGAGGAAGTCGAGGACCGCCGCATCGAACGCGTCCGGGCGCTCGAACTGCACGAGGTGCCCCGCGTTCGGGATCAGGAGCGGCTCCGCGTCGGGGATCGTCCGTGTCGCGCCGCGCAGGAGGTCGGCGGTCGTGAGGTTCGGATGCAGCCACCGGTTGGGTACGAGGCGATCCTCCGCGCCGAAGATCACGAGCGTCGGGGCGCGCAGCTCCGCGAGTCGATCGTGCACGGGCTCGTCGAGCATCGCGCGCACCCCCGCCGCGAACGCGTGCGCGTAGCCGTCGAGCTCCGGGCCGCGCAGCCGCCGCCGCAGCTCGATCAGCCGCTCCGCTTCGTGCGGCCACCCGTGGAAGGCGAGTCCGAGGTGGGTTCGAAGGTCGCCGTGCGACTGCCGCCGCACCCACGCCGGGCTCACGCTGCGCCGCAGCATCGCTTGCTGAAGCGGTGAGAATCGCTCGATGCCAGCGGGCGCGGCGAGCACCAAGGCGTCCACCCGCGCCGGCGCGTCGAGGGCCATCCCGATCGCGAGCTGGGCGCCCATCGAGTGCCCGATCACGGTCGCGGAGCGCACGCCGAGGTGGTCGAGCAAGCGCAACAGACGCCCTCGCCAGAACGCGAGCGTGTAGGCGTAGCGTGGCTTGTCCGACTCGCCGAAGCCGGGCAGGTCCACGGCGATTACCCGAAAATCACGGGCAAGCGAGGGTACGTCGTGGAGCCAGCAGAGGCTCGAGCTACCGAGGCCATGCACGAGCAGGAGCGCCGGCGCGTGACGCGGCCCGACGTCGCGGTAGGCGACACGGAACGCGCCCAAGGCGACGTGCTCGGGGGGAGGCCACTCGGACATCGTCGGAGGACGAGTAGCACGCAATGCTGCACCGCACAACAACACAACGAATACGCCTCACAGAACGGGCCGTGCGCATGCCGCGGTGCGACAGAACGTCGCGCCCTCAGGTCGAGCTACTTCGTTCACGTCGCCGTCGTCGACCACGACCCCGACCACGACTTCGACCGCGTTGGCAACCGCACCACGACGAGACGCTCGGTGCGACGTCCGCATGACCTCGGACGTCATGGTGAGTGCGCTCGGTGGCCCTCAGGCTCCGGACATGCACCACGATCTCCGCTCCGCTCCCATCCAGTACGTCGACGTCGGCCACGCACGCGTCGCCCACCGGGTCGTCGGCTCCGGTCCCGACGTCGTCCTCGTCCACGGCTGGCCGCTGCACGGCCTGACCTGGCGCGACGTCGTACCGCGGCTCGCCTCACGCTACCGCTGCCACGTGATCGATCTGCCCGGCGCGGGCGCGACGACGTGGACGCGTGACACGACGTTCGGTCTCGAGGCCCACGCACGCACGTTGGTGGACACGATCGAGCGCCTCGGGCTCGAGCGCGTGGCCTTCGTCGGTCACGACAGCGGCGCGGCCATCGCGCGCTTCGCGGCGGCCATGCTCGGCGATCGCACGAGCGCGATCGTGATCTCGGGCTCGGAGATCCCGGGTCATCGCCCGTTCCTGCTGCGGGTGTTGCTCACGATGGCGGGCCTGCCCGGCGGCGCGAGGTTGCTGCGCGCCTCCCTCGGCTCGCGGTGGATCGGACGATCGGTCCTCGGCTGGGGCGCGTGCTTCCACGACGTCGCTCGCGCGGACGGCGAGTTCCGCACGCTCTTCGTGGAGCCGCTCGTGCGCGACGACTCGGTCTTCCGCGGGCAGATGCAGCTCACGAAGGATTGGGACTGGAGCTCGATCGATCGGCTCGCGAACGCGCACGCGCGCCTCGTCGCGCCCGCGCTGCTGATCTGGGGCGACGGCGATCCGTACTTCCCCGCGAAGAAAGCGGCCGCGATGGTCAGTGAGCTCGCGGGCGGCGCTCGCTTCGTGAGCTACGACGACGCGCGCCTGTTCGTGCACGAAGAGCACCCGACGCGGTTCGGCGACGAGGTGCTTCGGTTCCTGGACGAGACGCGCTCCGTGGCTCCGCGAGCTGCATCCGACGCGCGAGCAGCTCGAGGCTGAGCGCCGTCGCGCCGGTGATCACGGCGAGCACGCCGAGCGGCCACGTGGCCGCGCCGATGCGGACGCCGCCCCACGCGGGGGCGTCGAGCGCCGACCAGCCGAGCCAGAGCAAGAGCCCGAGCACGAAGACGGCGGCGGCCCGCACGAGCAAGCCCAGCCACGACGTCCGGCTGCCTGTCAGCACGACGACCACGCCACTCGCGACGAGCGAGAGCACGAAGAAGAGGAGCGCTTGAGCGATCGGCTCGGCGAGCACGCGGGGTAGTCGTCGCTGCGGCGACAGCGTTGCGTCGAGCTGCCACGTTCCGCGCACGGCGCGGCGAGTCGCGCCGCGCGACGATCTCGAGCGCTCAGCGACGCGAGTACGGGCAGTCGTCGGAGGCGCTCGGTGCGGCGGCCTCTTGATACGGGCAACCGCTCGCGCAGCAGGCCGCCGAGCGCGCGCCCACGAGGGCGGCGCCGCCGAGGACGATCGCAGCGACGACCGAGATGGTCTTTCCGCGCGGAGAGAGCGCGGCCCAGCGGGTGCGCACGAGGTGACGGGTGAGCCCGAAGACGGAGGTCGGTCGCTGCTGCATCGGACGACAAGCGTAGTCCCACCACGGAAGACCGCCAAGCGTGGGCGAGGAGGTTTCGCTCGCAGGCCATCGCCGCGCGCGCCATCTCGGACGCGGCGCTCGGCGTCGGGCGAGGGCGGCATGCGGGAAGCGCGCGGAGCCTCGGGGTCGGTCGTCACCTGCCGAGGCCCGTCCGAGCGGCGGTCCAGTCCTCGTGCCGCCGAGTGGGCGGGGCGAACTTCGCGTGGCGTTCGCGCGGCGCCGCGACGATACTGCGCGCCGATGCGGCCCTTCTTCGCCCTCACGATCGCGTTCGCGGCGCTCCTTCCCGCGCGACGCGCGGCCGCGTGGTGTCAGAGCACGAACTTCACGATTCCGGCCGGGAGCTGCGCGCAGCGCTGCGTGACCGAGGCCGACGTCCCCGAAGGTCGCACCCTGCTCTTCCTGCAGTGGACGCGGCCTTGCCTCGAGTGGGTGTTGCACGAACGCGGTGCGCGCGACCTCTCGCGCCTCGAGGTGGAGCAGGTCTTCACGCGCTCGTTCGAGCGTTGGACGAGCGTGACCTGCGACGGTCGGCCGGTCGGCTTCGACGTGCGCTTCGATCCGCGTCCCGGCCGCTGCGACGTCACCGAGTACGTGATCGCGGAGGGCAACGCGAACCAGATGATCTTCGTGCCCGAGTGGACGGCGCGCGATCACGACGCGATGGCGTTCGCGCTCACGACCACGTGGTTCTCGACGCGCACGGGCGAGATCTTCGATGCGGACATGGAGCTGAACGAGGAGCAGTGGGGCTGGGCCATCTGTCCGCCCGAAGGCTGCACCGACGGGCGCGTCGATCTCGAGAACACCGTGGTGCACGAGCTCGGACACTTCTTCGGGCTCGCGCACACGCCGGAGTCGGACGAAGCGACGATGTGGGCCTGCGCGGACGAAGGGGAGACGCTCAAGCGTGACCTCGAAGCGGACGACGTCGAAGGAATCTGCACGATTTACGGGCCCGGCGAGCTCGGCGCGACCTGCGATCACACGCCGCGCGGCGGCTTCGACGCGACGTGCAGCACCGCGCGCTCCGGCTGCGGCTGCGCGGCCCCCGGCTTGCCGACGAGCAGCGCGGGTGCGCTCGCGAGCGGCGGGGTGCTCGCGCTCGTGCTGACGTGGCGTCGTCGCCGCGGAGCGCGGGGCTGATCGCGAGCCCTGAGCGCGAGCGGGTCCGGAGCGCGAGCGAGTCCCGAGCGTGAGCGGGTCCGGAGCGCGAGCGAGCCCCGAGCGTGAGCGAGTCCTGAGCGCGGCCGATCGCGCGGATGAATCGGCGAGCGGAATGCTCTCGCGGTTCACTCGCCGACGAGCCAGCGTGCGACGCCGATCGACGGCCGCGTCGCGTCGCCCGCGCCGACCTCCGCGATGGCGCCGCCGAGGATCACCGCGTCGTCGGTCGTCACCACGGCGTCGACGCTCAACGCGCCCACCCCGCCGCCGAGCGCGCGCAGTCGATCGTCCTGGTAGACGTAGACGTTTCGCCCGCCGTCCGCGGGCCAGACGTAGCCGACCGCGATCAGCGTGTCGCCCTGGAGCTCGAGCGCGGTGAAGGTGTGCGAGGTGCCTTCGAGCGGCGCGCCGAGGCCGCGCTCGGGCGTAGCGAGCTCCGTCCAAGTGCCGTCGGCGAAGCGACCGAGCACGCGCCGCGAAGGATCGCCCTCGTCGTGCGTGGCGGCGTACACGACTCCTTCGCCGACCGCGAGCGCCGAGATCGTCGCGCTCGATCCGTCGCCGAGCGGTTGCCACGTCGCGCCATCCCAGCGCGCGATGCGCGCGAGCTCGCGATCGTCGATGCGGAGGAAGCCGCCGCCCACGACGACGTCCGTGCCGTGAGCCGCGAGCGCGAGGATCGGCCCCTCGAACGCGCCCGGAAGCAGCTCCACCGTGTCGTCGAGCACACGCGCGACCCGACCGGGCTCCGAGCCGACGCCGATCCACGGGCGACCGTCCGGTCCGAGCTCGATCGCGAAGGCGGGTCCGACGAGCTCCTCGCCGATCGCGCGCCACGCACCTCCGTCTTCGCTGCGCAGCACGACCGCGCGTGGGGTCTCGCCTGCCCAGCGCGTGCACGCGACGAACATCCTCCCGTCCACATCGACCGCGAGGCGGCCGCACTGCACGTCCGTCGGCAACGCGGGGGCCGCGGAGCGCCACGTGGATCCCTCGAGGGTCGCGACCGATCCGTCGAAGGGTGTGCCGCCGAGGTGCGTCGCGGAGACGAGCGCGTGCACCGCACACGCCGGACCGCCACGCACGAGATCGACGACCTGCCCGGAGAGCCCGGCGCCCGCCGCGCCGACTGCTTCGACTTCGTCGCCCACGATCGCGAGCACGCTCTGCGACGCGACGCCGCCCCTGCCTGCGAGCTCGCCGCCCACGATCACGCGTTCGCCGACGAGGGTGGCGCGCTGCACGGGGCCCATCTCGAACACGACCTCGGGGGGGAGCTCGAAGCCGCACGCTCCCTCCGTGAACCAGAGGCCCCCCGCTCCGCCCGTTGCGATCGCGCGCCAGCCGTCGTCGGACCAACGGGCGACGCCCGACGCCGGCTCGCCGTCTGCGCGATCGAAGCAGCCGATCGCGAGAACGCCGTGCGCATCGACCACGAGCTCCGCGACCACGCCACTGGCATCGCCGAGCGCGGTGCCGAGCGACACGCCCCCGCCGAGCCGCTCCCACGTGTCGCCGACGCGGCGCGCGACGCCCGCCGACTCCCGGTTCGCTTCGTCGAGCACGAACACTCCGCCCGCGAGCAACGTGCCTTCGTGCTCGGCGAGCGTGATCACGCGAAGCGATGCGGGGACGTCGAGGGCCGACCAGATGCCCTCGTCGAGCGCCGCCACGCGCTCGGCCGCCGTGCCGCCGATGCGCATGAATTCCCCTCCTAGCACGAGCGATCCGTCGGCTCGCTCGAGGAGATCGAAGACCGGCCCGTCGGGGTCACCGCCGGGCAGACCTTCCCAGACTTCGCCGTCGAGGATCGCGACGTGGCGGGGCCCGTCGACGATCGCGAGCGTCCCGAGCGCGTAGAGCCGCTCGCCGACGAAGCGCAGCACGCGCACGTTGCCGGTGAAGCGGCCGAGCTCGTCGACCTCCCCGTCACGCCACCGCACGATGCGACCTTCGCGGGTGCCACCGCGCTGATACGTCGCGAGCACGACCGCGCCGTCGGGTGCGATCGCGACCGCCGCGTAGCCCTCGGGCGTCGGCGCGAGATCGTCTGCACCTTCCCAGGCCACGAGGGCGTCGCCTTCGACGCGCGCGATGCCGAGCGCGCGTGTCGCGCCGGCCCAACGAAAGTACCCGACGACGATCGCGCTGCCGTCCGGCGCCGCGGCCACGTCGCGCAACACGGGTGTGTAGCCGTCGAGGCCGGTCACGCCGGCGATGGTGAAGCCTTCGTCCCAGCGGCCGCGCGTGGCGAGCTCGTCGGGGAGCTCGGCCGAGCACGCGGCGCGGGCTCCGGCGTCGGCGCCCGCGTCCGGGGTCGCGGCGTCGTCGTCCGGGCCGGCGTCGCGGACGGGCGCGTCGTCGTCACCACACGCGAGGAGGAAGAGGAACGTCGAAGCGAGCAGCGCACGAGTCGGCATGGCGGAAGTGTCGCCGTCGGATCGTGCGTCGCCAGATCGCGCGCGCCGTGCGCTGCGGATTCTGGCGCGACGAGCACGTCGGAGTGCGCCGGCGGCAGAACGTGCGTTCGGAGCGCACGAGGACGAGCACGTGCGCACGAGCGGCCTCGTCGAAGCACGACTCGACGACGCCGCTCCTTCGACGCGGAGCGCTCGGCGCGCGCGATCCGCTCGCTCACGCTCCCGTGATCCGCGTCGCCCCGAACGTGTCTTGGTGCCGTTCAGCCGAGCCAGGTCGCGAAGCGGTCGGAGTGCAGCGCGAGCAAGGTGGTCGCGAGCGCGAGGCCGGTCATCGCCGAGCCCTCGCTCCACGACACGCGTACGTCGGGATCGCACGTGGGCGGCGTCGAGACGCGCGCGAGGGGGACGACGAGCCCCGCCGAGGCGACGCTCGCGCCGATGGCGAGCAGCGTCGGCAGCAGCGTCCACCCAGCCTTCGAGGCGTGGATCAGCACGAGCCCGGCGGGGAGCGAGAGCGCGACGAGACCGAGGGTGAGGGTCGCGCTCGAGAGCGTCGGCGAGACGCCCCGCGCTTCGACGACCGCGAGCGCGAGCCCGAACGCGCCGAGGGAGGTGCCGACGACGAGCACGAGGAGGATCGCGTCGGAAGAGAGGCCCGAGGTCGTGAGCGCCGCGATCGCGATCGCGGTGGTCGCGAGCGTGACGTGCATGAGGAGCGCGCGCGGCGTCTGGGCGCGCAGACCGAACCACGCCGCGCCCAGCGCGGTGAGCAGCGCGAGCGTGAGCACGGGGACGCGCATCGACGCGAGCGCGGTCGGATCGAGCTGCGCGAGGAGATGGAGCCCGAGCTGCGGCTGGGTGAGGAGCAGCGCGACACAGATCGGGGCGTCGCGGTGCGCGTGCACGACGAGACCGTGCGCAGGCGCGATGCCCTCGCGGACGAGGATGCCCGCGAGCAAGAGGCCCGCCGCCACCACGATCGGCGCGTCGACCGAGGCGAGGATGGTGCCCGCGAGGGCGAGCACCGACGCGACCGCGACGTGCTCGATCACGCGGCGACGCGCGACGCCCTTCACCTCGGCGAGGAGCGGCGCGGCGGTGAGCGGCCACACGAGCGCGAGGAGCATCGGCTCGCGCACGAGGAGGAACGCGGTGCCGACCGAGCCCATCGCGAGGAGTCGACCGAAGAAGGGCGCGTCGACGCGCTCGGACGATGGCTTCCGGTCCGCGGGGTCAGCCGCGGACGGCGTACCCACGATCAGCGCGAGCACGAGGGTGGCGAGGGTGACCGCGAGCGCGGCGGAGAGGGGCGTGAACGCGGTGACTACGCCGAGCTCGCCGACGGGAACGACACCGAAGAGCGCGCCGACGGCGGTGCCGACGAGGGCGACGAGGGCCCAGAAGATCGCGCGGCGACGCGCGACGTCGGCGGATTCGGTGCTGGAGACGAAGACGGTGGCCGCGAGCGCGAGGGCGGCGGTGAGGAGCGGTAGATGGATCATGAGAGTCCCGAAGGTGGAGAGGTGTGCGCACCGCGGTGCGCGGAGTGGCGAGAGAGAGGGACGCGCGGATCGCTCGGTGGCGTCGAGGGATCGCCAAGGACGCGATCGACGGCGGAGACGCGATGACGCGCGTTCGTGTCCGGTCGAGGCGTTTCGCTGCCGTCGCCGTTCACGACGACGTGGTGGTCGACGTGAACGTTGACGTTGACGT
>JALOQC010000592.1 GCA_025453555.1 Myxococcota bacterium | reverse complement strand
AGGGCGACGAGTGAGCGGTGCATGCGATCGGATAGAGCAGGGGAGGTGCCAACCGATCGAAGTCCGAGAACGAGCGGATTCACGCGTCCGAGAGGAAGCAAGATAGCAAGTGAGAGAGGTGTGATAGCGTTATGGCGATGACGAGCTACGACCTCTTCGTCTCGCACGGTGAGGTGCGGAAAGGCGAGCTCGCGCCGGAGACCGTCGCGCGACAGGTGGTCGAGGCGGCAAAGGCGGCGCGAGGCGACGAACGGGTGTCCAAAGTCGAGCTCGAGAAGGAGCGGTCCGATCCCTACGACGTCGACGCGGTGCTCGTGCAGCTCGGAGATCCGAGCGCGCCTGCGGAGAAGAGCGTCGCCGCACGCCTACGTAGGAGCACGGGTCCCGTCGCGGTGGGGTTCGAGTCGGGGACGCCGGCGCAGATCGCGGCGCTCGTCGAGCTCTGTGGGACCTTGGGCCTCGAGACGTGGGCGGTCTGGCTCGACGAACGCGAACGCCCGCGCGCGACGCGGGTGCTCGAGAAGCGAGAGGGCACGCGCAGTCTCCGCGAGGAGCTCGATCACTACGGCAAACTGCCGAAGGGGCGCTCGCTGCTCTTGGTCGGCGAGAGCGGCACCGGCAAGTCGCATCGCGCACGTGCGCTGAACGAGCGTTGGAATCCGCGGCATCGAGATCGGTTCGGCGAGGTGAACTGCGCGGCGTTCCCGGAGAACCTGCTGGAGAGCGAGCTCTTCGGCTACAAGCGCGGCCCGTTCTCGGGCGCGACGAACGACAAGCCCGGGCTCATCAAGGAGTGCGATCGAGGCACGCTCTTCCTCGACGAGATCGGCGAGATGCCGATGCCACTCCAGGGCAAGCTGCTCGACGTCCTCCAGCTCGACGACGAGTTCCGCTGCCACTTCCGACCGGTCGGCGCGAGCAAGCGGGAGACCGCCGAGGTGCGTTTCGTCTTCGCGACGCATCGCGATCTGCACGCGCGGATGCGTGAGGGCGCCTTCCGCGAGGACCTGCTCGCGCGCATCTCGACCCACGTCGTTTCGCTTCCGCCATTCCGCGAGGCGCGCCACCGCATCCTCGCGGCGTACCTGCGTTACCTCCACTCGATCCGGAGCGCGTTCGGAAACGCGAGCTTTCACTTCGAGCGCAGCGCCTGGCTCGAGCTCGCCGAGCTCGCGTTCGCGCAAGACGCAGCGTGGTCCTGGAACCACCGCGACGTCCAACAGTCGGCGGAGCGCCTCGCGTTCGACGCGTGGGCCGCACAGAAGTACGCCCCCGAGGCGAGCGGTCGCGTCATGCTCAAGTCTCGCGAGCTCGCGACCGAGCGAGAGCGTCTTCGCAGGAGCTGGGACGAGCGCGGATCGACCGCCACGAACGACGACGAGTGGGCTCCCGTGCGTGACGCGCTCGCGGCCGGTGCGTGGTCCGAGCTCTCGCTCCTTCAACGTTGGGAGGCGCGCTACCTCTGGGAGGCGTTGCAGGCCGCGGCCGGGAATCGCGCTGAAGCGTGGAGGAAACTCGAAGAGCGCGGCGTCTTCCCGCGAGGGCGGACCACGAACGCCTCGGACGCGTTCGCGAAACGGTGGCGCGCATTCGCGTGGCGATGAAGACGAGACGAGTGGTGGTGGAGCTTCACACCCTCCCCATCACCCGCGCCACCAGCTCGCGCCCATCGCCCGAGCACCAGCGATCGTGCCGCAGCGGCCAATCCGACTTCTTGCCCTTCCCGCTCATCAGAATCCCCGGATGCGCGAGGTGGACGACGGAGAGGCGCGTGCCGAGGACGTCGAGCTCGACGGGGGCCGCGTAGAAGAGCGAGCGCGCTGCGCCGTTCACCTTCTCGTAGGTCTCGTGGCGGACGAACGCGGCCGCTTCGCTCCCGAGCGTGAGCAGCAGCTTCGCCTTCGAACGCCCGAAGAAGTCCGTCAGACGCGCGACGTTCCCGGGCATCTGACGCGCGAGCTTCACGAGCGCCTCCGGCGCGGGGCGCGCCTCGATCCCGAACGAACGTCCGAACGCGGCCTCGGCCTCGCGCAGGTTGTCCGCCATCGAGCGCCCGTTCGACTTGCGTGTGTTCGCGAGGAAGTACGGCATCACGTCGAGCGTCAGCACCGACGCGCGATCGAGCCCGAGCGGATCGAGAAAGCGCGCGTCGAGATCCTTCGCGGACGCGGACACCCCGAGCTCGAACGACGTGCGCTCGACACGAACGGGCAGGTTCATGACTCGGGCACCGACCGTCGTCCGAGCGACCGCCCCTGCGGGATACACCCCGAGGATTGCGACGGGCGCGTCGAACGAGCCTCCGGGATCGGTGCGGCACACGGGCTCGCCGTTGGGCAGGGTGCCGCGTGTCGCGGGCAGCAGTGATTGCCAAGTCATTCGAGTCCTTCCGTCCGTGTTGCTCGGAGCGATCGAAGAGACGTGCCGAGCCGTCGTTCTCTGACCAGCCACGTCGCGTGCGAGATCGCGGAGGTCGTCGAGCAGGTCAATCGCGGTGACCCTCGACGACGCAGCGACGAAACGTCGGCGCGTGATCGAAGTCCGCTCGGAGGCCCACGTGCTCTTCGTGCGCGAGCAAGCACACGACCCACCGAGCCAACCTCGTGAAGAACGCGGGGCTCGATCCGATCGCGCCGTGCGCGGCGCCGACCACCCGAACGTCACCGCCGAGGGCGCCCTCCGCGACTCCGGCGATCACCGCAGAAGCGTACTCGCGCGGAAGTCCGACGAACGCGGTCTCCGTCGCGCGACAGAGGGCCTCGTCCCAGGTTCCGCTCGACGCGGTAGCGCGATCGACATCCACCGAGAGCCTCGCCTCCTGCGCCGCTGGGACTGGCCTGTCGACGTGCTCGACGACGAGCAGCCCATACTCGGCTCTCGCGCCGCGTGGGACGAATGCTTCGACGCCCACCGTCTTCGCGATGCGGGACGTCACCGTCGTCGCGACGTGAGACGTCACCGTCGCGGAAGGTGCGAGCGGGCGAGCGCGCGGCGAGGAGAGCGCGATTCGGCACGGGACCTCCTCCACGAAGACGCGTCCTCTCGCGAGACCTGCGGACACCTCGATCCTCACATCACCCTCCGACTCGTCTCGAACCGCTCGTGCCCGCTCTCACGCCACCCACGACACCCGCTCCGGCCACGCCCCCGTGCGTCGCCACGCCGCGAGCACCTTGTGGCGCAGCGCGGCGACGCAGTGACGCATCTCCGACGAGGAGCGGCCGGTCGACGTGCACTGCCCGTCCGTCGAGAGCGTCATGGTCCCCCACGTTTCCGGGTCACCGAGGACGTCTCCGCAAACGCGATACGTCGCTCGCGTCGCGTCGGAGCTCTCGAGGACCGCCTCGAAGTGGAAGACGCTCATCTCGACCTCGCTGGCCGCATCGTCAACGCGCCAGCTTGCTCGCGATGTCGGTGAGGAGTTGCGCAAACGCGATCGCGTCGCCGGGCTCGTGGATCCAGAAGCGTTCGATCACGCCGCCGAGGCGCAGGTCCATGAACCGGCCGTGGTCCTTTCCGCCGTCGAGGTCGATGCCCCCGAACGACACCGCCTCGTAGGGGAACCCGCGCGGTTCGGCGCCGGCGCGGTGCACGACGACGGCGTCCTCG
>JALOQC010000591.1 GCA_025453555.1 Myxococcota bacterium | reverse complement strand
CGGAGGGGGACTCGCCCCAGACCGCGAGCACCAGGTTCTCCCACGTCGCAACCACGTTGCGTCCCTGCTGAAGCACGACGCGAAGCTCCCCGCTCATGCGGAGCGCTTAGGGCAGAAGCGGCCACGCGTCCATCGGGACCTCGGCGTCAGGGCGCCGCGACTGGTGTGGGCGATGTACGTCGCTCGGTGGTGCCGTCTCCCAGCTTTCCGCCACCGTTGCTACCCCAACATACCGGCCGTCCTGCTCGGCTGACGGCACAAGTGTGGTTCCAACTCACTGAGATCGCGGACATGTCGCTCGCTACGCGCACCGGAGAGCTGCGGTTCTCCAGCGACCCATCACCGACTTGCCCATTCGTGTTCAGGCCCCAGCACCAGACGCTGTGATCGTTGCGAATGGCGCATGAATGACGGGCATCAGAGGCGATGCTGATAGTCCTGACGTCGTCGATGTCCACTCGAACCGGGGATGATCTTGGAAAGAAGGTCTCGTCACCTAGCTGCCCGAAGCCGTTGCCTCCCCAGCACCAGACGGTGCCGTCGGAGCGACGCGCGCACGTGTGGTCCGCACCGGCGCGCACTTCGGTGACGTTGTTCAACCCTGGAACCAACGTGGGTGAGAGCTCTCGCTCACTGGTGCTGCCGAGGCCCAGCTGTCCTTGGCCGTTTGCGCCCCAACAGCGGACCGAACCCGACGAGACGGCACACGTGTGACTGTCTCCCGTTCCTACGGAACTCACCACACCTATCGATCGGATCTGCTGCGGGGTGTTCCGTTGCATCTGCGTTCCGTCCCCGATCTCCCCGAGAGCGTTGCGTCCCCAGCAGTACAAGCGACCACTGCTGTCGATGGCGCACGAGTGGGTCTTTCCAAGGGAGATCGAGGCCACAGATGAGAGGCTCAGCGCGACCGGCGATGCGGATGTGCTGGTCATTCCGTTTCCGAGTTGACCCGACGAACCCCACCCCCAGCAGCGAATCGCACCGGTCGCGATGCGCGCACAAGTGTGGCGCTCTCCACTCGCGATTTGAGTCGCATTCTCGAGCATGATCACCGAGGTAGACGCCAATAGGCTTCCTCCTCCTGCTACCCCGGTGCCGAGCTGACTGTAGTCGTTGGCGCCCCAACAGACGACGGTGCCTGACTCGCGAAGAAGGCAGCTATGGAAGCCAGCTGCCGCCACGCTAGTGGCATCATCACACGTGGCTGTCGCACAGTCCCACGCGCAAACATCGCCACAGCCGCCGCAGGACGTCACGGCGCCGAGTTCGGACTCACATCCATTGTCGAAGTCATCGTCGCAGTCGAGGAACCGATCCAAACACCCTGTGACGACGCAGTCTCCGGCAGAGCAAGTCGCGCTCGATGCCCGCGACGGGGTTCCACAGGCCGCAGAGGCAGCGGGCCCGTCGACGATGGTGTCGCAGTCGTTGTCGAGGCCGTCGCAAAGCTCGGCCGTTGGGCCAACTCGTTCTGCGCATGGCCCCCACGTCCCACCCGCGCAGGTTTCGACCCCGGATGAGCACTCTCCAACGTCAGAACCTCCATCGCAGGCGCGGGTCTCGCCGTCGTCGCAAACCAAGGGCCCTGCGTCCAGGAGGGGACTCGTATCGGCACCCGTATCCTGTGGTGGAGCATCGGGCGCGAAGCCACCGTCCAACCCTCCGTCGCGTGTTCCCGCATCCGGGAAACGCACCACGCCGCCATCGGAGAGCTCACAGCCCGTCCCGTCGGGGGTCTCGACGGTGTCGTCGGGACAGCGGCACGCGTCGCGTTCGTAGTCGGGGACCAGCCCGAATCGGGCACAGAGCTCTTCCGCGTTGGTGGTAGAGCACGCGGTGAGAGCGCTCGCGAGGAGCAGCAAGGGTGCGTTCCGCATACAGCGAACCTCGCAGGCGAGGCTCACGCGCGCAACCTGTGCATTTGGTCGAATGCAGACCGTGCGACGAGGAGTTCGACGTGTGGCAGCGACGAAATCAAGGGGTTGTTCGGACCGCAGCGTTCGGGTCGATAACGAGAAAAAGGGCGCGGAGAAGCGCCCTTTCGTCTCACAGAGGCGGATGGCTCATGGCTCGATGTCGACGAAGCAGTCGACCATCTGCAGGCCACCTCCGTAGGCAATCTCGTCGCACGTCGCGCCATACTTCGTGCGATCGGTGCCTTCTGCAGCGATCTCGAGCACGTAGTCTCCAGCCGGAAGGCCAGGGAGCTCGACCTGGTTCACGCAGGTCGTGATGTCCGGGTCAAGCGCCACTGGAGCTCCTGCAGCGGTAAACAGATCGAAGTTGTATGCAACATTGCTGATGCTTGCTTCCGTGCAGGTGCCGTATGTCGCGCCACCGAGGATCTGATAGCGGATGTTGATCACCAGCATCGGCTCGCCGGCGGGGAAGTCGACCGGCGCGAGGGTGGCGTGGGTGACGGCGGAGGTGTCGAGCTCGAGGAGCGGGAGCTCGCTCGTCGCGAGCACGTTGCCGGCTGCGTCGAGGGCCTGCCACTGGCTGTAGAACATGCCGTCGGGGAGCGTCGGGCCCATGCCGCTGCGGCTGTCGAAGCTGCCCGCGCTGCAGGGGACGCGAGGCGGACGTTCATGATGCCGGCCGCGGCGCAGCTCGTGGCGTTCGCGGGCTGACCGCCGACGGTCCAGGTGCCCGCGAGGGTGTCCTCGTCGGGCAGGGCGGTCGCGAAGTTCACGTTCGTCTCGATCGTGCTGCCGGCGGGCGCGGTGACGGTCTGCCACTCGCCGTTCGAGATCGTCCCGTTGGTGGCGACCGCCTGCCAGCGGAGGGCGTACGTGTCGGCGAGCAGGAAGGGCGCGGTGGTGAAGCCGCCCGCGGAGCAGGCCGCCTGGAGGCTCGACGCGGTGTAGCAGTCGCCGTCGACGAACTCGCAGATCTGCAAGCGCACCGTCTGGATGCCGGCCGCGTTGCAGCTCGCGGTGCTCGCGGGGCCGCCGTTGATGGTCCAGGCGCCGTCGACCGAGACGTCGCCGCCGATGGGCTCGAAGTTCACCTCGACGACACAGCCCGTCATCGCGGCCAGGGCGGCGTACAGACCCGCCAGCAAACGAAGCTTCTTCATGGGATCCCTCATCCTCTCGTGAAAGCGCCGCGCGCGCGGCGGGCCAAGGGACGCCTCGGGCGGGACGTGGATTCAACCCACTCCCGAGGTTCCCTCACCGGGCCGCAGTCTCGCCGAGGGGAAGGGCGAGAAGCAACGTCGCGGCGCAGGGCGATGCCGGACGTCGTGCTGCGCGATGGAACGACCCAGAATGCCCCAGCCGCGTCGTGAAGGGATGGCGCAGTCGCGGTCCTCGTGCGGCGGCTCGAGCGTCTCGTCTCCGCTCCGCGCGACGATGCTTGCGCGGGAAAACCCTCGCGTGAGATCGCGCGCTCGGAAAGACAGGCCGTGTGCGACGACGAATCCTCGCGGCTCGTGTACGCTGTTCGCTGGCGTGTGCTGGGGCGTTCGGGTCGCAGCGGGCGTCGAGAGTCGCGCGCGGCCTCGGGTCGACGGGCCCCACGGTCGCGCGAGGCGCGGAGTTTTCGGGTCGGCACGTTTCCTGATTCGTCCGCTCGTCGAGACGATCGGGCGCGTGCCCCACGACGTGCTGCGAATCGTCGGAGGTCGAGATGAAGCTTCGAATGACGTTGGCTTGTGTGCTCTCCCTGGGCGCGTTCGCGTGCTCACCGGGCGGAGGCAGCGGAGATCCCACACGCGACGGCAGCGTCGCGGACGGCGACATCGACCGACCGCCCGCGGCCGACGCGGACGGCGACGGAATCGGCGACGACTGGGAAGGTCGTGGGCTCGGCACCGACACCGACGGTGACGGAACGCCCGACTACCTGGACAGCGACAGCGACGGAGACGGCATCCCCGACTCGGTCGAGCGCGTGTCGGGCGGCGGGGATCGACCGCCGATCGACTCGGACGGCGACGGGACGCCCGACTTCCAAGACACCGACTCGGACGGCAACGGCATGCCCGACGTCACGGAGGGCACGAGCGACGCGGACGGTGACGGCATCCTCGACTACCGCGATCTCGACGACGACAACGACACCGTCCGCGATGCGCAAGAGATCGGCGATCCCGCGTCGCCGAACGACAACGACGGCGACGGGCTGCCGGACTTCCGCGACTTCGACTCGGACGACGACACCATCGGCGACGGCTGGGAGTTCCTCCCGCCCGCGGACACCGACGGCGACGGAACGCCGGACCGCTTCGATCTCGACAGCGACAACGACGGCTATCCCGACCTCGAGGAAGCAGGGCTTCCTTCGCGTGATCCCACGACGGCGCCGGTCGACACGGACGGCGACGGAATCGCGGACTACCGGGACCCGGACTCGGACAACGACGGCCTGAGCGACACCGACGAGCGCGCGGCGGGGACGAGCCGCACGAACGCGGACACCGACGGGGACGGCGTGACCGACCTCGTCGAGATCGGCGCGTGCCCCGCGGGCGATGCGACGTGCGCCGGAGACGCGACGAACCCCGACTCGAGCCCGCGAACGCGTGGCGACTTCGTGTTCTTCGAGCCGTACATGATGCCGCCCGATCCGCCGGAGGACACGCTGGTCTTCTCGACGAACCTTCAGTTCGCGGACGTGTACTTCTTGATCGACACCACGGGCTCGATGGGCGGCGCAATCAACAACGTGCGCTCGAGCTTGTCGACGCCGGGCGGCATCATCGACCAGGTGCGAGCCGAGATCTCCGGCGCTTGGTTCGGGGTGGGCGAGTACCGCGACTACGGCGACGCATACATCTATCAGAACCGCACCGACCTCACCGCCGACGCGGCGACCGCGCAGACGGGCGCGAACACCCTCTCGGCGGGCGGCGGCGGCGACTACGAAGAAGGTGGCATCCCCGCCTTGTTCTCCGTGGTCACCGGCAACGCGATCCTCCGCGGACCGACCTCGCCGCGTGCGGGATGTCCGGCCGGGCACTTCGGTTATCCCTGCTTCCGTCCCGGCGCCGTGCCGATCGTCGTCATGATCGCCGACGCGCCCTTCCACAACGGGCCTGCGACGGGCAACACCTACGGCAGCTATCAGACCTGGGCGACGGTGCTGCCGGAGCTCCTCGCGCGGAACGTTCGCATCGTCGGCGCGACGGTGGGCACGGGTGCGCGCGAAGATCTGCGTGCCATGGCCACCGCGACGGGTGCGGTGGACGCTGGCGGGAACCCGCTGATCAGCGACGCCTCGGGCGGCACGGTGAGCTCGGGTGTCATCGCGCAGATCCGAACCCTCGCGAACTCCACGCCGATCGACATCAGCGTGGTCTTCGAGGACGACCCGAGCGACGCCGTCGATTCGTTCGCGGCGTTCGTCGACCACCTGGTGGCGAACAACGACGGCGGTGACGTCATGGGGCGCACGTGCACGGTCTTCCCGGCCGAGCGCCTGCGCGACACCAACGGGGACACCTACGCCGATGCGATCGACAACGTCACGCCGGGCAACCCGGTCTGTTTCGACATCGTGGTGAAGCAGAACGACACCGTGATGCCGACCAGCTCGCCGCAGGTCTTCCGCGGGACGATTCGTGTGATCGGCGACGGATTCACCGAGCTCGATCGACGCGACGTGTTCTTCTTGGTTCCGCCGGTGATCGAGGTTCCGGGCGGTCCGGAATGAGCGTTTGAGCTCGACACCCGTTCGAGCTCGACACGGTCACGAGAACGAGACGAGCCGGCTCTTCGGAGTCGGCTCGTTTCGTTCGAGCTCGTGTGAGAGCAGGCTCCGAACGGTCGAGAGAAACGCAGAGACGGCCGGCGAGCCCGAGCTCGAGGCGGCTCTTCGTGCAGCGCTCAATACCGGTAGAAGCCTTCGCCGCTCTTTCGGCCGAGCTTGCCCGCACGGACCATTTGCCGGAGCAGCGCGGGCGGACGGAACTGTTCGCCGAGCTCGGCGAACAAGTGCTCCATGATGTGCAGGCGCACGTCGAGCCCCACGAGGTCGGTGAGCTCCAGCGGGCCCATCGGGTGGCGGTATCCGAGCTTCATCGCCTTGTCGAT
>JALOQC010000590.1 GCA_025453555.1 Myxococcota bacterium | reverse complement strand
CCTCCGTCTCCGACGCGGAGGCGCGCAGCGCGGCCCATCAACCGAGAAAGCTCAGATCCGATTTTCTCGGTTGCACGAAGTCACGGTATCTCAGAGGTTGGGCGGAAGCGTCACGACCCACGAGGTCGCGGGGTAGCCACCGTGGCCGGCGACGTGCACGCTGCCGAGCAGCGCGAGCGTTCCGTCGGCCACCGCGACGTGCGCGATGCTCGCGGGCTGGATGCAGAGGCGGCCTTCCGCGCGGAGGCCGTCCTCGTCGCACTCGTCCTGCGTGCGCTCGCAGTAGTAGCCACCGCCGTCGCACGGACCGAGCGGCGCGGGACGTCGTGCGAGCTCGTGGCGTGCGCTGCCGTCGCGCGCGATCAAGTGCAGCACGTGCTCGGGTCGATCGAGATCGTTCGTGGTCTCGACGAAGAGCAGCCAACGATCGAGCGGCGCACCGAGGCCGACGAGCGGCGCGTACTCGTCGAGCGAGAAGCTCGCGGTCGCACGCTCGCGCACGAGCTCGTTCGGACGCGCGGCGCGCCGATGAGCGCGCAGGCGTGTGCGAAGCGCGGCGGTCGCTTCGGGGCTCGGCTCGTCTTCGAAGAGCATCTCGTTCGTGGTCGATGTGACGCGCGCGAGGCGTAGGCGCTCGACGCCGCCTTCGGAGTGCGAAACTTCGAGCACGACCCACGCGTCGCGCTCACGAGCGAGCGTCGAGCCGATGCGACACTCGTCGTAGTAGATCGAGAGCGCGTCGTCGCCGGTGCCGCGCGGCGCGGGGCAGCGCTCGAGGGCGGACGAGAGCACGCCGACGCGTTCGGCAGGGCTCGGCGCGAGCTCGGGCAGGAGCGTGTCGAGCGTGGGGTGCGCGGGCGGTGGCGCAGCGGGCGGGGGCGCGGGCGGCGGTTCGGCCGCAGAGGGTGCAGCGGGGGCGACCTCCGCGGTGGGGGTGGGGATCGGCTCGGCCGTCTCCGCGCCACGCGTCGCACCCGCGGAGGTGCACGCCGCCAACCAAACGAGCCACGGCAACTTCGACATGCGCGCCAGGGTGCCGGTCGGCTTCATGCGCGTGCAACGTGGGGGCACGCGAGCCGTCTTCCACGCGCCGTCTTCCACGAAGCGTTCGGGCCTGTCGCCTCTCGCCGACGACGTCGTCGCCGAAGCTCAGCCGCTCACCGCCGCGCGCACGTCGTCGATGAAGAAGGGCTTCTGGAGACAGCGCGGCGCGACTTGCTGCAGGAACGTGCGCGCGCGGGGCGTGTAGGCGCCACCCGTCATGAAGACCATCCGCGCCGCGAGCTCGGGGTGTTCCGCTTGCAGACGCGCGTGCACGTCCATCCCGGACACCCCGGGCATCATCAGATCGCAGAGGATGACCTCGAAGGTCTCGTCCCGATCCAAGATCTCCAGCGCGGCTTGGCCGCTGGTGGCGATCTCCACGTCGAACTCCGGACCGAGCGCGATGGCGAGTGTCCGCCCCATGCTCGGCTCGTCGTCGACGATCAATACGCGTCGTCGCTCCTGCATCGCGCCCCGTCCCTCCGCGAGCTTCCTACTCTAGCAGCCGTCGGAAGTAAGCTTCAACGACGTACGCGATGTCCGACGTTCGAACTGTCCTGCGGCTGCCTGGCATCCATGGCGATCCGCCTCGCCTGCGCCCGTGCCGGTCCGTCGCGCGAGTGAGCCCATCGTTGCGGACCACGGCGTGGTTCTTTTTCGTCGTCGGACTCGCGTGCGGGCCCGCGGCGGACCCGGAGTCCGAAGCGCAGCGAGCGTTCGAGCGGGCCGAGGTCGCGTGGCGTCGGGGGGATCCTCGTGCGTTCGAGGCCTGGTCTTCCGTGACGCCGAGCAGTGCCGCGGGGCGCACGGCGCACGCGCGGCTCGCGGACGCCGCTGACCACTACCGCGAGGGCGTGGAGCGGTTCGAGCGCGGCGAGCCGGGAGCGCGCGAGGGGCTCGCCGAAGGAGCGCGCATCGCGCCGATGGATCCCGTGCTCTACCTGCGGCTCGCGCGTGCGTGTCGTGACCGCGGCATCGATCTGCGCGCGGCGGAGTACTACTCGAAGTTCCTCGCGGCGGTTCCCGAAGGGCCCGACGCGCGGGCGGCGCGCGAAGAGCTGCGTGCGCTGGATCCGACGCTCGCCGGGGTGTTCGATCCACCGAGCGCGCCGGTCGCCGAGGTCGCTGCGGCTGCGCCCTTGCCGGAGTCGGATCCCTGGCTCGCCGCGCTCGCGGGCTTGCTCGTGGGACTCGTGCTCGGCGCGTCGGGGCTCACGCTCGCGCGGAGCTGGCGTCGGCGGGGGGTGGCGTTCGAGCGGCTGCTCGCGACCACGCCCGAGGTGCATCCGGCGGCGGCGTACCTGGTGGGCTCACTGCGACACGAGCTGCTCAAGCACCGCATCGGCGCCACGCGCGACGCGCTCGATCGGGGACGCGAGGCGGGCGGCACCGACGCAGAGCGCCTCGCGTTCCTGCATCGCCGTCTCTACGGTGAGCCGACGCTCGCGGTCGCGTGGCGTGGGCACGTGGAGGCGTTCGAGCGCGCGCTCGGTCCGCGCGTGGACCTGCGGCGCGATCGCGAGTTTCGTCGCGCGGCGAGGGCGATCTCGGCCCTCGGGAAGCTCGAGCGTCGCGTGGCGCGGGGCGACGCGCGCGTGCTCGCCGACGTCAAACGACACCACGACGTGCTCGTCGCGTTCGACGCGCGCCTCGCGGAGCTGGTGCGCGATCTCGTGCGCACGCGCGTCGACGAGACGTTCGTGCGAGAAGTGATCGACGCGGTGCGCGCGGAGCACAGCGCGGGTGGCGTGGAGCTGGAGGGGCTCGAGGTCCGCGCGCCCAGCGACGTGGTGGTGGAGGTCTTCCGCGTGGACCTCGTGCTCGTGCTCAAGAACGTCGTGCGCAACGCGATCCTCGCGGTGGGTCGCGCCGCGCCGCCTCGGCACGTCGCGGTGCGCGTGGAGCTCGAGCTCGAGCCGACGGGCGACGAGACGGTGCGGCTGCGCGTGCTCGACTCCAGCCCGGAGGCGCTCGATCCGGAGGTGCTCTTCGACCGTCGCGTCGATCGTGGGCTCGGGCTCGTGGCGGCGGCGGTGCGTCGCTACGGAGGCGCGATCGACGTGGAGCCGGAGCGCGAGGCGCCGTACACGAAGGCGGTGGTGGTGAGCTTCTTCCGCGTGGCGGACTGACGCAGTCCGGATGGCCGCTCTCGCGAGGTGGGAAGGGCTCGTGTCCTCGAAGGAAGACGCGCTCAGCGCGGATCGTGATCGGGGACCTTCTTGCCGACGAAGCTGACGATCGCGACGAGGGTGATCGCGCCGAGCAGGAGCGCCACCCAGGGTGGGTAGAGGCCGAAGCCGGTGGGCAGCTCGCACACGACGACGCACACCGTGCCGACGAGGAGCGCGTACGGGAGCTGGGTGCGCACGTGGTCGACGTGATCGCAGCTCGACGCCATCGAGCTCATGATCGTGGTGTCGGA
>JALOQC010000589.1 GCA_025453555.1 Myxococcota bacterium | reverse complement strand
GAGGACGACGTCACGGTGTACGCGCACGCGACGATCCTCGGCGGCGACACCGTGATCGGGCGCGGCAGCGTGATCGGCGGCAACGTCTGGCTCGTGCAGAGCGTGCCGCCCGGCTCGAAGGTCTTCGGCCGCCCGCGCGGCAAGGACGAGACCGCGTCGAACGAGTGAGCCCGCGGGGCTCGCGGCGTACGACGGCGCGCTTTCGTGCATGGAGCACGCCACGACGGCCGGCGGGCGTCACTCCGATCACGGCGGCACCGCACCGTTGCGCGCATCGGCGGATGCGCTCGCCCGCGCGCTCGGAGTATCCTCCGCGCCGATGTCTCGGCGTGTGGGTCGGCAGACGCGAGCTGCCCGGCGTGCGGCGCTCGTCTGCCTGCTGGCGACGAGCGCGCTCGCGTCGATCTGCGCGGCGCTGCCGAGCCGGGCTCACGCCCAGCGCGAGTCGGTCCGCGCGCCCAGCCTCGAGGGCGCGGAGGCCTCGCTCGAGAACGCCGAATTCGAGAGCGCGCTGGTGGCGCTCGGCGCGCTCGAGTCCGACGAGAGCCTCGGCTTCTCCCGCGACGAGCTCGCGCGGCTCCTGCGCCTGCGGGCGGTCGCGCTCTCCGCGCTCGGTCGCGACGACGAGGCGCGCGCGTCCCTGCGGGCCCTCTCGACGCTGCTCGAAGGCGCGGAGCCCGGCGCGCTGCCGCCGACGCTGCTCGCGATCTACCGCGAGGTTCGCGACGAGACTCCGCTCTCGGTGCGCGTCGTGCTCGTGCGCGACGTGGGCGAACAAGTGCGGGCGAGCGTGCAGGTCGAAGGCGATCCCGCAGGCCTCGTGCGGCACCTCGTGCTGCGCTGCGCGATCGACGAGAACGAGGTCGCGCGCACTCGCGGCGATCGGCTCGTGGTTCGCGCGGCGGACGGCCTGAGCTGCGCGGTCGACGCCGTCGGTCCGGCGGGGCACGCGCTCGCGCACCACGACGCGCGCTGGGTGGGCGCGGCGAGCGACGACGCGTTCAACCCGTACGAAGAGCCGCCGCCGCGTCGTCGGGTCGGCGCGCTCGTCGGAGGGCTCGTCGCCGCGGTCACGGTGGTCGTCGGCGCGGTGGTGCTCGGCGTGATGCTCTCGCAACGCGGCGCCGGCCTCGACGGACCGACGTGGGAGGACACGCCGTGAGCGCGCGCGTGTCCTCGCTCCTGCTCGGCGCGCTCGTCGTCGGAGCCTTCGGTTGTGCGGAGCGCACGCCGTGGATCTTCCGCCCCGGAGAGGGTGTCGCGACCCCCACGATCGTGCGTGCGGAGGTCCACCCCGCGGAGGTCTGCGAGCGCGGCTGCGCGGTGCAGATGCCGCCGCTCTACTGCGGCCTCTTCGTGCCGCCGGGGCCCGGCCCTCGTCCGGTCGGGCTCTCGGAGAGCGCGCGCTACTGCTTCGTCGGCACCGCGTTCGACGAGACGGGCGTCGCCTTCGCGCGTGGCTGCGCGCTCGGCCGCATCGGCGACGAGACGCCCATCGAGGTGCAGCTCGATCCGGCCTTCATCTCCGAGCGTCCCTCCTGCTCCCCACGCGACGCCGGCTTACCGGACTCCGGCCCACCGCTCGACGGAGGCCACGACGGCGGCCCGATCGACGGCGAGATTCCCGACGCGCCCGTCGACGCGCCCGAGCCGGACGCGGGCCCCGGTCCGTTCCTCCTCACCGTTCGTACCGGCTCCGGCGGCGGCCTCGACGTCGTGCTGCGTCTGCCCGGCGTGATTCGCACCTGGGACATCCCCGAGGAGGTCTCCTCCTTCACGATCCCCGACGAGCTGCCGCGCGGGACGGTGGTCAGCTTCGTGCCCAAACCCTTCTGGACCAACGGGCACGTCGAGTGGACGGACGATCCGCCGAGCGAGTGTGAAGCGGGTCAGATCTGCACCTTCGAGGTCCTCCGAAACCGCACTGTCGGCGCACGCTTCGACGATTGTCCTCCCGACGGTGTGTGCGGCGACTTCGACGGCAACGGCGTCGTCGAGCAGACGGACGCGGACGCGCTGCGCGAGGCGCTCTCGAACCGCTACGCGGAAGGTTGCGCGTTCTGGCGAGGCGACGTCGAGGACGCGCGTCGCACGCTGAGCCCGGAGGACGCCACGCGGATCGAGGACGCGCTGAGCGGGGGCGACACGCTGAGCTGCGATCCCCCGCTCTGATCGTCGTGGTCCAGCGCCGGTCGGCGAGGCTTCCTCACGACACGAGGCGTGGCGGTGCTATCACCGAGCGCATGCCGCACCCGCGCACACGACGGCTCGTGGGGGCCCTCGGGCTCCTCGTCGCGGCGTCGATCGCGACGCTCGCGCACGCGTGGACGCGCACCGACGACGTGGCCGCTCGACGCGCGGCGGTGCGCGCGGTGGGCTTCGCGGATCTCGCGCTCTCCTCCAGCGCGCGGTGGATTCGGCATCCGAGCCAGGTCGAGCTCGCGGCTCCCTTCCAGGACGGCCCGGCGAGCTTCGACACCGATCCGGCGGGCGCGATCGTCGGGCCGCCGGTGGAGGCGCGATGAGACGCCAGCGCGCGCTCCTCGAGTACGCGCTCGGAGGCCTGCGTCGTCGCGCGGGCAAGCACGTCGCGATGACGATCGGCCTCGCGTTCGTGGTCGGTCTCTACGCCAGCGCGCTCTTCCTCGCGGAGTCGCTGCGCGAGGTGTGGCGCACCTCGCTCGTCGAAGCACCGGACCTCGTGGTCCAGCGGATGGAAGGCGGCCGCCCCGCGCTGATCGAGGAGTCGGTGGCGCGCAGGTTGGTCGCCGAAGGCACGCCGGGCGTCCGCGCGGTCGAGCCGCGGGTGTGGGGATACCTCTTCGTGGAGGCGATCGCGGCGAACGTCACGATCGTGGCGGGAGCGGCGGAAGCCGAAGCGGTGGGCGAGGGGGACGTGGCGGGGCTCGGGAACGGGGCGGCGACCGCAACGGAGACCGAGACCGAGACGACGGAGGCGGAGACCGCGATCCCGACGGAGACCGAGACGGAGACGGAGACGGACACCGACACGGTCACGAACACCGACACCACGTCGTCGAGCCCACGCGCCGTTCCACGCGTCGTCATCGGGCCTGCGCTCGCCAACGCGTTCGCCGTCCACGCGGGCGATCGGCTCGCCATCCCCGACGCGCGCGGTGAGCTCGCGGTGCTCGAGGTGGCGGCGATCTTCCACGACGCTTCCGCGCTGCAGACCGCGGACGTGATCCTCGCCGACCCTGCGACCGTGCGGCGCCTGCTCGCGCTCCCCGAAGGTCACGTCACCGACGTCGCGGTACGCCTCGCGCGCGCCGAAGAGGCGCCGGTGATCGCAGCGGAGATTCGGCGCGTGATGCCCGAAGCGCGCGTCATCGATCGCGGCGCGCTGGTGCGCACCTACGAGCTCACCTTCGACGGTCGAAGCGGCCTGCTCGCCGCGCTCTTCCTCCCGTGCCTCGCGGGCTTGCTCCTCCTCGCGTGGGATCGC
>JALOQC010000166.1 GCA_025453555.1 Myxococcota bacterium | reverse complement strand
GCGACCGATCGCCGCGCGCGGCCCGAGGCTGAAGAAGGGGAAGCCGCGGACGTTGAAGATGCCGCCGAGGTAGAAGCGTTCGTAGATCGGCACGCCGAGATCGGCGCGGCTGCCGATGTGGCCGCCTTCGAGGTTGATCTTGAAGACGAGCGGGCGGCCTTCGCCGAGCGAGAAGAGCTCCTTGTAGAAGCGCACGAAGCCGGTGTGGCGCGTGAACACCTGATCGGAGCCGAGGAACCGATCCGCGAGCTCGAAGGAGTAGCTCGCGAACCAACCGTCGCTCGGGAAGAGGCGGTTGTTGCGGTTGTCCCAGGTGAGGCTCGCGCGGATCGAGCTCGTGAGGCCGTCGCGGAAGAGGCCAGCCAACGGGGTCTCTTGAAACTGCCGGAACGCATCCCCACCGCCGCCGGACTGGAAGAAGCCGCCCGTGCGGTTGCTGATGCGCACGTACTCCGCGCGGTAGTTCAGCGAGAAGCGAAGGCGCGGGTCGACGACCGGGTGGCCGAGCGAGAGGCCGCCGCCGGTGGTGTCCTGGTTGAAGTCCGCGAACTGGCGGACGGTCTTGTAGACGTCGATGCCGGCGCCCCAACGCGAGCCGAGGAACCAGGGCTCGAAGAAGCGCACTTGAACGAGCTGACGGATGCCCGAGAGCTGCAATTGAAGCTGCAAGCTCTGGCCGTTGCCGAAGAGGTTCTCCTGCTGGACCTGCGCGGTGAGGATGAACTGCTCGATCGAGGAGAAGCCGGCGCCGACCTGGAAGGTTCCGGTCGCGCGCTCGACCACGCTGATGCTGAGGATCATCCGGTCGGGCGCGGAGCCGCGCTCTTCGGCGAGGTCGACGCGCTCGAAGTAGCCGAGCGCCTCGATGGCGCGCTTGGAGAGCTCGACGTCGGACTGATCGTAGAGGGCGCCCTCGAGGATGCGCAGCTCGCGACGGATGACGCTGTCGCGCGTCTTGGAGTTGCCGCTGATGTTGATGCGCTCGATGCGCACCGGAGGCCCGCGGACGATGTTGATGTTGATGTCGACGATGCGCCGCTCTTGATCGAGATCGGTCTCCGGGACGAGCTCGACGTACGCGTAGCCTTCGTCGCGGTAGATGCGCGTGATGGACTGGATGCCCATCGCGATCTTCGTGCGGTTGAACCAGTCGCCGCTCTCGAGATCGATCTCGTCGCGCAGGCCGGTCTGCAGCGATTCGACCTCCTGGCCGTTCTCGTCGACCTCGCGCACCACCATGCGGCCGACGCGGAAGCGCGGGCCCTCTTCGATCGGGATCGTGATGTCGACGTGCGCGCGATCGGCGGTGAGCTCGATGCGCGGCGTCCCGACCGAGACCGCGAGGTAGCCCTTGTCGTAGTACCAGGCCTGCAGACGGGTGACGTCCTCGTCGAAGGCGTCGTCGTCGTAGTGGTGGTTGTCCGTGATGAACGAGAAGAAGCCCTCCTCGGACGTCTGCATGATGTCCTGCAGCTCGTCGGAGGGGATGTTGCGGTTGCCGACGAAGCGGATGCGGCGGACCGTGACCTCGGGGCCTTCGTCGATGCGGAAGAGGACCTCGACCTCGGGGCGGTTCTCGACGCGCCGGATGTCGTAGGTCACGCGCGCGAGGAAGAAGCCCTCCTCGGCGTAGAGGTCGCGGATCTTCGTGACCTGCTCGCGCACCGCGGGGATCGAGAGGATCGTGCCGGTGCGGAGGGTGATCTTCTCTTCGATGTCGTCGTCGTCGACCTCGTCGTTGCCCTCGAAGCGCACGCGCGCGATCGCGGGGCGCTCGGTGACGGTGACGACGAGCTCGACCTCGTTGCCGACGGGGTTCGCCTCGAAGACGAGGTTCTCGAAGAAGCCGAGATCCCAGAGCGACTGCGCGTCGCGCGCGAGCTCGTCGTCGGTGCAGGGGAGACCGCGACGCAGGCGCATGCTCGCGCGCACGTCGTCGGCCTCGACGCGGCGCGCGCCCTCCACGCGGACCTCGCGGATCATGCGGCCGTGGCAGATGGTGCGCGGCTGCTCGGGCCCCTGGTCCTGATCGTCCTCGTACGGGTCGCCGTAGAAGCCTTCGGGATCTTCGCCTTCGAGGTCCTCTTCGTCCGCGTCCTCACCGTCCGCGGCACCTTCTTCGGCGGCGGCTTCTTCTTCGCCCGCGGCTTCTTCGGCGGCGGCTTCCGGGTCTTCCTCCGCGGGCGCCTGCGCACCGACGGAGGAGCCCAGCGCGATCAGCGCGGCGAGCGGGAAGAGCCGAGAAAGTGAGCGCATTCCGAGGGTTCCGAAAGAACGCGGCGTCATAGCCGCGGGGGTAGGGGGGGTCAAGCTCGGTTGCCGGCCTCGTCGCTCGCGTTCGTGCTCGTCGCCGCGGCGTCTCCTTCGGTGTCTCCTACGGCCGATTCGCCGGCGTTTTCCCTGGAAGAACTGGGCTTCGTCGGATCGGCGGCGGTCGCGGTCGCGGATGGTTCCGTCGCGCTCCCGTCCGCGCCGGGCGGCAGCACGTCGAGCGCTGCTTCCTGGCGTCCGTCGCGATCGCGGTAGGTCTCGCTCTTGCGTTCGTCGCGCTCGACCACCCCGTCGCGCATGGTCACGACGCGCGGCATGCGCTGCGCCATGTCGCGGCTGTGCGTGACGATCAGGAAGGTCGTCCCGCGGCGGGCGTTGAGCTCGAAGAAGAGCTGGTGGACCTGCTCGCTCGTGCGGCTGTCGAGGTTGCCGGTCGGCTCGTCGGCGAGGATGAGCGCGGGGTCGAGCACGAGGGCGCGGGCGAGGGCCACGCGTTGTTGCTCACCGCCCGAGAGCTCGCCCGGTCGGTGCGCGAGGCGATGCGCGAGACCGACCTCTTCGAGCAGCTCGCGCGCGCGCTTCTTCAGCGGCGCGCGTGGGAGGCCCTGCACGAGGCCCGGCATCATCACGTTCTCGAGCGCGTCGAACTCCGGCATCAGATGGTGGAACTGGAAGACGAAGCCGAGCGTGCGGTTGCGAAAGCGCGCGAGCTCGCTGCTCGAGAGGCGCGTCACGTCGCGGCCCTCGTAGGTGATCGAACCGCTGGTCGGCAGGTCGAGCGTGCCGAGGATGTGCAGGAGCGTGCTCTTGCCGGTGCCGCTCGGGCCGACCACGCAGAGCATCTCGCCTTTGGCGACCGAGAGATCCACGCCGTTGAGGACGGGGACCACCTTGCCTTCGTGCACGAAGGTCTTCTTCACGTCGCGCGCGACGACGAGGGGCTCGCTCATCGGAACTCTCCGTCGCGTAAGGTCGGCTTCCTCGAGGGTCTGTCGCCAGACCCTCCCCCACGGGGCATGAACCCTCCCCCACGGGGCATGAAGCCCCGAGGGGCCCCCTCCCGCGAGCCTTCGCTCACTTCGTTCATCGGCTCCACGACGCGTGGCCCGATGGTCTCGTCGAATCGTGCGGCTACGTGGACTGCGTCCACTTCGCTCTGCACGATTCCACTTCGAACCGCTGCGCGCCGTCCAGTAGGGCGGCTTGCGAAATCGGCCGAGCTTCGTGTCAGTGGGGTCGCTCCGGTCATCGGATCACTCGAGACGCAGCGCGTCCACCGGCCGCAGGCGGCTCGCGAGGACGGCGGGGAAGATGGTGGAGACGACGCAGACCCCGAGCGCGACGAGGCCGACGAAGACGAACTCCATCGGGTTCACCGCGACCGGGAGGCGGTCGATGTAATAGACCTCCGGGTTGAGCCGGAAGCCGAAGTGCTCGAACACGAAGGTCACGAGGTAGCCGAGCCCGAGCCCGACCGTCGCGCCGTAGAGGCCGATGAGCCAACCCTCGATCACGAAGACGGTGACGATGCTGCGCCGCGTGGCGCCCATCGCGAAGAGGATTCCGACCTCGCGCTGCTTCTCTTGGACCATCAGGGTCAGCGTGCCGAAGACACAGAAGCCGGCGATCAGCACCGCGATGCCGAGCGTGATGAACATCGCGAGCTTCTCGAGCTCGAGCGCCCCGAAGAGGCCGCTGTTGAGCTCCTGCCAATCGCGCACGCGCAAGTCGTCCTGTGCGGTGAGCGCGCGCCGGATCGCGTCGGCGGTGAGCGGGGCGCGATCGACGTCGCGCACCTTGATCTCGATGCCGGTGATCGCGTCGCCGGTGCCGAGGAAGCGCTGACCCTGCTCGAGCAGCACGTAGACGTGCTTCATGTCGAACTCGTACATGCCGCTGTAGAAGACGCCCGCGACGCGGAAGCGGCGGCTCTTCGGCATCGGGCCGGCGGGGCCGAGCTCGCCGTTCGGGCTCACGACGTCGATCTCGTCGCCCACGTAGACGCGCAGGCTCCGTGCGAGCTCCTTGCCGAGCACGATGCCGGGCAGCACGTTCGCCGCGGGCGGGGGCGGCGCGTCGCCGAGGAGCTCGTCGAGATCGTCGCGAATGCTCGGTCGTCGCGGGGCGTCCGTGGGGTTCTCCTGCCGACGGATCTCGTTCTCGATCTCGCGCACGAGCCCTTCGGATTCGGAGCCGAGCTCGATCTCGAGCGGCAGGATGGTGCGCCGCTCTTCGGCCGGCAGATCGAGCAGTCGCTCGGGGTGGCGGAGGTAGTCGAGCCGGCCGCGGGTCAGGTTTCGTTCGAGATCCGTGACCGATCCGACGGTGTCCGGATCGATGCCGCGCAGCACCGCGCCCGCCATGTTCGTGGCGGAGGTGACCATGACCTCACCGCTCACGTAGGGGCTCGCGCCGACGATCTCGTCTCGCGAGCCGCTGGCGTTCACCGACGTGACCTCGTCCAGCACCGCGCTCCAGCCCTCGAAGGGGCCGCTCTCACGATCGACGACGACGTGCGCTTGGTTGCCGAGGATCTTCTTCTTCAGGTCGTCGCGGAAGCCGCCCATCACGCTGAGCACACCGACGAGCATCGCGGTGGAGACGGCGACCGCGGTGATCGAGAGACCCCCGATCGCCGCGAGGAATCCGCTCTTCTTCGCGCGCAAGTGCCGCGCCGCCACGAGGGTCTCGAAGCGCAACGTCTCGAAGGCGCGCATCGCGATCGGCAAGAGGCGCACGAAGACGCGGAGCGCGAAGACCGCGGTGATGGAGAGGCGGATGACGGGCTCGACGAGCGCGTCGAGGCCTTCGCTCACCGGCTGAATCGGCAGGGTGGCGGTGACGAAGGCGAAGGCCGCCACGACGAGGGCGTCGAAGACGATCCAGAACCAGAAGCGGAAGCGCTCGGGCAGCAGGAACCAGAGGCTCACGTGGAGCCAGAAGCTGAGCTTCCCGACCACGCCGCAGCCGAGGTAGACGCCGACGATCGAGGCCTGCACGGTGGCGGGCAGCCCGAGCACGGCTTCGGAGACGTCGTAGCGGAGCGCAAAGCCGCTCTCGAGCGAGCGAAGCGTGCCGGCGAGGAAGAGCAAGGTCGGGAGCAGCGACGCCGCGAGATCGAACAGGGAGGCGAAGCCCACGAGCTGCAGGCGTGCGCGACCCTTCATGCCGGGCTGTAGCCGCGCGCCGCGTCGAATCACCAGCGCGGCCAAGATCGTCTTGGCGAGCCAGAGGGTGGGCAGCGCGATCGTGAGCGCCCACGCGAGCACCGCGGTCGGTCCGGAGGTGTCGCCGAGCGCGGGATCGCGGACGAACGCATCCACGAGGAGCGGCCACGCGACGACGAGCCACGCGTAGAGGCCCGCCGAGAGGAGCGCGACGATCGCGAACGCGACCGGCAACCAGCCGTAGCTCGTGAGCGTGCCGCGACCTTCGGCGGACTTCGCGCTGCCCCACCCGAGCTGCGCGAGGCCGAGCGGGACGAGCGCCCACGCGCCCATCGCGCCCTCGACGCTCCCGAACGAGAACGCGATCGCGATCCCGACGAGGCCCGCGATCGCGACGAGCGAGCCGAGGAGAACGTGGAGGCGCCCGCGCGTCGTCGTCGCGCTTGGCCTCGGGGCGCAGGAGCGGGAAGAGCAGCACGTCGCGGATCGAGGCCTGGTTGCAGAGGAGCATCACGAGGCGATCGACGCCGAGGCCGAAGCCCGCCGCGGGCGGCATGCCGACGCTGAGCGCGCGGATGTAGTCCTCGTCGAAGTCCATCGCCTCTTCGTCGCCGCGATCGCGGTTGTCGAGCTGCGCGCGGAAACGCTCGGCTTGATCGTCCGGGTCGTTGAGCTCCGAGAACGCGTTGGCGACCTCGCGGCCCTCGACGAAGAGCTCGAAACGATCGACCCAGCGCGGATCGGCGTCGTTCTTGCGCGCGAGGGGCGAGACCTCGAAGGGGTACTCGGTGATGAAGACGGGCACGCTGTGGCTGCCGTCCGGCGAGCGGTAGAGCTCGGGCAAGCGAGGCTCGGCGAGGATCTCGTAGAGCGCGAAGACGCGCTCGCCGTGGGTGCGCGAGCCGCCGAGGTGCTTGCGCTCCGCGTGCTCGAGGCTCGGGAGGAGCTTCTCCGCGAAGGCCTTCAGCTTCGTGTCGTCGTCGACGTCCGCGCGCGTGATCGCGTGACCCGCGGCGTTGGCGCCTGCGACGAGCGCGTCGCGCATCGGCACGCGCGCCCACGGCGCCTGCAGATCGAAGGGGCGGTTCTCCGCGAGATCCGCGAAGCGCTGACGCACCACCGAGTCGACCGCCTTCAGCATCGCCTCCGCGAGATCCATCAGGTCTTCGTACGTCGCGTACGCCTGGTAGAACTCGAGCATCGTGAACTCGGGGTTGTGCCGAGTGCTGATGCCTTCGTTGCGGAAGTTGCGGCCGATCTCGTAGACGCGATCGAAGCCGCCCACGAGCAGGCGCTTGAGGTAGAGCTCGGGCGCGATGCGCAGGTAGAGGTCGAGGTCGAGCGCGTTGTGGTGGGTGTGGAAGGGCTTGGCCGTCGCGCCGCCCCGCACCGAGTGGAGCAGCGGGGTCTCGACCTCCAGGAAGCCACGCCCGTCGAGCTCCGCGCGGAGCGTCTGCACGATCAGCGAGCGCGCACGGAACACGTGGCCGACCTCCGGGTTCGCCCAGAGATCCACGTAGCGTTCGCGGTAGCGCTTCTCGACGTCGGTGAGGCCGTGCCACTTCGCGGGCGGTGGCAGCATCGCCTTGCCGACGTGGCGATACGCGTGCGCACGCACCGCGAGCTCGCCGGTGCGCGTCTTCACGAGCGGGCCACGCGCGGCGACGTGATCGGACAGATCGACGACCTGCGCGACCTGCTGCTCCTCGAGCGAGAGCGGCGTCTTGACGTCCTTGCTGTCCTTCGGACGCACCAGCGTCTGCACGTCGCCGTAAGGCGTGCGCAGCACCAGGAAGGGACCGCGCTTGGCGATCACGCGGCCGTAGATCCACGACTCCGCCTCGCCGCCTTCGAGCTCGCTCTCCTCGGGGAGCTGCGCACGCTCTTCGGCGGGACCGTTCGCGAGCGCGACGATCTCGCGGCGCCGCGACTCCATCGCCTCGTTGACGCGGAAGTCGTTGGGGAACGCGCGGCTGCCCGCGCCCTCCAGGGTCGGGACCTTCGCGCGTCGCGCGTCGCGCAGCTCGTCTTCGCTCGCCATCGAATCCTCTCGGAACAGCCGACGTGGAGCTCGATTCCGCGTCGGCGGGAGGTCGCTCGCTGGAACGACCGGAAGGGGCGGGAGTCGGCGGCTGACCCCGCCGACTCGGGCACGCGTCGCATCGGTCGGCCCGGCGACGCGTCGCCGGACCGACACGAGGCCAGAATCCATTCATCGGCTCCGCGCTCACGCGCGGCCCGAAGCTTCGTGGAATCGTGCAGCTTCACGGAGTTCGTCCGCTACGCCGAGCACGATTCCGCTTCAGTTCTTCTTCTCCGCTTGCTTCTTCTCGCGGCGCTTGTCCGCGGTCATCATCAAGTAGCTCTCCATGAGCTCGTCGAGATCGCCGTCGAGCACGCCGTCCGCGTTGCCGACCTTCATCTCGGTGCGCTCGTCCTTCACCATCTTGTACGGGTGAAGCGTGTAGGTGCGCGCTTGGCTCCCGAAGGCGATCTCGCCTTGGTCGCTCAAGAACGCGTCCTCGAAGGCCGCCTCTTGTTCGCGCCGCGCCTTCTCGTAGAGGAGGCCGCGCAGGCGCTGCTTGGCGAGGTCGCGGTTCTGGTGCTGCGAGCGCTCGCTGTCGGAGCGCACGGTCAGACCAGTGGGCTTGTGGACGATGCGTACCGCGGACTCGGTCTTGTTGACGTGCTGGCCGCCCGCGCCGCCGGAGCGCATCACCGTGATCTCGAGATCCTGTTCCTTCATGTCGACGTGCACGGTGTCGTCGAGGTTCGGGACCACGCTGACCGCGACGAAGCTCGTCTCGCGACGACCGGAGAAGCGCGAGACACGGATGAGGCGATGCACGCCGTTCTCGGCGCGCAAGAAGCCGTACGCGTTCGAGCCCTTCACGAGCATGGCGGCGCTCGCGATGCCGACCTCGGTCTTCTGGAGATCTTGGATCTCGACCTTGAAGCCGCGCTTCTCGGCCCAGCGCTGGTACATGCGGAAGAGGATCTCCGCCCAGTCCTGCGCGTCGGTGCCGCCGGCGCCCGCGTTGATCGAGAGGATCGCGTCCTGATCGTCGTCGGGCAGCAGCATGCGCTGCAGCTCGAGCTGGCGGACGCCCTTTTCGAGATCCGGGATCTGCGCCACGAGCTCAGCGAGCTCGGACTCGTCGCCTTCGGTCATCTCGAGGAGCTCGGCGAGCCCCTTCACGTCGCTCGTGAGCCGATCCCAAACCAGGACCGTCTCTTCGGCGCGTGCTCGCTCACGCATCATCTTCTCGGCCTGCTCGCGCTGGTCCCAGAAGCCTTCGCGGAGCGAGAGGTTCGTGAGTCGATCGACCAGATACCTCCCCAGCGCATCGAGGCGCTGGGCGAGGTCCGCGAGCACGTCGCGCGTCTCACCAACGAAAACCGGCATGATCCGTACTTTCTCCACGCCATCTCGTCGGACGGCGTCGTTCGAGACGCCCTCGTTCGAGACGGCGTCGGCGGGCGGTCAGGTAGCCCCTCGGGTTCCGGGTGTCAACGACGCTCGCGCGGGCGCGGGCGATTCGAGCGAGCGCCGACCGGTCGTGAGCCTCGTCGTCGACGAGCTCGCCCGTCGTGAGCGCGGTCGACTCGATCGCGTCGTGACGTCGACCCCGGCGCGAGCGCCTCGTTCGCAACTCAGCGCGGCAACGTCACGCGCGCGACTACCATCGCACCGCCCGGCAGCGGGGTCGCGGCGAGCGCAGGACCGCGTGGCTGCACGAGATCGAGCACGATCAGGGTCACACCGAGCGCGCCGAGCGTGGCTCCCGCAGCGTACGTGCCGAGCGCGACGCGGCGATCGCGTCGGGCGTCCTCGAGCAGCGCGGCGTCGTCCGAGCCGTCCGGGAGAACGACCGGTCCGTCGCCCGGATGACGCTCGTCGAGCTCGGCGCGCGCGTCGCGCGATTGGCCCGCGAAGTAGGCCCCGGTGCCGGCGAGCCCGGCGCCGAGCGCCGCGACGATGGAGCCGGCGATCGCGAGCCCATGTCCGCGCCGCGCCTCCACTGGACGCGTGTGCTCGACGATCGGGAGGCTCCCGTTCGAGCCATCGGCGTTCGAGCCGTTCGATCCCTCGGTCGGCTCGACGAAAGGGCTCGGCACCGGCTCGACCTCGGAAGGATCCGCGTTCGAGCCGTTCGTGTCGTTCGCTGCGCGTTCCGCTTCCTCGGCCGCGAGCGCCTCGCGCAAGGCGCGTGCACGCTCGTTCGCGTGATCGCGGTAGCGCCCTTCGGTGTCGGCCTCCGCGCACCGCTCGTAGGTCTCCGCCGCTTCGCGCGGCTTCGGCCATTCGTCGTACGTGACGGCGAGGTTGCACAGGGTCGCCGTGCGCGGATCCACCTCGTAGCTTGCGAGAAACGCGCGCTCGGCGTCGGCGTGGCGACCCTCGCGCAAGGCGGTCACCCCGCGACGAAAGAGCGCGCGTGCGTCGGCTTGGGCGTGCAGCGAGGTTGGTGCGATCGAAATCACGACCGCAACCACGGCGAGCGCGTAGCGGAGCAGAGGAACGAAGCGCGTCATTCGAGGTCCTCGATGATGCCACCACGCCAACCGCTCGCGGTCGGATTCTCGTCGTCGGGCTCGTCGCGCGTGGGGCCGGGCTCGGTACGCGAGCCGTGATCTCGGCGCTCGGTTCGGATCGATTCGCGCGACCTCCGGGTCGGCGTCGCCTCGTCGGTTGGGCTCGTGGGCGCCTCGACGGAGGACGGAACGTTCGTGGTGCCCGCGTTCGTGGTGCCCGCGCTCGTTGCGCCGACGCTCGTCGCGCCTGCGTTCGTCGCGCCTGCGTTCGTCGCGCCTGCGTTCGTCGCGCCTGCGTTCGTCGCGCCTGCGTTCGTCGCGCCCGCGTTCGTGGTGCCCGCGCTCGTCGTGCCGACGCTCGTCGCGCTCGGACTCGATGCGCCGACGTTCGCGGTGCTCGGAGTGCTTGCCGTCGCGCTCGCGGGCTCATCCGCCCACGCGTCGAGCGCCACCATCGCGCCGACCGCGGAGCCGATCGCGGCGAGCAGCCCGAGCCCGAGCCACGGCAGCCAGCGCGGCACCGCCGAGCGAGCCGACGCCGCCGCACTCACGCGGATCGACGACTCGATCGGCGCACTCGTCGGGACGTGGGGGCCGGCGACGTCCGGGGTCGAGATTGGCTGCGTGTGCGCGCCGGGCGGCGTCCACTCCGCGCTCGACATCGCGCGGGTGCGCGGCGGTGGAGCGGGCTCGCTCGTGAAGATCGTCGGCGGCAGCGACGCGCGCGACGCGGCGCGCAGACGCTCGGCCACCTCGCGGGCTCCGATCGTGCGGTGCTCCGGCTCCTTCTCCATCATCGCGCGCAGCAAGCTCGCGAGCGCGGGCGGGAACCCTTCGAGGCGCGGAACGGGCGCGGTGAGGATCGCGTGCATGAGGGCCGCCGTGCTCGGCGCGTCGAACGGCAGCCGACCCGCGAGCGTCTCGTAGATCACGATGCCGAGCGACCACACGTCGGCGGCGGGGCTCGGGCGCGCACCGGAGAAGCTCTCGGGGGCGATGTACGGCAGCGAGCCGAGCACCTGCTGCGACTGCGTGATGCGGGTGAGGAACGCGTCGTCGACGCTGGCCGCGAGGCCGAAGTCGAGGAGCTGCGCGCGCAGCGGACCGCGCGACGGAAGCCCGACGTTCGAGGGCTTCAAGTCGCGATGCACGAGCCCCGCCTCGTGCACGTCCGCGATCGCGTCCGCGACGTCGGCGAGGATCGGCAGCGCGTCCGCCGGAGCGAGCGAGGTCTCGCGCTGCAGGCGCGTCTCGAGCGACTCGCCCGCGACGAGCTCCATCACGTACCAGGTGCCGACGACCGGATCGATCCCGAAGTCCGTGACCTGCGCGACGCGCGCCGAGCGCACCATCGCGAGCGCGCGCGCTTCGCGACGGAAGCGTTGTTCGAGCTCGTCGTTGCGCGTGCCGAGGCGCAGCACCTTGAGCGCGAAGGGGCGCCCGAGATCGACGTGCTCGACCTCGTACACCGTGCCCATGCCGCCGCCACCGAGCTCCCGCACCACGCGGTAGCGCTCGCCGATGACTCGTCCGTCGAGGTGCATCGCCGACTGCATGAACGCGGCGGAGCATACGGGGCGTGAGCGTGCGTCGCACGTCCGTCGCGCTTTCCAGGTCCGCGGCGGCGACACCCTGGCGCGCGCGCGGAAGGATGGCGTCGCTCAGCGTCCGGTGACGAGCTTCTTGTAGAGCACCGGGCCGAGGCTCTCGACCATCAGGTTCTCGACGATCGCCTCCACGCGCTCGCGGTCGGCCTCGGAGTCGTACACGAAGCCGATGCCCATGCCGGGCCCCGGGTCCACGCTCGCCGCCTCGTCGGACGGACGAACGATCCACTGCACCTTTCCCCGCAGCTCGAGGGGCGCATCGAGCTTCGGGACCTGCAGCACGAACCGAAACTCCGTCCCGATCGGGAGCGGCTTGTCGGTGCGGATGAACGTCCCGCCTTTGCTGATGTTGCGGGTGTAATCCGCGAAGAACGAGTTCAGACGCTTGTACTCGACCTTCAATTCGATCGGCGCCCGAGGGCTCATGCGGCGTTCCGGCATTCTTGGGTTCGCGTCAGGTTTCCCACGTCATGTCGCTTTGGGTCAAAAGGACGACGGGTCGGCGTTGTTCCACGTCCCGTGATCGCCTACCGTCCGACCCTCGCCCTCGTGCTCTCGACGCCCGAGGACGAGCCCGATCGTCGCCCCGAGGGGCCCGAGCCCGACCGTGCGGGCCCGACACGCTCGGGAACGTACGCGATCGACGGGGCCGACGACGAAGTTTGCGAAGCGAGCACCGACGTCGACACCGCGAACGGCGAAGACATCCGGGGGAGTTTCGGGGACGTGACGGAGCAGGAGGAGTCGGACTGGCTGGAGCGCGCCCGCGGCGGCGACGCGGGGGCCTACGGTCGGCTCGTCCGCGCGCACCAGCGTCGCGTTCACGCGACCGCGCTCCAGATGCTCGGCGATCGTGGCGAGGCGGAGGACGCGACCCAGGAGACCTTTTTGCGCGCATGGCGCGCGCTCGATCGGTTCGACGGTCGCTCGAAGCTCTCGACCTGGCTCTACCGCATCTGCGTGAACGTCTGCTTGAACGCGATCCGACGCCGCAAGAGGCGCGCGAGCTCGGACCTCGACGATCCGCGCGTGCCCGAGCCGACCGCGGACCCGACGCAGGGCCGAACCGATCCCGCGGCGGCGCTCGAGACCGATCAGACGGAGCGTCGACTCGCGGCGGCCCTCGAGTCGCTCTCGCCGACGTTGCGGAGCGCGGTGGTGCTCGTGCTGCTCCAAGGCATGCCGCACAAAGAAGCAGCAGACGTGCTCGGGTGCCCCGAAGGCACGGTGGCGTGGCGCATCCACGAGGCTCGGCGACGCCTGCGGCTCGCGCTCGACGACCTGCGTGACGACGCGCCTTCGGTCGCCGAAGGAGGGAGGCGCTCGTGAGCGACACCACGAAGCTCCGCGCGATCCAAGAGGCGCTCGATGCGCAGCGTCCGCTCGAGCTCGACGCGCTCGACGGCGCGACCCGCGAGTCCGCCGAGCAGCTCGCGCGCGTCGACGCGTGGTTGCGCGCGCGCCCCTCGTCTCCAGCGTACGCGCCGTCCGAACAGGACGATCCCGAAGCGTTCGCCGCGCGCATCGAAGCGCGGCTCGGCGAGGCTCTCGGTGACGACTTCGATCCGCTGGCTGCGCCCGATTTCGCCGACTTCGGAGATGTCGACGAGAGCGACGAGCCCGAGGCCTCGAACGTGGTCTCGATCGAGAAGGCCCGCTCGGCCGCGTCGTCGGCATCGCTCGCATCGACCGCTGCGACCGCTTCGATCTCGGCAAGCGGCGGGTTCGCGCCGGCGCCCGCAGCCTCCGCGCCCGTCGCGGCGACGGTCGGACGCTCGACGGGCTCGTCGGGCTCATCCAGCACGGGACGTGGCTCGTTCGGGCGCTGGTTCGCGTCCGCTGCGGTGGTGTTGCTCGCAGCGACGGGCAGCTTCGTCGCCTTCCGCAGCGCATCGAGTCCCGACGCCGCGGAGGTCGCGGCGGCGCCGGCCGCTTCGTCGGCCTCGGCAGAGTCGGCGTTCGCACCTGCGCCGGGCGCCGCGCCGGCAGAGCCGACCGCGCGCTTCGCAATCGAGGCGGAGCTCGCCGAAGAGGCGCCCGCGGACCGACGGCGTGCGGAGAACGCGCAGGGTCTCGGCGGAGCGCTTCCCGAGGGGGCGTCGGCGGGAACGGTGGGCGGCGCGGCGACCGGGGCATCGTTCGAAGGCACGCTCGACACGACCACGCTCGAAGCACCTCGGGAGCAGCTCGCGCGTGCACGGCCGTCCACCCGCGCGACCTCCACGCCCATCCCGTCGACGGCGGAGCGCGGTCGGGCGGACATCTGGGCACCCGCCGCTCCCGCAGCGGCGGCGCCCACGATGTCGGCACCGACGATGGCCTCGGCACGGACGGCGACGGCCGACGAGCCGAGCCGCGAGGTCGCCGATCCTTCGGCCTACGAGCAGGCCGCGGTCGCCGAGGACGAGACGGGGCTCGTGCGAATCGATCGTTGGCGCGCGCGCGTGCTCTCGTGCGTGCCGACGATCCGCACGTTGACCACGCGCGTCGAAGCGCGCGACGGCCGAGTGTCGGCCGTGCTCGAGACGACCCCCGCGCTCGACGCGGCCACGCGAGGCTGCGTGGAGACTGCGCTGCGCGGCGCTCCGCTCGATCGCCCGCGCGCGACGCTCCGCTGGAAGCGGGAGCCCTGAACGACACGTGCGGTGATCGAACGGCGCGTGTCGAACGGTGCGTGTCGAACGGTGCGTGTCGAACGGTGCGTGTCGAACGGTGCGTGTCGAACGGTGCGTGTCGAACGGTTGCCGCAGGCTCGACGGACGCTTCCCGCGCGCTCGTGGCTGCGTGATACCGTCCGCGCTCCGTGGCGAGGCGCATCCTCTTCGGATCGTACGAGCTCCTCCAACGCATCGGCGAAGGAGGCATGGCCGAGGTCTGGCGCGCGCGGGCACGCGGTGTGGCCGGCTTCGAGAAGACGGTCGTGATCAAGCGGGTCTTGCCGTCGCTCATGGCGCGGCGTGACTTCGCGGAGCTCCTCGTGCGTGAGGCGCGGATCGCGGCGCTGCTCAATCACCCCAACGTCGTGCAGATCTTCGAGCTCGGGGAAGAGCAGGGCGCCTACTTCATCGCGATGGAGTACGTGCACGGCTGCGATCTCGCGACCGCGGTCGCGCATCAACCGGACATCCTGGCCGCGGCGCGCGAGGGCGGGCTCGATCTGCCGCTGAGACTCTGGATCGCGCTCGAGGCCGCGCAGGCGCTCGACTACGCGCACCGCCGCCGCGACGACGAAGGACGCCCGCTCGCGATCGTGCACCGCGACGTCTCTCCGCAGAACGTGCTGCTCGGCTACGAAGGCCAAGTGAAGGTCGCGGACTTCGGCATCGCGCTCGCGGACCAACGCGGGCTCGGGCGGGAAGAAGATCCGAAGATGCTCCGCGGCAAGTACGCGTACATGTCGCCCGAACAAGCGCGCGGTGAGCCGCTCGATCGGCGCTCGGACGTGTTCGCGCTCGGCGTGGTGCTCTGGGAGATGCTCGCGGGACGGAGGCTCTTCAAAGCGTCCGGGCGCGAAGAGACGCTGCGTCGCGTGCAGGAGGCGGTGGTGCCGCCGATCGAGCTCGACGCGATCGGCGCGCCGCGCGAGCTCGGCGAGGTGCTTCGGCACGCGCTCGCGAAGAACCGCGAGGATCGTTTCCCGAGCGCGGGTGCGCTCGCCGAGGAGCTCTCGCAGGTGCTCGTCGCGTTACGCGCGCGCGTCGGTCCGACCGAGCTGCGCGAAGTGCTCCAGCGCATCTCGCCCCCGGACGACGTGCGTCGCGTCAACAAGCTGCGCGCCGACCTCCAAGAGCGTGTGGATCACGACGCGGAAGGATCGGGCGAGCTCTCGCTCGGGCCGACCCCGATGCGCAGCCGCAGCGAGGACACACGCGCGTTTCCGGTGTCGCGTCGGCTCGAGTCCGAGGTCGCGCCCGCCGTGCTCTTGGTCGCGCGGGTGGCGCCGTCGGATTTCGACGACGTCGTGCGACGCTTCGGAGGATGTGTGGTGCCGGTGAGCGAGCCGGAGCTCCCACGCGAAGCCGTGTTCGGCCACACGCAAGCGCTCGAAGCGGCGGCGCAGCTCGCGACCGGTGCGGCGCGCGAGGTCCTCCTCCGCGCGCCCGACGCCGCGCTCGTGGTCGCGGGCGGTGAGGCACGCGTCTACCGCACCGATCCCGTCGTGGCCGATCCGCTCGCGACCACGCGCGAGCGCGCGCTCACCACGCTGCGTCGCGTGGCGCCCGGCGAGCTGCGCGTCGATCCCGAGCTCGCGCCGGAAGTGCAGCGTCGTCACGTGCTCGAGGACGTGCCTTCGTCGTGGCCGCGGGTGCTCTCCGCGCGGCAACCGTCGGTGCGCACGTTGGAGTCACTGCGACGCGGACCGCTCGTCGGACGTCGTGACGTGGTGCGAGTCTACGCCGAGTCGCTCGCCGAGCTTCGCCATGGACGTGGGCGCGCGTCGCTCCTGCTCGGCGCGCCGGGCATCGGGAAGTCTCGCGTGGTGGCCGAGCTCCGTGCTCTGGCCGAGGCGGAAGGTGCGACGTCGATCGTCGCGTTGCCCTTCGCGGAGCGCGCCGAAGAGCCCTACGCGGCGTTCTCGGCGGTCTTCGAGGTGCTCGCAGGACTGGAAGGCGACGAATCGGAGGCGGCACGGGCGCAGAAGATCGACGCGCTGCGTTTCCTCGGCGCGTCGCCCCGTGAGGTGGCGGAGGTGCATGCGCTCTTCGGCGCACCGCGCCCGAGCCCACGCGTCGGGCGCCCGCGCGGCATCGAGCTCGTCACCGCGCTCCGCAAGGCGTTCACCGCGCTCGCGGTGGAGCGCCCCGTGCTCTTCGTGCTCGAGGATCTGCACGCGGTCGACGACGAGACACGCCAGCTCCTCGATCTGCTGGTCGCGGGTCTGCGCGAGGCGCGTGTGCTCACGCTCTTCACCGCGCGCCCCGGGATGGCGCTGCCGCATCTTCACGTCGAGCGGGTGAAGCTCGAGCCCCTCGACGCCGAGGCCACGGCGCGCCTGTTCGCGCAGCGGGTCGGGGCACGCGCGGTCGAGGAAGAGCTCCTGACGCGTCTGCACCACGCGACGGGCGGAAACCCCGCCACGATCGAGCTGCTCGCGGAGGCGCTCGCGAATCACGTCGAGCTCGGCGTCGCGGGCTCGCTCGTGCACCGCCTGCCGGAGACGTTGCCCGTGCCCTCGCGTCTGAAAGCGAGCGTCGCCTCGCGCGTCGCCTCGCTCCCCAAGCGCGCCCGCAGCGTGGTGCGCACCCTCGCGGCGACCGAAGCGCCCATGGACTTCCCGCTCCTCGCCGCGGTGGAAGGCATCCCACGCGACGTCGCCGAGCCGCTCGTCCAGCGGCTGCTCGGGCGCGGTCTGCTGCGGGGCTTCGGCGCGACTCGCGTGGGGAGCCGCACGTCCGAGCTGCCGACTTCGGGCCACGAGCCGCTACCTGCGCGGCTCGCGATCGACGGCGGCGATCTCGTGCGGCGCGCGATCCTCGAGAGCCTCCCGGACAACGAGCGCGAGCGCGTGCACTCGCGCATCGCGGACGTGCTTCGTCGCAGCGGCGCGGCCTCGGACGACCGGGTCGAGAGCCTCGCCCACCACGCCGCGCTCGCGGGCGACGTCGAGCGCGCGCCGCTCGAGCTCGAGCGCGCGGCCGACGTCGCGCTCGCGCGGGGCGAGCGCCTGCTCGCGGCGGAGCGGCTCGTGCTCGCGTCGCGGCTGCGTCGCGAAGGCGGCGGTGAAGCGCTCGACGCGGCGGAGGCGTGCGTGCGCGCGGCCGAGCTCGCGCTCGAGGCCGGCAGCACGGAGCACGCGGCTGCGACGCTCGCGCTGGCGCCGGACGTCGACGACGCGGCGGTGGCGTTTCGACTCGCGCTCGCGCGGGCACGCGTGGAGGCCCGACGCGAGCATTGGCACGAGGCGGTCGCGGAGGTGGAGTCGCTCCGAGCTTCGTCGTTCTGGGATCAAGCCTCGGCGAGCTTGCGCGGGCGGGCCGGGCTCGTGCTCGGGCGCGCGCGCCTCGAGTCGGGCGACGTCGAAGGATCGATCGAGTCGTTCGAGGAGGCGGCGCGCGAGCTCTCCGACGCTTCGCTCGCGGCCGACTCGGCGCTCGCGCTCTGCGGGCTCGCGACGAGCCTCGCGCGCGGTGGGTTCGACCTACGCGCCCGCGAGGTGGAGCTGGCGGCGCTCGTGGCGGCGGTACGACACGGCAGCGGCGAGCTGCGCTGCGCTTCGCTCGCGAGCAGCGCGGAACTCGCGGAGGCCGCGGGTGAAGCGGCGACCGCGGCGGCGCGTTGGGCGGACGCGGCGAGCGTGGCGAACGAGCTCGGCCGCGGCGAGGACGCGGCACGTTGGGGCATCCGCGCCGCGGTCGCGGCGGTCGAGGCTGGGCTCGAGAACGAAGCCGCGCGTTGGGTCGTGGAGGCGACCCGGCACGGCAAGCAACACGATCTCGAGGCGGTGGCCGCGCTCGCGTCCGCGGTGCGCGCCGCGCTCGCGATCACCACGCACCCGGATCCACACTTCGTGATCGGCCTCGTGCGCGCGGTGGAAGAGCTCGAGGCGCTCGGTCGCTACGGCGAGGCCGCGGTCGCGCTCACCATGCTCGCGCGCGCTCACCTGGCCCTCGACGACGTCGGCGCCGCCATCCGGACGCTCGGTCGCGCTGCACCGCTCGCACGATCCGCGGGTCGCCCTCGCCAAGAGGCGCGCATCGCCGCGCTCGCCGATCGCCTCGCGCGTGGCGACGGAATCGACGACGGATGAGGTGCCTCCGATGCCCAACGTTCGCTCGTCGCTCGAGCGCGTCGCCGACGTCGTTCGGACGTCGCGTCGACGTCGAAGTCTGCGGCGTTGAAGTATTCCGGGGGGCTGCTAGTCTGCCGGCCCCGCCGCTGACGGACGGCGTGTTGCGAGGTGTCGCGCGAATCCCCTTCGAACCCCCCGAGCTCCTCGAGGGGTGAGACGCGCGGCGAGCGCGCACAGGTGCGTAGCCCATGAACGAAGAAACGCGTGAGAATCAGACCGGCGCCTCCGAAGCGACGGAAGCCCCTCCGGCGCCCGAGGCGACGGTGACCCCCGACGCGAGCGCCGCTGCCGCGCCCCTGCACGAAGCCGCGAGCGATGCGTCGCACGACGGCGAGGAGGGCGAGGACGGCGACGACGGAGACTCCGAAGGCGGCGACTCCGACGGCGACTCTGCAGAAGGTGATGCTGCGGAGGGCGACGCCGCGGGCGAGCCCACGAAGAAGAAGCGCAAGCGCAAGCGCAAGAAGAAGAAGCCCGCCGCCGCCGCGGAGGGCGCCGCCGAGAAGCGCCCGCAGGCGTTCACGCACCTGTTCGAAGGCCAAGCGCGCGCACACGCGTTCCGCGCCGGCGAGGTCGTCGCGGGCATCGTCGAACGAGTCGAGCACGGCGTCATCGTCGTGAACCTCTTCGGCAAGGCGACGGCGTTCGCGGACGAGCTCGAGCCACGCGAGATCCCGATGATCGAGGTCGCGCCGGTGGTGATCGAGACCGCGCACGACGACGCCGACGCGGTCGCCGCCGAGGAGGCCCTCGCGGCCGAAGAGGCGGTCGCGGAGCACGAAGCCGCGCAGGCGGAGCAAGAGGCCGAGGTCGCGCCGTCGAGCGCGGACGAGGCCCTTGCCCCCGAGGCGCAGGCGGCATCGCACGACGAAGCCGAAGAGGAAGAGCCCGAGGAGCTCGCGCCCGACGAGGAGGCGCCGCCCCCCGAGCCTCCGGCGATCGGGAGCATCTTCCGTGGTCGCGTGGGCGCGGTCGCGGAGAGCGGGCACGTCGTGCTCGTCAACCGCATCATCGACGTGCCCGCCGCGAAGGCGCGCGTGGCGGCGGCGCGCGAAGCGAAGAAGCGCGTGCGCGGCGTCGTGTACGGCTTCAACCGCGGCGGCTTCGACGTGCTCGTCGAGGGCATCCGCACGTTCTGCCCCGCCGGCGGCATGACCCTCGGCCCGGTGGGCGATCCCAGCGAGCACGTCGGCCAAAAGCTGGAGTTCACGCTCCCGCCGATGAAGGGCTCGGGCAAGAGCATCATCGTCGGCCGCCGCGGCATCCTCGAGCGCGAGCTGCGCAAGGCGGCCAAGCAGCGCCTCAAGGATCTCAAGGTCGGCGAGCGCATCACGGGCCCGGTCACGCAGGTGCGCGACTACGGTCTGCTCGTGGAGCTCGGCGACGGGCTCGAGGGGCTCGTGCACCAGAGCGAGGTGAGCTGGAGCCGCACCGCGCGCACGTTCGACGTCGCGAAGGTCGGCGACGTGGTCGAGGTCGAGGTCCTCCGCGTCCAGCAGGCGACCCGCAAGGATCGCACGGGCCGCGTCTCGCTCTCGATGCGCAAGTGCCAGCCCGATCCGTGGTCGGCGCACACCGAAGCGCTCAAGCCCGGGGCGGTCCACAAGGGCACCGTCACGCGCACGGCCGAGTTCGGTGCGTTCATCCTCATCGCACCGGAGATCGAGGGCCTGCTCCACATCAGCGAGCTCGGCGATCGCAACATCAAGCACGCGGGCGAGGTGCTCAGCGTCGGCGAGACGATCGACGTGCTCGTCGAGCGTGTCGATCGCGAGGCGCGCCGCGTCTCGCTCTCGCGTCTGAGCGCGTCCGACGTCGAGGCGATCGCGAAGGGCGAGTTCGACCCAGCCACCGCGCCGAAGTCGCTCAAGCCCGGCACCCACGTCACGGTGGTGGTCGAGCGCGTCGAGCAGCACGGAGTGCTCGCGCAGGTGAAGGGCGTGATCGGCCGTCGCGGCCGCGCGTACCTCCCGAACCGCGAGCTCTCGGCCGAGGGCGCGGACCGCAAGAAGGCCTACGCGATCGGCAAGGAGCTCACCGTCAAGATCATCGGCATCGATCGCGACGGCGCGCTGAAGTGTTCGGTGAAGGGCATGCTCGTCGACGAAGAGCGCCGCGCCGTGCGGGACTACCGCAAGGAAGCCGCCAAGGCTGGCTTCGGCACGTTCGGCGACCTGCTGCGCGCGAAGATCTCCGACGACTCGAAGAGCTGAGCCAGCGCGACCCCTTCCTGCGTCGAACGGGTCGCAAAAACTCACTTGCCGAAGCCGAGCGACGCGGTTATATGTCGCCTCCGCTTCGGCGACCGGGCGATTAACTCAGTGGTAGAGTGCCTTCTTCACACGGAGGAAGTCACTGGTTCAAATCCAGTATCGCCCACCCAGTTCAGGAACCTACTTCTCAGGAAACTGAATCAGTAAAAGACCCGCACCTCGGTGCGGGTTTTTTCGTGGGCTCGCGTGGCACCGCGTGCGCTCTCTCGCGTCGTGATCGTGGCGACATCATCGCTTGGGCGATCGTTCGCGACGCGCTTGGTGTCCGGCGCGGGCCAGTAACCCGGCTGTAAAGTCGCACGCCGGGTTTCTTCGATGTTTCGAGCGGTTGACACGCCGCGTCGTGAAGTGACAGATCCCCACCCCCGCGCCACGCGCGGCGGTAGAGGAGGTCCACATGGCACGCGAGGTCTTCATCGTCGGCGCGGCGCGCACGCCCATCGGCAGCTTCCAGGGCACGCTCGGCGCGGTCGACGCTCCCACCCTCGGCAGCGTGGCGATTCGCGCGGCGCTCGGCGGCGCGAAGCTCACCGGCGAGCACGTCGACGAGACGTTCATGGGCAACGTGCTCACGGCGGGTGTCGGTCAGGCCCCCGCGCGCCAGGCCGCGAAGGCGGCGGGCGTCCCGGACAAGACGCCGGCCACGACGGTCGGCAAGGTCTGCGGTTCGGGTCTGATGAGCGTCGTCCTCGGCACCAAGAGCATCCGCCTCGAAGACGCGGAGATCGTGGTTGCGGGCGGCATGGAGTCGATGACCAAGGCGCCGTACCTCCTCCCGCAGGC
>JALOQC010000588.1 GCA_025453555.1 Myxococcota bacterium | reverse complement strand
GTCGTTCTCGCTCGGCGTGGTGGGTGCTCTCTCCTCGGATTCGCCGCAGGCGCGTGGGTGTTTCGAGGAGACGACGGAGGCGGTGCGGTCCGAGCACGCAATCCGACACGAGACGCACGCTCGTGGCTCCGAACGGCTGCGCCGTCGTGCTACCTCGCTATCGTGAGCTTCGAACATCGCGGGCCCGCGGTTCCGCCCGCCGCCGACCTCACGTTGGCGGACGCGCTTCGAACGCGTGGTTTGGAGGTGTCGTACGAGGCCGCCACGCGGCGTCTGTCGATGCGTCGCCCGGATTCGACGAGCACCTGGGGCGAAGACGCTGGCCTCGATCTCGGCGACGAGGAGTCCTGGTTGGCCATGCACCTGCGCGACGGCGCCCTCGTCGAGCTCGTGAAGGAAGCGTTTTCGTCGATGGGAGTGTGTGGTCGTTGGGAAGAGGAATGAGCGGGGAGCGCTCCGCACCGTTGGCGCCCGGTCCACACGACGCTACCGTCCGCGGCATGCGAACCGCAGCGGCGCTGATCGTCGGCAACGAAGTCCTGACTGGGAAGGTCGAAGAGGCGAACGTCGCAGTGCTCGCGCGGATGCTCTTCGAGATCGGGATCACGCTTCGGCGCGTGGTCGTCGTGCCGGACGAGATCGAGACCATCGCGGAGGCGCTGAACGCGCTGCGCGCGGCGCACGACCTGGTGTTCACGAGCGGTGGGGTCGGGCCGACGCACGACGACATCACGATCGACGCGGTCGCGCATGCCATGGGGCGGAAGGTGGTGCGCTCGGCCGAGGTGGAGAAGATGGTGCGCGAGTACCACGGGAAGAAGGGCGTGCCCGTGAGCGACGCGGCGCTGCGGCTCGCGAACGTGGTGGAGGGCGCGCGGCTGCTTCGCAACGCGGAGGTGTGGTGGCCCACGCTCGCGGTGGAGAACGTGTACGTGCTGCCGGGGGTGCCGGAGATCTTCCGCGTGAAGCTCGCGGTGCTGCGGGATGAGCTCGCGCGCGGCGACTCGTTCGTGAGCCGCGCGGTGTTCACGTGGTGCGACGAGTCGTCGATCGCGGAGCTGCTCTATCAGCTCGCGGCCGATCATCCGCGCGTGCTGATCGGCAGCTACCTGAAGTGGCGCGGCGAGGACTACCACACGAAGGTCACGTTCGACGGCACCGACGAGCGCGCAGTGGGCGAGGCGCTGGCGGCCTTCGTCGCCGCGGTGAAGCCGGGCGATCTCGTGCGCGTGGAGTGACCGCGAGGCGGCAGCGCGTCGTTCGAAGCGGAATCGTTCGAAGCGGAATCGTTCGAAGCGGAATCGTTCGAAGCGGAATCGTTCGGGGCGAAGCGGACGTAGTCCGCGAAGCGGAACGATCCCGCGACACCATCGGGCCGCGCGCGAGCGCAACTTTCGAACGGGGTTCGTCGCCTCGCGCGACGAGGCTGCTATGGTCCTCGCGCTCGCGCGGCGTGGTGGTTCTCGCGGCGAGCCGGGAGACGTGGATGACCGAGGTCGCGACCCTCGCAGGTTGGTTGGAAGACGCGCGTCACGCAGTGGCGCTCACCGGAGCCGGGGTCTCGACCGAGAGCGGCATCCCGGACTTCCGCAGCGACGCGGGGCTCTGGAAGGACGCCGACCCGATGGAGGTCGCGAGCATCGACGGCTTCCTCGCGGATCCGGTGCGGTTCTATCGGTTTTGGCGCAGCAAGTTCGCCGCCCTCGCGACCGCGCCGCCGAGCGCGGCGCACCGTCTGCTCGCGGGCCTCGAAGCGCGCGGGCGGATGCAGAACGTGGTGACGCAGAACATCGACGGCCTGCATCAGCGCGCCGGCTCGCACCACGTGCTCGAAGTGCACGGTTCGTTTCGGCGCCTGCGCTGCCTCGACTGCGGCGGCGTGGAGGGGATCGAGAGCTTGTTCTCGCGCTTCTCCGAGAAGGATCTCGACACCGCGCCGCGCTGCCTGCGTTGTGGGAGCACGAAGCTCAAGCCCGACGTGGTGCTCTTCGGCGAGGCGCTGCCCGCGTCGTTCCGCGAGGCGGAGAACGAAGCGCGTGCGTGTGACGTGATGCTCGTGATGGGGACGAGCCTGAACGTGTACCCGGTCGCGGGGCTGGTGCCGCTCGCGAAGCGCCACGGCGCGAAGCTGATCTTGCTGAACCGTGAGCCGACGCCCTTCGACGAGGACGCGGATCTGGTGATCCACCGCGAGCTCGGCACGGTGTCACGCGAGCTGATTTCGATGCTGGGCCTCGGCTGAGATCGGCGCGGGAAGCGCGAAGACGCAGACGCAGACGCAGACGCAGACGGCGTGACGCAGGTGCGCTCGTGACCCGCCTCGTGGCAGCGCGAGTACGTTACGCTGTGAGCGACGTCGAGCTTCGCGCGACGGTGCGCACGACGGCAGGTGAGGCACGTATGGAATCGTGGATGCTCGTGGCGGGAGTGGGAGGGGTCCTCGGCCTCGTCGCGCTCGGAGGCATGGTCTGGGCGTTCCGCAAGCTCGCGGGCGGCAAGAAGTGGGGCGCGCTCGGCGGCTTCGCGGTGCTCGGCGCGGTCGGCGGCTTCCTCGCCGCGAACGCGACCGCGCTCGTCACCACGGAAGAAGAAGCCGCGATCGAGCAGCAGGTGCAGGAGAGCAACGACTTCGACGCGCCGCTGAGCGACGACTTCTGATCGGCTCCCACGCGCTCTGATCGTGTCTCCGCGCCGCGCGCGTGACGGAGAGCGCGCGCTCTTGGCTCGACGACGAAGTCGTTGGCTACGACGTCGTCAGGTCGCGAAGTGCTTGCGCATGTGGACGCGGTGAGTCCAGTCGAGCCCAGCCGCTCGCTGCTGATCGGTCACCGCACGCAGCGCGGGCGACCACGCAGGCTCCGGCACGATCTCGAAGCCGAATCGGGCGTACCAGGGCGCGTTCCATGGCACGTCGCGCTCCGTGTTGAGCACGACCGAGCGCGCGCCTCCCGCACGCGCGAGCTCGAGCGCATGCGTGAGCAGCGCCGCGCCGATCCCTCGGCGTCCGTGCGCCACCGCGACGCTGAGCTGGCCGATGCAGGGCTCACCGTCGATTGCACCGAGTAGCACCCAGCCGACGACCTCTCCTTCGCTCTCGGCGACGGTGATCCGACCTTGCTCGATGAAGCGACGCGCAGGCTCTTCGGGGATCACGCCGCTGGGGAGCCCGTGCTCCGCCGCGAAGCGCGAGTCGGCGTCGCGCTCGATCTCCTGGAGGCGAGAGACTTCCGTCGCTCTCGCGAGACGTAGGACGAAGCTCATCGTGTGACGCGTAGCAGCGCGACCGAAAGAACGCGCGCAGAACGAGGGGATCGAAGGGCGCGAGCCGTCCCCAGAAGTCGGCGCAGCCGACCAGCAACCCGCGCGCGCCAAGCGAGGGGTTCGAAGGGGGCGAAGCCCCCTCGTCGCCGAAGGCCCGAAGGAGACCGACCGGAGCGAAGCGCAGGGAGGCCTCCGAGGAGGGAGGGGGCTG
>JALOQC010000587.1 GCA_025453555.1 Myxococcota bacterium | reverse complement strand
CCGCTACCTGCGCATCGCCTTCGCGCACCTCGAGCGCGAGATGCACGCCGCGATGCCGGCCGCGCCGATCGACGAGCCCACGCGCGTCGAGCTCGAAGGCCTCGGCTGCCTGCTCGGCGTCGAAGGACGCGTACTCTTCGAAGAGACGATCGACAGCGTGGTGATTCCGCGTCTCGAGGATCACGGGCTCGACGCGCGCCGCGCGTGGCAGACGCGCACGCCGACGCCCTGAGTCAATCGCGCGGACGAGTTCGCGCCGACGAATTCGCGCCGACGAATCGCGCCGACGAATTCGCGCCGACGACTCGCGCCGACGACTCGCGCCGACGACTCGCGCCGACGACTCGCGCCGACGACTCGCGCCGACGACTCGCGCCGACGAAATCGCGCCGACGAAATCGCGCCGACGAATCGCGCCGACGACTCAGGGCGTCCACACGAACATCGAGCGCGGCGGCAGCGTGACCACGAGGCGGCCGTCCTCGATGCGCGCGTCGCCGCGCGTCCACGCACCGAGCCGCTCGCGCAACCTCGCCGCCCGCTCCATCGCGCCCGTGCTCTCCGGGGTCAGGCCCGGGTTCGTGCGCCACGGCATCGAGAGCTCGCGCACCTCGGTCGCACCGCCGTTCACCGCCACGATCGCCACGTCTTCCCCGACGAAACGTGCGAACGCGTACACGTCGCGCGCGCCGTTCGGTCGCCAGAGCTCCGCGTAGTTGCCTCGTCGGAGCGGCATCACGTCACGACGCGTCTGCGCGAGCCGCCGAACGAGCGCGAAGTGATCGCTCGCGTCGCCGACGATGCCTTCGTGCGCGCCACCGCGCGTGCGCTCGTCGAAGGCCCAGCGCGGCATGTCCGCGCGGTTGTACGGGTAGCGGCCCGTCATGCCGAGCTCGTTGCCGTAATAGATCTGCGGGATGCCCGGCACCACGAAGAGCAGCCCGAGCGCGAGGTGATAACGCTCGACGCGCAGCGCCTCGGGCTGGCCTTCGGACTCGGTGAGGAAGCGCGGGACGTCGTGGTTGTCGAGGAGCTGGCTCTTGCGGAGCGCGGCCGCGATCCCGAAACGCCGCACGTACTCCTGCACACGCGTCGCGACCGCGTCGAGCGAGGCGCCCTGCGCGAGGCTCGTGATCAACGCGCGGCGAAGCGGGAAGTCGAAGAGCCCGTCGAAGCCGGCCTCGACGTAGGGCACGAAGGGATCGTAGCTGCCTTCGTCGAGCAGCTCACCGATCAACCAGAGATCCCGCTCCGCGCGCACGGCCGGGATCCACTGCTCGGCGAAGTACGACGCCGGCACGTGCTTCACGGTGTCCATGCGGATGCCGTCGAACGCGAAGCGTCGCGTGAAGGCGGCGCTGTACGCGTCGAGCCACGCGCGCACGTCGGCCCGCCCGTGCGCGAGGTCCGGCAGGCCCGCGAGCGGGCAGTAGAGATCGCTCGGTCCGAGCGCGGCGCAGCCCTCGCGCGGATGGAACCACTCGGGGCGCGTGCGCGTGAGCGGCGCGTCGTAACCGACGTGGTTCACGACGAGATCCACCACGAGCCGCAGATCGTTGTCGTGCATCGCGTTGATCAGCGCGTCGAGCTCGGCGTCGGTTCCGAGCCGCGGCTCGAGCGGTCCGTGGGCCGGCACGAGCGGGTCGTCGAGGCGCGCCCAATAGCCGTGGTAGCCGCATTGTTCGCCGCGTCTTCCGATTTGAGCCTGCACCGGCGTGATCCAGAGCGCGTCGACTCCGAGCTCGCGCAAATAGGGGATCCGCGCGCGCAAGCCCGCGAGATCTCCGCCGTGGAACCGAATCGGAGAGCTCGGATCGAGGCACGTGTCGCCCTGCGCGTCGTTGCTCGGATCGCCGTTCTCGAAGCGATCCGTGAGCACGAAGTAGAGGACGGAGTCCTCCCAGCGGAAGTCGGAGCCCGTGCCCGCGTCACGAGCGGAGCCGTCGCTCGCGTCGTGCGATCCGTCGTGCGATCCGTCCCGCGAGCCGTCGGATGGCGCATCGAGCGCGCCGTCGCGTGCGGTCGACGCATCGCGCGCGGCGTCCATCGACGCATCCCGCGAGGGGACCGGCGGCAAGTCGAACCCGCCGTCGCCGCCGCAACCGAGTACGACGCAGAGGGCGGTCGCCCGCACGTACGCGCGAGAGGCGTGGGAGGGGCTGGCGAGGCTCGCCGTGACGCGTAGGATGGCGGAGCGCATGACTCTCGGGAGAGTGAACACCGTCCGGGCCCGAAAGACGACCTCGCATCCGGCGAAGGTCGTCGAGAAGCCGTCACGCGCGGTCGCGAACGAGGCGTCGATCGACGCGTACCTGGCCGCCACTCCACGCGTGCCCACGACGAAGCCCGCGACGAAGCCCACGACGAAGCCCACGACGAAGCCCACGACGAAGCCCACGACGAAGCCCGCGACGAAGCCCACGACGAAGCCCACGACGAAGCCCGCGACGAAGCCCGCGACGAAGCCCGCGACGAAGCACGCGACTCCGCCGGCCGAGGAGCCGCTCGCGCTCGCCGTGCACGTCGGCGCCGCGGAGGACGAGCTCCGGCTGGTGCTGCGGCGGCCTTCGATCGTGCTCCCGTTGCAGGTCGGCGTGGTTTCGGTCGACGGCGTGGCGTCGGCGGGGGAGGGCGGCAGCCCGGTGCTCGTCGATCGCGCGCGCTTCGTGGTGTGGCCGACGGGGCGTCATCGCGCGCGCGTGGTGAGCCCGACGGTGCGGCTGCTGGTGCTCGGTCTCTCGGACGCGCTCGTCGAGCGAGTCGTCGCGCTCTACGGCGACGTGGGCGTGGACGCGAAACGTTTTGCGCGCTTCCTCGAGGCCAGCCACGTGCTCGCGCGCACCACCTGGGTCCACGAGCTCGCGCACCGCTACCTCTTCGAGCGGCAGGTCTGCGCGCGTCACACGAGCGACGCCGCGCGCTTCCTCGAGACCGAGCTCACCAAGGAGATCTACTTCCTGCTCCGCGATCGCGAGGACGACGCGGAGCGCACGTCGCTGGTGCGGCAGTACGGCCCGACGGTGCAGCGTGCGGTGGCGTTCGTGGAAGAGCACCTCTTCGACCGCGAGCTCGGCGTGACGGCGATCGCGAGCGCCGCCGCGGCCTCGGAGAGCACGCTGCTCCGGGCGTTCAAGCGCGAGATGGGCTGCGCGCCGACGACCTACGTGCGCGCGCGCCGCCTCGACGAGGCGCTGGTCTTGCTCGAAGCGGGCGCGCTCTCGGTCGGCGAGGTGGCGAGCAAGGTCGGCTACGAGAGCCTCACCGCGTTCTCGCAGGCGTTTCGGCAGCGCTTCGGGAAGGCGCCCTCGTCGGTGCGGGGGCGCTGAGACACGGCGATGAAGCGACCGCGGTGCACCGAGAATCGCGATTGAGCAGGGATCCGAGACAGAGTCCGAGACAGAGTCCGAGACAGAGTCCGAGACAGAGTCCGAGACAGAGTCCGAGACAGAGTCCGAGACAGAGTCCGAGACAGAGTCC
>JALOQC010000165.1 GCA_025453555.1 Myxococcota bacterium | reverse complement strand
CGACTCCGAGCCCGAGACGCCGGATCCGGACGCGCCTTACGTGCCCGCGTCGGACGATCCGATCGACAACCCGTTCGTGACGACGTGAGCGGCGACGCGGACGAGGCGGGCCGTCACGCCGCGCGATCGAGGCTCTCCTCGGCTTGGTTCGATCGCCCGACGGCGACGCTCACGTGACGTCGGGTCGCTCGGCCCGGCGGCTCCAGAAACGTCGACGCTTGCGTCTCGTCCGTGCGTCCCCACCTTCGCGCGCCTTCGAGGTGCCCGATGCTCACGCCCGACGAACGCGCCCGCGCGCTCCGCTTCCTCCACGCCCGCGCGCCGCCCGGCGCGCTGCTCCAATGCGGCGTCACGGGCGCGCACGCGTACGGCTTCCTCTCGCCCGACAGCGACGTCGATCTCAAGGGGCTGCACCTCGCGCCCACCGAACAGGTGCTCGGCCTCGACGCGCCGCGTGAGACCCACGACGTGCTGGTCGACTTCGAAGGCGTCGAGCACGACCTCACGACGCACGAAGCGGGCAAGGCGCTCGGGCTGCTCGCGCGCGGCAACGGCAACGTGCTCGAACGGTTGCTGTCGCCGCTGCAGCTCGTGGAGTCCGACGACGTCGAGACCCTGCGCGAGCTCGCGCGTGGGGCCGCGAGCACGCGCTTCGTCGCGCACTACCGCGGCTTCTTCGGCGGCGTGCAGCGCGAGCACGCGCGCGCCCCGAAGGTGAAGTCGATGCTCTACGCGTACCGCGTCGCGCTCACGGGGGTGCACCTGCTGACGATGGGCGAGCTCGAGATGGACCTGCCCGCGCTCGCCGATCGTCACGGCTTCCCCGAGCTGCACGAACTCGTCGCGCGCAAACGAAGCGGCGAAGAGAAAGGCGCGCTCGATCCCGAGAGCGACGAACGCTTCCGCGCCCGCTGGCCCGAGCTCGAAGCGGCGCTCGACCGGGCGCTCTCGGAGTCGACGTTGCCACCCGAGGTCCCGAACCGCGACGCGATGAGCGCCTGGCTCGTCGCGCGCCGCATGCGTTGAGGAGGAGCTCGACCCGCCGCGGCCACGCCCCCGCCCACACGAATCGACCACCGGAGAGTCCGCCATGTGCCGCTACGCGATGCACACCTACAAAGAGCCGTTCGCGTGCTTGGACTGTCGCAAGTCGTTCAAGCAGATCAATCTGTGCGAGCTGCCGAAGTCTCGGAGACCTCCAGAAGAGGAGCCGCGCGTCGTTCCTTGCCCACAGTGCGGCAAACCCATGGCGCACTTGGGTCACGACTTCAAAGCGCCTCCGAGGCACGACGTGAAGCAGTGGGAGAAGATCCGCGTGCTCTTCCGACACGGATTCGCGTTTCACACCTGTGGCTGCGGCGGACTCGACTACCCCGAGCACTTGGAGGATGTCGAAGCGTTCGTCGCCTCGCAGAAGACGGCCTCCGAAGGAGAGCGGTTGCTGCGGCGGTTTCGGCGCCCGCGCCCGCTCGCTGGGCTGACCGCGGCAGACTCGCGTTCAAACCAAGGATGACCGATCCAGGCGTCGGAGGTCGACGTGAGCGGCGGCGCGCACGAGGCGAGTCACGCCGCCCGATCGAGGTTCTCTCGCAACAGCCGCGGATGCCGCGCGGCGATCCGCAGCAGCGCGATGGCCGGTCCCTCCGGCTTGCGGCGCCCTTGCTCCCAGTTGCGAAGCGTGTGGACGCTGATGCCCATCGCGCGGGCGAACTCCTCTTGCGTCAGACGCACGAAGCGCCGAAGCGCCGCGATGTCGCTGCCCGCTTCGAAGCGCCCCTCGATCATCCGCTTGCGTAGGCGCGCGGGGATCGCGCTCTCGAAGTCGTCGAGGTCGAGCTCGGGGATGTCGGTCATCGCAGCTTCTCCATGAACGTCTCGTAGCGTCGAGCCTCGCGAGGGGTGGCCCACCGTGCGGAGACGATTCGGATCACGTCGTCGGAACGCTCGGTCCACACGACGAGGACGAGGCCACGCGAGATCGGCCCCAGGGTGATGAATCGATCTTCGATGTCGGAATGCGCCTCGTCGAAGATCTCGAGCTGGCCCGCGTCGTCCGCGAAGACCTCGCATGCCTCTTCGAACGAGACACCGTGCTTTCGTTGGTTGGCGAGGTTCTTCGCATCATCCCACTCGAACCTCATGGCACCCCAGTCTAAGCCATTGACTTAGTCGTGTCGATCACGGCCGTCGTCTCCGACCTCACTCCACGCGCAGGAACCGGCCCATCCAATACGCGAGGCGGAAGTCGACGCCCGGGTAGAGCGCGTTTGGGTCGCCCTCGCCGTTCACGCGGTAGGGGTCGCTGCGCCAGAAGTAGTTGCTCGGGGGGCGGATGCGCATCGGGACGGGCGTGGTCGCGACGACCGCGTCGCCGCGGCCGCTCATCGGGTCGATCGTCAGCGCGGTGCCGTCCTCGGCGATGCAGGCGCGGCTCGCGATCTCGTCCGCGTCGCAGTTCTCGCGGGCGATCGCCCAGTAGGGGGGCGCGGGGAACTCGTCGAGGGTCTGCAGGCCTCGCGCGAGGGCGGCCGGGTCGAGCTCGTCCGAATCGAGTGCGCGATCGGCGTGCGCGCGTCCTCGCGCCGCGAGGTAGACGAGGTCGAAGAAGGTCTGCCCCATGGTGTCGACGCGGCGCGACGATCCCTCGCGCGCGTAGAGCTCGACCATCGTGCCTTCGCGCACGAGCTCGCGCGCGTCGTCGTCGCAGAGGTAGCGGTTCGCGAGCCAGAGCCCGGTCCACGTCATGTTGTGGTTGGAGAAGTTCGTCATCGCGCCGAAGTCGATGAGGCCCACGTGCTCGCGCACGATGCCCGGCAGATCGCGGCGAAACACGAGCTCTTCGTGAAGCCAACGATCGACCTCCGGGTCGTCGCCGATGCGCGCGAGCGCGGCGACGATGCCGAGCGCCATCGCGGCGTGCTGGCCGTTGCCGGCGAAGCGATCGATGTACGCGCGATCGACGGCGGACTCGTGGAGGTACGCGTGGAACGTGAGCCGTCCGTCCGCGTCGTGGATCTCGAGATCGCGCCCGCTCTCGCCGACGCGTGCGAGCGAGGTGGCGAGCGCGTCGGCGTCGTCGGCGAGGGTGCGCAGGCGCGTGGCGTCGATCGTGGGATCGCCGCGCGTGACCTCCCACGCGGCTGCCATGCCGAGCACCCAGCCGATCAACATGTCGCGGCTGCAGCTGTCCTCCCAGACGTACTCCGGGTAGACGCCGCTCTGGTCTTCGCGCCACGTGCCGTTGTTCTTCTCTTCGGGCAGCGGGGCTCCTTCCGCGTCGAAGAGCGGCGTCGTCTCGTGCGCGCCGCCCGGCAGATCCGCGCGCTGGTAGCCGCGCGCGACGACGCCTTCGACGCCGGTGATCGCAAAGGCGCGGTGCATCGCGTCGAGCCCGCGGTGCAGGTGCTCGCGCGCGCGCTCGACCTCGTCGCAGGCGGCGCCTTCGTCGCGCAGCACCGCGTAGCGGAACGCGTCGGCCGCCACCCCCGCGCCCGCGTACGCGCCCGCGACCTTCGCCCAGCTCACGGTCTCGGGCAGCGTGCGCGCGTCGCCGAGGGAGGAGGTGAAGGCCTCGAAGTCCCAGCCGTCGTGCTCGACGAAGAAACGTTCGATCGTGGCGCGCGCCGCGTCGTCGTTCGCGCGCACCTCGGTGTTCACGCCCGTCGGCCAGGCGTGGATCGCGTGGAAGCCGCGATCGAGGTCGTGGGCCTTGTCGTCGAGGGTCGGGCTCGCTTCGAAGAGCCCGAGCCGCGCGCCGCCCGATCCGCACACGGGGAAGGTGCGCTCGGGAGGTTCCGCGCACGTCGGCATCGGCGGAACGGGAGGGCCCGCGTCGCGGACGTCGGGGGCAGCGTCGGTGGCACCATCCGTCGCGCCATCGAAGGCGCCGTCGAGCGCGCCGCCGTCTCGAGAGGAGTCGTCGTCGCCGCAGGCCAGCGCGAGGGAGACGACGAGAGCCACGCACACGTCGAAGCGAGTCACCGGCTCAGCGTACTGCGGAACGCCGTGCCTCAGGCTCCTCGAGAGGGGTCTGTCGCCATACCGCCCGCGTCCGCGGGGCATGGTTCTCAGTTCGCGCCGAAGGGCACGCCGAAGCCGAACGCCACGCCGACGCTGGGGCCGGTGATGCCCGCGAACGCGACCCCCGCGGCGCGAGCGCGCAGACCGCGCAGCGGGTAGGTCGTCACGATCGCGCAGAAGAGCTCGAAGCGTTCGCGCAGCGCGACGACCGCGTCGAGCTCGAGCTTCGCGGACGCGAGCCAGGTCGCACCGTCGTCGACGTCCACGTCGGGGCGCGTGGTGCTCCCGGTCGCGCGGCCCCAGCCGAGCTCGAGCGCGGGCGCGATCCCGAGGCGCAGCGGGCCGAGGCGGGCCGCGACGAAGACCCCGACCTGGCCCGCGACCTCGAGCAGCGCGACCTCGCCGAGCGGGTGGGTCGCGCGGGCGTGGAGCGCGATGGCACCGAGCCGGAGCGCGACGCGAGGGGCGAGCGTGGCGTCGACGTGGAGGAATCCCCCCGCGAGCGCGGCGTTTCCGGAGGCGTGGGCGCGGACCTCCGCGCCGGCTCGCGCGTGCGCACGTGGATGCGCCACGATCGGAGCGCGTTCGGATCGCGGCGACTCGGAGGGCGGACGCGAGGCGACCGGCTCCGCGAGCTGCGACGCACGCGGTGCATCGAGCGCGCTGCGCGGGACCACGCGGATCGCGCGCCGAAGGTCTGGCGGCACCGGGACCTCCGCGGTCGGCACGGTCGGTAGCGCCAGCTCGGCCCAGCTCGCGCGGAGCAGCTCGGCCGCGCCGAGCGCGAGCGCGCGAGGCCGCGAGCGTTCGGGCACGCTGGAGAGATCGAAGTCGCGCGTCAGCCGCTTGCGGGTGACGTGGTCGTCGATCTCGACGCGGACCGCGTGCGGCGCGCGGGGATCGCCGCAGACGAACTGGATCGACGCGAGCGTGGGTCGTGTGGACGAATCGCGGCCCGAGGTCGCGACGTTGCGTCGGGTGCCATCGCGTGTGTCGTCGGTGTCGTGCTCGCGAGCGGCATCGAGGCGACTGACCTCGTCGTTCGTCGCACCGTTCGTCGCGTCGCTCGTCGCGTCGCTCGTCGTACCGTTCGTCGCTTCGTTCGTCGCACCGTTCGTTGCATCGTCCGCGCGCTCGCCCTCCACCCGATCGATCGACTCGACCGTGCTCGCGACTCCGTCGTCCGAGAGCTCGAGCGCGAGCAGCGAGGTCACGGACTCCCACGCGAAGGGCGCGTCGCAGCGCGGAGCGCGCAGCACGACGCGTCCGTCTTGAGCGTGCGCGAGCGCGGGGGCTGCGAGCAGCGCGAGGAGAACGCAGGCTCTCATCGAGCGTCCACGATCGCGCGTATCTCGGCCGCGCGCGGGCCGTTCGGGAAACGTTCGAGGTAGCGCGTGGCGTCGGCGCGCGCGCGCTCGGGCTGACCGGCGTCGCGACGCGCGAGGGCGAGCCGAGCGAGCGCGTCGGGGACCAAGGTCGAGGGAAGCGACGAGCGCAGCGCGCGCTCGAAGGCCTCGGCGGCGTCGGCCGGGCGACCGAGCTGGTCCGCGCGGAGGCGACCGAGCGTGAACGCGCCGAGCGCGGCGGCCGGATCGTCCGGGAAACGTCGGAGGAGCTCCGTCAGGGGTTCTTCGGCGCGCGCGGCGTGACCGCTTCGGCGCGCGACGTCGGCGAGCGAGAGGAGCTCTTCGGGATCGGAGACGCGCACCTCGTGCGAGACGCCGGCCTCGTCGAGCGCACGCCACGCTTCGCGGTACTCGCCCGCGTCCGCGAGCTCGCGCCAGCGACGAGGCGCCACGTCGCGCGCCGGCATGCGCGGTCGCACGACTTCTTCTTCGGCGGGCGTTTCACTCGGTGGCGCCGAGGGAATCGACGGGCTCGGGGTCGCAGGCTCTCGGACCACGATCGACTCACCCGCCGCGAGCATGCGCGCGCGCTCGGGAACGTGATCGCCCCGCGCGAGGACCCGACCTGCGTGCACCACCACACGCACGGTGTCGCCCCGCACGGTGTCGCCCCGCACGGTGTCGCCCCGCACGGTGTCGCCCCGCACGGTGTCGCCCCGCACGGCGCCCCGCACGGTGTCGCCCCGCACGTCGCCCCCACGCGCTTCGTCGCCGCGCACGTCGTCGCCCCGGACGACGGTGAGATGCGCGCCGATCGCGGAGAGGTGGACGAGCCCCGCGTCGAGATCCACGCGGCGATCTTCGGCGCGCACGTCGAGCTCGACCGCGCCTTGCGTGAGCACGATCTCGAACGCGTCGCGGGTCTCGAGCAGGGTCGCGTCGGTGTCGGCGCTCACCTCGATCCACGAGCGCGGCCCGAACGATCGACGGCCCGCGGTCAGCGTGGTGGAGCTTCGACCGAGCACGGAAGGCTCGGACGTCCCTTGCGGCTCCGGCGCGCGCCACGTGCGGTAGGCGAGCGCGGAGACCGTGACGAGCGACGCGGTGGCCACCGCGATCGCGCCGAGCGGAGCCTTTCGACGACGGGCGCGTCGCGTGCGTCGTACGACCGCACGTGCGCGCGCCTCGGCGTCGCGATCGTCGAGCACGTCGGCCACGCGACGCGGCAAGGTACGAAACTTCACGACGCACCTCCTTCGCGCGCGGCCTCGTCGGCCTCGTCGACTTCGTCGGCTTCGCCGGCATCGACGGCTTCGCAGGCGGTCGTGTCGCGTCTCTCTTCGCGCGCGACGTGCAGACGCACCTCGGCGTCCGCGGCCTGCAATCGACGCTTCACCGTGGTGATCGAGCACTCGAGCGCGGTCGCGATCTCGGAGAGCTCGAGCCCCTCGATCCAGCGCAGCGTCCACGCGATGCGCTCCGCAGGAGCCAACCGCGCGAGCGCACGATCGAGCAGCGCGAGCTCGGCCCGCTGCTCTGCCGTCGCGAAGGGCGCGCATTGCTCTTCGAGCGGCTCCACGCCTTCGGCGCTCGTGAGAAAACCGAAGGCGAGTGCGAGGCGACGTCGACGGAGCCGACGGTGGACGTGCCGCACTGCGATCGACAAGAGCCACCCCCCGAACGCGTCGGGCTCTCGTAGGGAGCCGAGCTTGCCGAGGGCGGTCTCGAGCGTGTCCTGCACCACGTCGTCGGTCTCGTCGCGATCGCCGAGCATGCGATCGACCACGCGGACCAGCCGCGGGGTGTGGCGCAGGAGCAGCTCGGTCTCCGCCTCGCGATCGCCGCCGCGCGCCCTCGACACGAGCGACGCATCGCTCGCGGGGGCGTGCGCCTCGCGGGCGGGAGGCGAAGAGACGAGACGCAGTCTTCGGTCGGGACGCAGGGGCACTCCACACTCAGAGCCACGAGCGGCGTGCGACGGACCAATTGAAGCGGAATCGTTCGAGGCGAAGCGGACGTAAGTCCGCGAAGCTGAACGATTCCGCGAAACTATCGGGCCGCGCGTGAGCGCGGAGCCGATGAACTTTTCGGGTCATGGTCCGTCGTCGTGGCCTCGTGGCTCGAACGAACATGAACGGCAAGTTGGATCTCGGGAATCGTCGTCCCCTTCGCGACGCATGTGGGAGTCGAACGCGACACGCGAAACGCGCTCGCGCGCTCGGTCGTGCCCTCGTGTTCTCGGCGCTCGCCTCGGGAACGCTCCTCGGCTGCGACGTGGCCGTGAACGTGCTCGAGCCGAAGGAGGACGCGGCGGTGGACGCGGCGAGTGAGGGACGGCCGGACGCGCGCGGTTCGGGTGACGCGTCGGGACCGGAGCCGGACGCGGGCCTCTCGCCCGAGCTCGCCATCGCGCTCCCGGTCGCGCGGGCCTATTGCGAGTGGTGGAGCACCTGCACTCCAGGCTCGTTCCGCGACGCGTACCTGGGCGGCCTCGAGCACTGCGTTCGGACCGTCGGGCAGTACTTTGCGCAGGTCATCCCGCTCGAGGGGGTGTCACCGATCGAAGGGTGGTGTATGCCGACCCTCGCGAACGACGCGGACTGTGATGCGCTCTTCGACTGTGTTCCTTCCGTGGGGACGCTCTCCGAAGGCGAGGCTTGCCTCGACGGACGGCAGTGCGGGCGAGCTTCCAACGGGCGACCGATGCAGTGTCAGGACTGCCGATGCGCTCGGCCACCGTCGGAGGGAGAGGACTGCGCCGACGCTCGATGCGACGAAGAGTTGGGTATGCTCTGCATACGCTTCGACGACGGCGACCGCTGCGTCTCCTATCGCCTCGCCGCGGTCGGAGAGGCCTGCGACGCCAGCGCGGCGGTGCTTTGCGAAGAGGGCGCTTGGTGCGTGGAGGGTGCATGCGTTCGACGACCGCGGCGTGGAGAGGCTTGCGAGCCCGACGGCGCACCGTGCTTCATCGTTTCCGCGAGTCGGACGTGGGCTTCGGCGTGTGCTCCTGGTGACGATGGCGGCCATCGTTGTCACGACCCGTTGGACGCCGTGGTCGTCGCGGGCGGCGAGCCTTGCGTTCGTGGCGATTCGTGTGGAGGTGGCGGTTCGTGCCCCGCGTCCGGCGTCTGTCCCACGACGTGCGGCTTCGTCGAAGATCGACTCTACCAATGTGGGCCGGGCGAGGGCTGTTTGGACGGTACGTGCTTCAGCGCACCGCTCTACTGCCCCACTCGCTGAACGCGGGCCGCTCACGCGTCGCCGTTCTCCCAGAACGCCTTCGCCTCCGCGAGCGAGTAGAGCCGGCTCGCGTCCGGAAGGCTGCGCAAGAACACCTTGCCGTAGCCCTTCTTCACCAGACGCGAGTCGAGGATCGCGACCACCCCGCGATCCTTTCGCGTGCGGACCAGGCGACCGAAACCTTGTTTGAGCGCGAGCGCGGCGGCCGGCACGAGCAAGTCCATGAAGGGTTTGCCGCCCTCCTCTTCGAGGCGCTCGCAGCGGGCGCGCACCAGCGGATCGCTCGGGACCTCGAAGGGGAGCTTGTCGATCACCACGAGGCGCAGCGCGTGCCCCGGCACGTCGACACCTTCCCAGAAGCTCGAGGTCGCGAAGAGGACGGCGTCGCCGCTGCTGCGGAAACGTTCGAGCAACGAGGGCTTGGGCAGCTCGCCTTGGACGAGGACGGGATAGCCGCGGTCGACCAACGTCGGACGGCACGCCTGCGCGAGCGCGTGCATGTTGCGGTGGCTCGTGCAGAGCACGAACGCGCCTCCGTCGGTGACCGCGATCAAACCGAGGATCTCGCGGGTCGCGGCGTCGAGGAAACGCGGATCCCGCGGGTCGGGCATCTTCTCGGGCACGTAGAGCCCGGCCTGGGACGGGAAGTCGAAGGGCGAGGGGAGCGCGAGCTCGTCGACCTCGAAGTCGATGCCGAGGCGCTGCTTGAAGTAGCGGAAGTCGGAGCTGAGCTCGTCGTTCGCGAAGCCCGCGGGGGGCGGCGTGCTCGACACGCTCGGCTCGTCGTCCACGACGATCCGCGAGCCCACCCGCTCGCGGCCGCTCGACGACGAGCGCCCGGTGGTCAGGGTCGCGCTCGTCACGAGGCCGCGCGGCCGAAGAGCTCCTTGCGGAGGATCGAGCTGACGTCGATGGGGCTGATGCCGAGCGCGAGGCCGTTCCCGCGGCGGCTCACCCAGGCGACGCTGTGCCCGATCGCGGCCTCGGTGATTCGCCCGAGGTCGTCGCGTATCTGTCCGCAACGCTTCGCGATTTGAGCGAGCGACTCGTCCTCGCCGCGCACGACCCGGCAGTGGGCGCCGAGGGCTTCGAGCGCGTCGTCGAGGGCGAAGAAGCGCTGCTCCAGATCGGGCGCCGGGCGCGGTGCCTTCGTCGCGCCGTCCCAGTCGCGCTCGACCACCGGCTCGGCCCGCGTGAAGTCGGCGGCTGACCCCGCCGACCCGACCGAGAAGTGCGAGGCTTCGAGCGGCACGCGGTCGTTGCCCTCGCGCAGACGCGGCAGCGCGAGGAAGAACGCGTCGGCGGCCGCGCGGAGCACCTCGGGCAGCGGCGAGCCGTCCTTGGCGGCGACGAGCGCGCGGGTCGCGTCGCGGGCGAGCCGCTCGAGCTGTCCAGTGCTGACGGAAGCGCCGAAGAAGAGGGTCGCCGTCTCCTCCAACTGATGCGCTTCGTCGAAGATCACGGCGTCGTAATCGGGAATGACCGCGCCGCCCGCGGTGCGATCTCCGCGCAACGCGAGATCCGCGAAGAACAAATGATGATTGACCACGACGATGCGCGCGTTCTCGGCCGCGCGGCGCATCTTCGTGACGAAGCATTTCTCGAAGAACGAGCAGCGCGCGCCGATGCGGGTGTCGGGCCCGCTCTGCACGTGGGCCCACACGCTCGCGTCCTCCGGGAGCGGCAGATCCGCGCGATCGCCCGTCTCGGTGTAGGCGCGCCAGTCCTCGATCACGCGGAGCTGCTTTCCCACCTCGGCGGTCGCGGCCTCCGGCGCGTGTCGGTAGAGCTCGTAGCGGCGCAGGCAGAGGTAGTTCGAGAGCCCCTTCATGCAGACCGCCTCGACCGCGAGACCGAGGTGATCGCGGAGCGCGGGCAGATCGCGCTCCATGATCTGATCCTGGAGCGCGCGGGTGCCGGTGGAGATCACGACGCGTTTGCCGCTGAGGATCGCGGGCACGAGGTACGCCCAGGTCTTGCCGGTGCCGGTGCCCGCCTCGACGATCGCGACCCCTTCGTGGCCGAGCGTGCGCTCCACGAGGTCGGCCATGCGCATCTGGCTCGGTCGGTGCTCGTAGCCCTCGATCGAGCGCGCGAGCGGGCCCTGGGGGCCGAGCAGATCGGAGGCGCGCATGGGAGGCGGAGCCTACTCGCGTCCGCGGATCTGGCGAGCGGTTCTCGTCCCGGCGCGTAGCGGCTCGTTCCACGCCTCCGATGTTCGCCGACGTCCGACGTTGGCCGCCGATGCGTGGCTCCGAGGTGCGACGCCGATGCGCGGCTCCGATCAGCGCCCGCGCACCTGCGCCAACACCGCGAGCGCTCGTGTACGAGCCCGTTCGACGTCGCTCCGATCAGCGAGCGCGCACCTGCGCCAACACCGCGAGCGCTTCTCGTACGAGCCCGTTCGACGTGGCTCCGATCAGCGAGCGCGCACCTGCGCCAGCACCGCGAGCGCCTCGTCGTGCACGAGCCCGTTCGTCGCCACCAGCTCACCCTGCCGCGGGTCGGCGGGCTCGCCCGCGTAGCTCGTCGCGCGTCCACCGGCGGCGAGGATCAGCGCGATGCCCGCGCACACGTCCCAGGGCTTGAGCCGTTGCTCCCAGTACACGTCGTACGTTCCGTCCGCGACGAAGCAGCAGTCGAGCGCGGCCGAGCCGCAGCGCCGCACGCCCTGACCGCGCTTGAGGAACGCGCGGTGCTCACGCGTGTTGTCGTCGTCGTTCGTCCACCGATCGTACGGAAAGCCCGTCGCGCAAAGGGAATCCGCGAGGGTCGCGACGCTCGACACCCGGCACGCTTCCACGCGCTCGAGCGTTGGCGATGCGCCGCCCGCGTACCGCCAACACCGACTCGCGCCGAGCCCGAGCGCGCCGCTCCACGTCACGCCGAGCGCGGGCGCGGCCACGACGCCGAGGGTCGGCACCCCGTCGACCAGCAGGCCGAGCGCGATCGAGAACAGCGGGTGCCCATGAGCGAAGTTCGTCGTGCCGTCGATCGGATCGACGAACCAGATCGGGCGCTCGCCCGTCGCGCGATCGTCGCCCTCTTCGCCGATCACGTCGTGCTCGGGGAACGCCTCCGCGAGCCGTGCGCGCACGAGCGCCTCGACCCGCAGATCGGTCTCGGTGAGGAGATCGACCGCCCCTTTCTTGTGGACCGTTCCGCCACGCCGGAACGCGTCGATCGCGAGCAGGGAGGCTTCGTCGGCGAGGGCACGCACGACGTCGAGGGCGCGCGAAAGCTCATCGGGGCTCATGGCGCGCGGTGTGCTCCGTCGAGCCACCGCGCGCCAGCGCTGCGCTCAGGGCCGCGCCGCGACGGCCTCGATCTCGAAGAGCATGTCGGGCATCGCCAGCGCGGCCACGCCGAGCAGCGTGTTCGTGGGCGGGCGCGATCCCCACCGACCCGTCACGGCGTCGCCGATCACGCCGAGCTTGGCGAAGTCGAGGCCGACCACGTAGGTGCGCAGCTGCACGACGTCGGCGAACGTCAGCTCGTGCGCGGCGAGCGCACGGCCGAGGTTGTCGAGCGCTTGCCGCACCTGGGCGGCGAACTCCGCCGAGACCACGCGGCCGTCCGGGGACGAGGCGTACTGGCCGGCCACGAACACGAGCTCCTTGCCGGCGGGAACGCGGGTGGTGTGGCGGTAGCCGAAGGGCGTGGGGTCGTGGAGGTCGGCGGGGTCGAGGACGGGGTGGGTCATGTCGGTCTCCTGGGGTGCAGAGTGGGGAAACGGTTCGAGAGCTCCCGGAGCGCGCGCGACGTCACGACGACGACGTGACCCGCAGCGCGCCTCGGAAGCGAGCCCACCCTGACTCCGCGGACTGTCAGCTGTATGTCATGTTTCGTGGCATGCTCGCGCGGTGCGCCGATCCGACCGGTTGTTCGCCCTGACCGAGCTGCTCCGCGCACGGCGCACCGGCATCACGGCGGAGGAGTTGGCCGAACGCTTCGAGGTGTCGGTGCGAACCATCCACCGGGACCTCGACGCCCTGCGGGCCGCGTCGGTGCCGGTGGTGGGCGAGCGCGGCCGCGGCGGTGGGCTCGTGCTCGAACCGTCCTACACGCTGCCGCCGGTCAACTTCACCGCGCACGAGGCGGCGATCCTCGTGGCGACGGGGCGTTGGCTCGAGCGCGCGAGGCTCGTGCCGTTCGTGGAGACGCTCCGTTCCGCGATCGACAAGGTCCGCGGGGCGATGCCGCGTGCACGCCAACGCGAGGTCGACCGGCTCGCGTCGACGTTGGCTTGGATCGGCGTGCCCACGGTGCCGGCACCGGCCGAGGTTCGGGCCGCGGTCGAGCACGCCTGGGTCCACCAGACGCCGTTGCGCATCACCTACTCGGGCGCCCGCGGCACGACGGTCCGCGACGTCCGCATCGAGGCCGTGCTCCTCGAGCGGACGACGACGCTGCTCAACGTGCACGACCTCGGGTGCGACGAGCCGCGCCAGTTCCGTCTGGATCGCATCGCGCGGGCGGAGCTCCTGCTCACGGCAGGTCCTGGCGTCGTGCGATCGCCGCCGCCGCGCGCCGCCGCGAGCCCGTCGAGCGTGGCTTCCGCGCCGGCCGGGAGGTCCCGCGCGCGGTCCCCATCGAAGGCGCGGCCTGCCGCGACCCGTGCGGATCGGACGAAGCGCCGTTAGAACTCTTCCGCGCGTCGCACGTCCAAGGTCCCGATGCGCGTTTCGTCCGTCCTCGCGCTGATCGTCACGGTGGCGGCGGCCTCGACCGCCCGAGCCGACGACCCGTGCGCGGGCGTGAGCTGCTCGGGCCGCGGGACGTGCTTCGCCGAGTCGGACGACGCGTACTGCCTCTGCGACGAAGGTTTCGCCGCGGTGGGTCCGCGGTGCGTCGCGACCTCGGCCCCGAAGCGCGCCGACCGCGCCGGCCTGCAGATCGTGCGGGTCGCGCGCGGCGAGGTCGATCGCACGCTGCCCTTCGTGGGAGCCGAGCGGCGCCTCGCCCCCGGACCGCTCGCGCCCCACGTGCCTGCGAACGACCTCTGGTGCACCGACTTCGTCGCGTGGGTGTACGCGGTCGCGGGGGCGCCGCTCTCGGGAGGCGACGCGGGCGGCTGGCTCGTCCGAACGAACGGGGCGATGCGGCGCTGGTTCGAGCGACGCGGGCTCTTCGTCGCGGGCGACGCGCTCGATCGTTTCGAGCCGCGTCCGGGCGACTACGTCCGCATCCGCAACGACACGTGGGGACACAGCGCGGTCGTCGATCACGTCGAGGGCGAGACGCTCTTCCTCGTGGAGGGCAACGCGGGCGGGAAGGTGCGCGCGACGCGTTATCCACGTTGGCGCGAGAACCCGCGCATCGACGGCTTCGGCATCGCGAGCTTCACACGCGCGCGTCGACGTCGGATGGGCGCGCCGCTCGAGTGGATGCTCCCGCTCGTGCGGCGCTGATCGATCGGCGGCTTTCGCTGCCGCGTTCGAGCTGCCCGACCTGCGGCGTCGATCGACGTCACCTGTGGCATTCGGTACGCCGGAGCGCGGCGCGGGGATCAACCCGGCTGGTTGCGCATGTGCAACGCGAGCTGCTCGAAGCGCGAGTCGAGGAAGTCGCGCAGTGCGGCGTCGCTGACCGTCTCCGCCATCGCGCGCCGCATGCAGAGCATCCACTGCTCGGCCGAGGCGGTGTCGATCGCGAAGGGAAAGTGCCGCATGCGCAGCCGCGGATGCCCGAAGCGCTCCACGTAGAGCTGCGGACCGCCGAGCCAGCCGGAGAGGAACCAGAAGAGCTTGTCGCGCGAGACCTTCAGGCTCTTGGCGTGCATCGCACGTACCGTCGCCGCTTCCGGCAAGGTGTCCATGAGATCGTAGAAACGATCGACGAGCGCGCGGACGCCCGCCTCACCGCCGATCTGCTCGTAGGGGCTCTGCACGTCGCGCGGTTTTGTCGGCGGCTGACCCCGCCGACCGGGCGGATCCGGATCCGTCATCGGCGGGCAGCCTACGCGCGTCGCTGCGCTCGTCCAGGCGCTCGCGCTCCGCGTGATGATGGTGGGAGTCCCACGCGTCGTCCGGAGCTTCGAGCCCCGGTCGCTCGGCGCGCGCGACCGAACCTCGGCGCGCTCGCACCCTCGGCACCACCGGCAGCTCGAGCCGCGGGGCGGACGAGGCGACGTCTTCGAGGGGCCAATGAAGGCGCAGCAGCGTGCGCGCGGGACACTCGAGCACGCGCACCACGAGCGCGTCGTCCTCGCGCACGATCGGCACGACGGATTGTTGGCCGCTGCCCGCGTCGGTGGCGCTCGCGAACGCCTCCACGAAGGGCAGACCCGTGACGCGAAGCTCGGCGCGCGCACACCGATAGCGCACCAGCAGCTCGACGTGGCCGTACGGGGCCGCGCTGCCGCGCTGCGTGCGGAGCGCTTCGGCGTGCGTGCGATAGGCGCCCGCCTCGACGAGGTAGCGCGTCTGATCGAGCGCGTGGGGCTCGAAGTCGAGCGGCAGATCGTGCGGGACGTCGACCTGCACGCCGCGCACGAAGACCGCAGCCTCCGGCAGCGGCGCGAGCGTCTCGACGTAGTGGGGCACCCGCGCGTCGAGGTCGGGCGTGAGGCGTCGTTCGATCGCGAGGTCGTAGCGACCGGGCTTGCGCGAGGCGAGGAGCCGAACGCGCATCGTGTCTTCCGCCAAGCGTGGGCCTCGATCGCGCGCGCCGCGCGGGGTCGGGACCACACGCCACTGGCTGCCGCGACGTGACGCGCACACGAGCGGCGTGACCTCGACCTCGCCGCGCGAGCGGCCCTTCCAACCGAAGGCCGCGGTGTCGATCGCCACGCTCTCGGGATCGAGCTCCACCACGTTGAAGCTCGGCCACACGCGCGCCGAGCGGTGCGTCACCGCCTGCCGCACGCTGCCCGCGGTGCCTGCGCTCCCGGCCGACGCGATGAGCACGTCGCCTTGGCCGGCCACCGTCGCGTCGAGCGAGCGCGCGGTCGCGTTGTGCTTGTGTCCGTGCAGCACGAGCACCGCGCGCCCGAGATCGTGCAGCGCGCTGAGCGCCGAGCCCGCGCCGAGCGCGGTCATCATCCACTCCTCGCGATCCGCGTGCGCGAGCAGGCGCGGCAAGAGCTCCGTCACGCCCCAGCGCACGAACGACGAGCGCTCGTCGGCGTCGATCGGATCCACGTCGGTCACGGGCGTCGGTACGAGGTGGTGGTGCAAGAGCACGACGATCGGCCACTCCGGTCGGTGCGCGCCGATCTGTGACGCGACGTGGAGCAGATCCTCGCGGCGCATCGTGCCGCCCGCCCCGAGCAAACCGCGCGGCAAGAAGGTCGAGTCGTAGGCGACCAGCCAGAGCGGCAAGCGGTGCCAACGATGTGGCACCACCTGCGCGAGGAAGGGCGACTCGCCCGAGAGCGCGCCTTGGAGCGACACGCCGTGCACGAAGACGTCGCGCGGCGCGCTCGCGGCAAAGGCGCTCCACAGCTCGCTGCGGTGCGGCCCGAGCAGACCCGCGATCCGGCGGTCGTGGTTGCCGGGTACGACCACGAACGGCGTCGGGCGCCCGAGCGCGTCGATCAGCGACGCGTGGAGCTGCGAAAACGCCCGCGTCGCGCGGGGGATCTCGAGGCTCGCGCTCTCGAACACGTCGCCCGAGATCACGACGAGGTCGACGTCGCGCCCGCGCTGTCGGCGCTCGCTCGCCACGGCCGACGCGAGCGCGTCGAGGATCTCCGACTGTTCGGCGCGCTCGGAGCCGAGGTGGAGATCGCTCAGGTGCAGGAGGACGGACACGCCGGAGGGTGGCGAGGCTGCGGATCGGGTGCGTGACGGGCAGAGGACGAAGCGGTGACGGGCTCGCCGAGGCGGTGGGATGGGACGGAGACGGAGACGGAGACGGAGACGGAGACGGAGACGGAGACGGAGACGGAGACGGAGACGACATCGCGCGAGCGTTGTCGTGGTCGTGATCGTGATCGTGATCGTGAACGTGATCGGCGACGTGAACGGCGGCGAAACACGAAACGGACACCGACTCGGACCGACCGACGGAGACGACCGCGTCGCGATGTCGACGGTGACCGTGTCCGCGACCGATCAGACCGATTCGCCAAGCGCGGCGTCGACCAAGCGGAGCACCTCGTCCGCGGTCGCCAAGCCTTCCACGGCGAAGCGCTCGCCTTCTCGGACCCACGTCTCCACGTCAGCGACCTCGCGCCTCACCGGAAATCCGTCGACCTCGAAGCGCAGGGTCGCGCGCTCGCGCTCCACGCGCGACGCGATCGCGATGCCGTCGTGCGCCAGGCGCGCGTCCACCTCGAGCTCCAGCGTGACGCGCGTCCCGTCCGTCGCGAGGAAGCCGAGCTTCAGCCAGCGCTGCACGTAGCGCGCGTCGAGGCGACCGCTGCCCGCCGGCTTCTTCTCGATCGGAGTCTCGACCTCGTAGTCGGTGAGCTCGAGCTCGAGCGTCACGGGCGCCTTCTCGTCGAGCGGCAGGCGTTCGAGCAGCTCGCGCACGAGGCGCACGCGCCGATCGTCGGCGAGCTCCGGATCGAGCAGCGACGCCACCCAGTATGCGCCGAGCGTGACCACGCCGACGAGCGCCATCGCTTGGAAGTGACCGAGCGCGAGCAGCAGCGTCGCGACGATCATGCCGGCGCTCGTGATCGCACACCCGAGACGCTGCGCACGCGCGTGGCGACGACCGCGCCCGAGCAGGCGATCGAGCGACGCCACGAGCTCGCGTCGGAGCGCCACGCGCGAGAGCATCAGGCGCGCTCCTCGAGCTGGACCGCGACGCGCATCAGGCGCCTTCGTCGCAGCGCAGGAAGCTCGCGTACACCCCGTCGGTCGCGGAGTAGACGAGTGCGTAGGTGCCGTCGGAGTGGCGCGCGATTCGTGCGAGCGACGCGGGGCCGTCGTTCGGTCCGCGCACCACCAGCGGCTCTCCGAGGCGCGTGCTCTCCCCGTCGGGGCGCGCGAGCCGCACGATCACCTCGCGCGGCGCTCCCCGCTCGCGACCCCGCGGTCGGTCCGCCACGAGCACCGCGCGGGTCGGCGACTGCGTCGCGCTCACGTGCAACGGCCCGTAGCCCTCGCCGGGCACAATCGGCAGCGGCGGCGGTTGACGTACGCCTTCGCTCCACACGAGCCCCACCGCGGTCGCCGCCGCCGTGCCCACCGCCGTGTACGCCACGAAGTCACGCGTGCCGACGCGTGCGGCCGCGAGCTGTGCGGGGTCGTAGACGTGGCTCACCGGTCGCAGCACGTGGACCTCCGGCGGATCGATCGCGAGGCTCGCGGTCAGCAGCGCGGACGTGCCGGCGTGCGGATCGAGGAAGACCAGCGGACCGTCCGCGGCGTCGACGAAGGTCGGCGCGCACGCGCTCATGCCGGGCTGCGTGAGATCGTGGCGCGCGAGCTCGCGGCCCGTCGGATCGAACGCGACGTAGAACACGCGCATCGGCTCGTTCGCCCGCGACTGCGTCCACGCGACCGTGTGGCGGCCGCCGCGCGTCGCGACCGCGGGCGAGAAGCGTTGATCGGCCGAGTCGCCGAGCACGATCCACTCCGCGCGCGAGCCCGCGAGGGAGAGCACGGAGAAGCGCGCGTTGGCGGCGCCGTCGGTGATCGCGAGCCCGACGCGGCCGGTGTCGAGCGCGCCGAGCCCCGGGGCCGCGCGGCGCTCGAAGCGCGCGGGGATCTCCAGCGCCTCGCGCAAGAGCGGCCGCGGGAGCCCGAGCGGACGCGCCGCGACGACCCAGAGATCTTCGCCGGGCTCGGGCTCGGCACGTCGCGCGTATCCGGTGAAGACGAAGCCGTCGTCGCCCACCGCGGCCACGCTCGCGGGTCCGGGGCTCGACCAGAGCCGCTGCGGCGCGGACGCGAGCAACGCGCAGCCGTCGGCGGGTGGCGTGACCACGGCACCGACCGGCAGCACCTGCGCTTCGTCGCCGAGCTCGTCGAGCCCGGCGAGCGGATCGCTCGGATCGGCGGGCGGCGCAGTGGGATCGACGGGTGGGTCGACGGGTGTCGGGGTGGGCGTCGAGCTCGGCTCGACGGTCGGCTCGACGGTCGGCGGCGCTTCCACCGCAGCGTCGTCGCCGCCGCACGCGAGAAGGAGCACGAACGCGGAAGAGAGAGAGCGCCAGCGCACTGGTAGAGGGTAGCGCGGTGGCGAGCGGGCGGGAGACCGCGATCCCGCGCAAGGCGCTCGCGCGGTTGCGAAGACGTCGACGTCGACGTGGTCGTGGTCGTGGTCGTGGACGGCGACGTGACCGGCGACGACGCGCGAAGTGCACGGGGGAGCACCAAAGGACGGTCTCCGAAAACGCGAAACGCCCGCGCGAGGCGGGCGTTTCGCCGGGTCGAGCCCGTGGGCTCATTCGATCGGAGGGCTCACTCGATCGGCAGGATCGTCGCGCGCACCGCTTCGAACGGGAACGCCGCGCTCCAGCCGTCCTGGAAGCGCGCATCGGTCGCGCAGCTCTGTCCGTCCGGGAGCGGGCTCGTCACGCGCGTGCCGTTGCCGTCGATGCACGCCGTGATGACCGGCTGGCAGCCCATCGGGCCGCGCGAGGTCACCTCGAAACGCTCCAGGCCGTCGCCGTCGAGATCGACGTCGGGCGCCGAGCCGCGCAGCGGGAGGAGGAAGCCACGCGGGGTGCCACCGACGAGGACGTCCGCGAGGCTCGTCGTCGAGATCGCGGGATCGCAGGGCGGCGCGGGCATCATGGAGAACATGTCGATGATGTTCGGGAGGAACGCCATCACCGCGACGGGCACGCCGCCGCAGAGGAGGCCGTCGTCGATGCCCGCCACGACACCACCGCTCGCACGCGTGGTGCCTTCGATCTGGCTCTGCTTGACCTCGAGCTGGAAGAAGCCGAGCGGGATCTCGACGTCCTCCGGGCCTCCGCTGAGCGCGCGGCTCGCGACGCGGCTCTGGAACGCCGCGGTCGGGTTGCCCATCGCGTCGAACGCGCTCGCGTCGGGCCGGAACTGACCCATGCCCGTGAGGTTGTTGCCCGGGTTGTCGTCCGCGTCCTGGCCGAGGAACCACGCGAGCGAGAACGAGGGATCGTTCGCCATCTGCGGGTCGTCGAGCGCGAGCGCGTGCATGAGGAAGATGAGCTGACCGTCGGTGATCGCGTCGCCGATGAACATGTCGTTGGCGAGATCGACGAGCGGGCCGAGCGCCTCCGCGAAGCCGTTGTCCGGCTCCCCGTCGCCGCTGAAGTCACAGCCGATCGAGTCGTCGCCGATCTGGAAGGCGCTGAGGATCAAGCTGTGCTCGTCGCGGCAGTCCGGCCCGCAGCCGTCGAAGGACGCGACGTTTCCGTCGTCGCACTCCTCGGGCTCCATCACGGTGTCGTCGCCACACATCTCGAGCTGGCACGTCGCGCTGCAGCCGTCGCCGTCGTCTTCGTTGCCGTCGTCGCAGCGCTCACCGAGCACGGCGTCGACGATGCCGTTGCCGCAACCCTCTTCGGACTGGCAGTCCGAGCGGCAGCCGTCACCGCTGCGGTTGTTGCCGTCGTCGCAGACCTCACCCGGGTCGACGTCGCCGTCACCGCAGTACGACTCGCGGACGCACTCGGCGTCGCAGCCGTCGCCGTCCTCGGTGTTGCCGTCGTCGCAGCCCTCGGTGGGATCGAGGCGACCGTTGCCGCACTCGATCTCGAGCTCGCACATCGCGCTGCAGCCGTCGCCGTCACGGGTGTTTCCGTCGTCGCACTCCTCGCCCATGTCGACCGTACGGTCACCGCAGCGCGGGGGCGGCGGGCCTCCGTCGACCGGCGGCGGACCGGTGTCGGGCGGAAGCTCCGCGTCGAACAGGATCGTTCCCGCATCGTCGTCACCGACGGTGCTGCTCTTCGAGCAGCCCACGGCGAGGGCGAGCGTCACACACAAGGCAAGCAAGGTTCTCATCGGCAAATCCTCCGGAGCCGCGGGACTGTAACGGATTCGTACGCCGACCGGATAGGCCCCCAGCCGGAGAGTCCTCACGCGAAAACCTCGCGAAAGGCGAGGGAGGTTCAGGCTGGCGCGTCGGACCCCGGTTGGCGTGACCGTTCGCGACGGCGGTCGCGGTGGCAGGTCTGAGCGCAGGGCCGAACAACGAAAACGTAGTGATCTCAGCCTCGTTCGAAGGATCCTCAGCCTCGTTCGAAGGATCCACCATTCTTGCTGATCTCAGCTTCGGCGGTCGCGGTGGCAGGTCTGAGCGCGGGGCCGAACGACGAAAACGTAGTGATCTCAGCCTCGTTCGAAGGATCCTCAGCCTCGTTCGAAGGATCCACCATTCTTGCTGATCTCAGCCTCGTTCGAAGGATCCTCAGCATCGTTCGAAGGATCCACCAATCTTGCCGTCCGGGGATCCAGTCGCGGTGGCAGGGGGGGTCCAGCCTCGTTCGAAGGATCCACCTCGGTGCGGCTGCACGACGAGTCTTCCACAGCGAACCCACCGATGGTGGAAACTCTGTGGACAGTCCGCTCCAACCTCCCGGAACTTCGACAGGATCGACATCGGACCGCGGACTGCTAGACTCTCGGACGTCACCGAATGCCCGGCTCGAAATCCGTCCAACCGCCCCCGCACGCTGCTTTCCCGGAGGAGCACCTCCGCCGCGCGCTGCAAGCGAAGGGACCGAGGGCCCGGCTTCGTGAGGCGGAGGCGGGCTTGGCCTTCGAGCCGGAGGAGCTCGCGCCTGACACCCAGGTGCTGCTCCTGCGCCAGGCCTACCTCGCCCACGTCGAGCTCCACCAGCTCCGTCGCGCGGTCGAGATCGCCGACGCGATGGCGGCCATCGGCCCGCTCAAGGACTTCGCATACACCGACAAAGCCCGCGCGCTGCACGCGCTCGGCGAGCTCCGCCCCGCGATCGACGCCCAACGGCTCGCGGCACGAAACGCTCCCGCCAACCGGCGCAGCTTCCACCTCTGGTCCCTCGCGACCCTCCAACACTTCGCGGGCGACGTCGACGGCGCGGAGGCCTCGTTGCTCCGCGGGCTGCGCATCGCCAAACGCGACCGCCCGCTCCTCGAAGCCCACCTCGCCTACGTCCAACTCGACGCCGGCCGCGCGGTCGAGGACCTGCAAGCGATCCGCGACGAGCTCGCGGCTTCTCCGAACGGCGAAGGGTACGGCCAGTACCTCCTCGGCATGATCGCCTGGACCCTCGGCGATCGACCGCGCGCGGCGGTGCATTTGCGCGCGTTCCTCCGACGAAACGCCTCGGTCGACGAAGCCAAGCGCCTCACGATTCGGGAAGAGCTCCGCCGCGCTCGGGTGGCGCTGGCGTCGATCGAGTCGGACTGACGCTCCGTTCCCCGCAGAGCCGCGCGCCGCGCAGGGCGTGATCGGGGCGTCGCGTGATCGGCTGTCCGCTTCTTTCGGTCGCCAGACCCTCCCCCACGGGGCATGAAGCCCCGATGGGCCCCCTCCCACGAGCCTTCGCTCGCTCCGCTCGCTGCGCGCCGTCCGGTAGGGCGGCTTGCGAAATCGGCTGAGCTTCTGGAGCGCATCTCATGACCTCCCGCGGCCGCGCTCGAAAATGCACCACATTTCCTCGGTTCGCGGACGCGGCGATCGACGCACGGCTGCCACGAATCACCTCACGGGAGGTCATGAGATGCGCTCTAGTCAGGTGGCGCGGCCGGCGTTCGTCGGTCAAACACGTGGGGTTCCGGCGATCGGCGAGATCGAACCCACAGGCTCACAAAGAGTTTGCATCGCCAGCGATCCCGACCTACAACACGCCCCCCTCGGCGCCAGGGACCGTCGTCCGCGCCGCTCACAGGAAGACTCTCATGGCCGTTCCGAAGCGCAGGTTGTCCCGCATGAAGCGGGATCAGCGGCGCGCCAACCACGACAAGGTCGAGGCGCCCACGCTGGTCGAGATCGAATACAACGGGCAGCTCGTCGTGGTGCCGCGTCGCATCGCGAAGGCGCTCCCCTATCTCACCGAGCGCGAGCTCGGGAAGCTCGGAGTGGAGCTGTGAAGGTCATCAACTCGTTGCGCAGCGC
>JALOQC010000586.1 GCA_025453555.1 Myxococcota bacterium | reverse complement strand
GGAGGCGGCTCCGCCGGCTCCTCGTCGCTCGGGGGCGGCGTCGAGTCGGCCTGCTCGTCGGGAGACTCGTCCGATTCGTCCGAGGGGTTCCCGTCGTCGCCGGGGTAGTCCTCGACCACGACCTCCCCGCCGCTGTGCTCCTCGTCGGCCACGGGCGCCGGATCACTGCAGGCCGAGATCGCGAGCAGCGACGCCGCGACCAGGCCGCCGCGCGCACCCAGGCTCGCGCCGGCCGACGCGCGCTCGCCGCAGAAGGGGCACACACGCACCTCGCTCACGCGCACGTGGACACCGCACGACGGACAGGGGACCAGGCGTTCGCGCGTCATGCGCGAGAGGATAGTCGCGATCGAGGGTCGGCCGCCATGGGGGCGCCGTCGCGTCGCGCGCTTCCACGCACGATCGAGATCGAACGACGTCCGTGGTGAGACGCGGAGCGGCTCGGGCGTGTAGCGTACGCGCGCGGAGGTGTCGTGATGGCGAGCAAGAAGATCGACGAGGCGAGCAAGGACGTGAAGAAGGCGATCAAGAAGGTCGGTGCCGCGGTGAAGAAGGGCGAGGCCACGATCGCGTCGAAGGTCCGCACGACCGAGAAGACGCTGATGAAGGCGGTCGACGACGTCACCGCGAAGGTGAAGAAGGGCGAGGCCGCGGCGAAGAAGGAAGAGATCGAAGTGAGGTCGGCCGTGAAGGGTGGGCTCGAGGCGATCGATCGCGCGGCCACCAAGGCGGTCGACGACGTGACCGCGAAGGCCAAGAAGGCCGCGAAGGATCTCGAGTCGTCCGCGAAGTCGACCGAGGCGAAGGCCGAGTCGGTCGCGAAGGACAAGACCTCGAAGGCCAAGGCGATGGTGGCCGACGTGCTCCACAAGGCGAGCGACGCGCTCGAGAAGGCGAGCCAGAAGGTCGCTTCGAAGGCGCCGCCCGCGAAGACGCCCGCCGCGCCGCCGAAGAAGAAGTGAAGAGAAGCGGATCGCCGAAGCGAGGCCCGACCGCTCGGGCCTCACGCCTCACTTGCCCGCGATCGTCATCGCGCTCACCCGGAAGGTCGGGCTCGCGGTCGACGTGCGCAGGTCGAGATCGTCCGCGACCGCATCGATGCGCTGCAGGATCTCGTCGAGGTTCAAGCTGATCGTGACCTCGCTGACCGGCTGCGTGAGCTCGCCGTCCTCGATCAGGAAGCCCGACGCACCGCGCGAGAAGTCCCCCGTGACCGCGTTGAAGCCGAAGCCCATCATTTCGGTCACGTAGAGGCCGCGCTTGGTGTCCCGCAGGAGCTGCTCGCGCGAGATCGTGCCCGGCTGGAGCACGAAGTTCGTGGTCGACGCGCCGACCCCGCCGCTGCTGCCGCGCGACGCGCTCGCGGTGCTCTCCATCGAGAGCTTCTTCGCCGCGTAGGTGTCCATCAGGTAAGTCTTCAGCACACCGCTTTCGACCACGACGTTGCGGCGGCTGAGCAGCCCTTCCCCGTCGAAGGGTCGCGAGCCGGGCGCCTTCGGGATCAGCGGATCGTCGATCACCGTGACCAGATCGCTCGCGACCTTCGTGCCGAGGCGCTCGAGCAAGTAGCTGCTTCGCCGCCAGATCGAGCCGCCGTTCACGCAGCTCGCGAGCAGACCGAGCAAGCTCCGCGCGGTGTCCGGATCGAAGACCACCGGCAGCTCGCACGACGCGATCTTCGACGCGCCGAGCTTGCGCAAGGTGCGGCGCGCGGCCTCTTCGCCCACCCCGCGCGCCTCTTCGAGCTCCGCGAGGTGCCGCTTGGCCGCCCAGTGGTAGCCGCTGCGCTTCTTGCCGTCCGCGTCGTCCGCGACCGGGCTCACCACGAGCGACGCGTAGGTGCCGCGCGTGGTGCCGCGGAAGCCGCCGCTCGTCACGAGCACGCTCTCGCCGCTCGCGCGCGTGAAGGTCGCGCCCTCGCTGTTGGTGATGCGCGGGTCGTAGTTCAGCGCCGCGTCCTCGCCATCCTTCGCGCGCACGAGCGCCTCGGCGGCGGTCAGCGCGTCCATCTTCGGATCGTAGACGTCGAGATCGACGTGCTGCTCGGGCTTGCTGAGCTTCGAGGGATCCGGCGGGCCCGCGAAGGGATCGGGCTGCGAGAGCTTCGCGAGCTCGATCACGTCCTCCACCAGGCGCGCGCGGCCGGCGGCGGAGAAGTCGCTCGTGTAGGTCACTGCGACTTGTTGCCCGAGCATCACCCGGAGCCCCAGCGAGCGTGATCCGGCTTCTTCGACCAGCTCTGGCTCTCTCAAACGCACTTTCGTCGAGAGGTGGCTGCCGCCGCGCACGGTGGCTTCGGCGACGTCGGCGCCGGCTTTGCGGGCCGCGGCGACCACTCCGTCCGCGACCTCGAGCAGCTCGTCGAGCTTCTGCATCGTCATCTTCTTCCGAGTTCTCGAGTGAATGAGAGAGTTGCGAGAGTCGGCGGCTGACCCCGCCGACCAGGGCAAGAAGGCGCTCGTCAGAGCTGGGTGCCGCCGACGGTCACGGCGCTGATCTTGATGGTCGGGCAGCCGACTCCGACCGGGACCGACTGGCCGTCCTTGCCGCAGGTCCAGATGCCGTCACTGACCTCGAGATCGTGGCCGAGCATCACGACCTTCCGCATCACGTCCGGCCCGTTGCCGATGAGGTTCACGCCTTTGAGCGGCGCGGTGATCTTTCCGTCCTCGATCAGGTATCCCTCGGTGAGCGAGAACACGAAGTCGCCGTTCGAGATGTCGACCTGACCGCCGCCGAACTTCCGCGCGTACACGCCCTTCTTCACGCTGCGGACGATCTCTTCCGGATCGTCCTGCCCCGCGAGCAGCAGCGTGTTCGTCATGCGCGGCATCGGGTGGCTGCGGAACGACTCGCGACGCCCGTTGCCGGTCGGCGTGACGTGGAAGAAGTCCGCCGAGTGACGGTCCTGCATGTAGCCGCGGAGGATGCCCTTCTCGATCAGGGTCGAGCTCGTGGGCTCGAGGCCCTCGTCGTCGACGTTGATGGAGCCGCGCGAGCCGCCGAGCGTGGCGTCGTCGACCACCGTGCAGAGCTCGGACGCGACCTCCTTGCCGACCTGCGCGGTGTAGTTCGAGGTGCCCTTGCGGTTGAAGTCCGCCTCGAGCCCGTGCCCGACCGCTTCGTGCAGCAGGATCCCGCTGTCCCCCGGCGCGAGCACGACCTCCATCTCGCCCGCCGGCGCCTCGCGCGCGTCGAGCATCGCCACCGCCTGCCGCACGGCTTCCTTCGCGTGGTGCTCGGGCGAGAGCTTCTCGAAGTATTCGAGCCCCACGCGTCCGCCGCCGCCCGAGGAGCCCGCTTGTCGCTTGCCGTTCTCCTCCGCGATCGCGCGCACGCCGAAGCGAAGCAGCGGCTGACGATCGCGCACGAAGTGCCCCGTACTCGTCACGATCAAGATCTCGCGCAGCTCCTCCGACAAGCTCGCGTCGACCTTCGTGATGCGCGGATCGGCCGCCCGCGCCGCGCGATCCGCGCGCTCGAGGAGCTCGCGCTT
>JALOQC010000164.1 GCA_025453555.1 Myxococcota bacterium | reverse complement strand
TAGCTGAGGGCGCCGGAAAGGTAGGGCCCCCGTTCGAACCGTACGTGCGGATTTCCCGCATACGGCTTACCGATGATCTCTCGAATCGCTGCATTACGCGGCTTCCCAGAAGGCGGGTTCGGGGTACTTCACGGTACCCCGTAAGCGGCAAAGACCGAGGTCGTAGAAGAAGTCACGCGTCCAGCGTTCCGCCTCTCCCGCACGGAGATGACGCCCCTTGCGCTGCACACGCAGTCGCTTGAGACGTCTCCAGACGTACGAGTCGATCTGAACGAAGCACTGACTCGCGTTGCCCGTCCGAAAGTACTGTCCCCACCCCCGAAGTATCGGGTTGAGTTCCACGATCACGTCGCGCGGGTCGTCGTGACATCGTCCTCGGTGTGTCAACTCTCGGACCTTCTGTCGAATCCGCTTCATCGAACGCTCGGATGGCCATCGATTGAGAAAGTAGACACGCTGCCCCTTCTTCTCCCAGATCTTCCCGCTCATTCGCTTGTGCAGATGACAACCGAGGAAGTCGAATCTCTCCTGACCGTCGTAGAGATTCACTCGCCTCGTCTTTTCCGGGTGTAGCTCCAGTCCGAGCCGGCCCAGGATGACCCGGACCCGTCGCTCGGCCTCTTCGCACTCGCGTTTCGTTCGACACATGACGACGAAATCATCCGCGTAGCGCACCAGCATCCCCAGGGGGGCACTGCGACACATCCACAGATGATCGAGCACGTGGAGGTAGATGTTCGAAAGCAGTGGAGAGATCACACCGCCCTGCGGAGTTCCCGCCAGCGTCGACCGCACCTCGGTCTCCTGTACTACGATCCCCTCGGACTCCCGCTGCACACGCCCCGATTTCGTCTCCGACTTGTACGGGAACACTTGCCGTGACGGCGGCTGCGCAGACAAGTCTCCCGAGTTCAACACCTCTCCTTGCACGCGTGCTGCGCCCCCTACCCCGCCGAGGCTCGACACGCGTTCCGGAGCTGGCGCGTCGGGTGTTGCCTTCGCCGTGACATGAGCGGCTCTTCATGTTGCGGCCCGCGTGCTTGCTCCCCGCTGCACAGCTCTCGCTGCCTGACGGGCCTTCGACGCCCCGCTCGGGCCGAGGGGTCTCCCCCTACGACCTGGGGCCTGCTACCCGGCGCTCCGGCGCTTACCGGAACGGGACTTCCACCCACTGGAGAGGTGCCGCGAACAGACGGCCCAACCGCTCGGCTGCTGTCTGCGTCTCGGCGCACCATGGCGCGGGAGCCTACCGCACGCGCGGATCTCGGGCCCAACGCGCAACCTCACCTTCTCGGGGTGATTGGCGGCAACGCTCAACAGGCCACCGCGCACGCGACGCCGAGCGCCGCGCACGGCGGGTTCGCTCAACCCCGCCGATCGAGCTCACGCCAGGTCGCCCCGGTCTGGCGGCTCATCGCGTCGTACAGATGGCTGCGATGTCCGGCGAGCGCGAGGTAGCCGCCGCAGGCAAAGAGCGGCGCGGACAGGAGCGGGCTCGTCGGGGCCATCGCGATCGCGATCCCAGCGGCGGTGAGGCCGAGGAAGAGCTCCACCTTCGCCCAGACGAGGTTCGTGGGGGGACGGCCGAGCGCGGCGTGGACGCGCGCGAGGTCTTCGTTCATGCGTCCACAACACGTCCTGAAGTGCGCGCGCTTCCCTGATCTGATGCGGTGCCGGAGGCGGCCTGAGCCTCTCCAGAGCAGGCACTAGCTGCACTGACTCCTGCTCTTCTCTTCTTCCGAGGGTCGAGCACGACGAGCACGACCCCCAACCAGCTCGCCGGATTGGGGTTGCTCCCACCTCTCGAGCGCTCCCCGGATTGAATCCGTGCCCGTGGGCCCGCTTTCGGGCTCAGGCCTTCTTGCGTTGCGTCAGCGGCACCGCACCCGCGTCGCTCACCGTGACCTCGGCGGACGCGTCGGCCGGGCGCATCCGCTCGCGGACCACCCGCACCGTGCGCCCGAGCACCTCGGCGCTCGTCGACTCCGGAGTCATGCGAAGGATGTTGGCGAGCGAGCGCACCATCGCGCGGGCCGAGACGTGACGGTCGGCGGGATCCTTCGCGAGCGCCTTGTGCACCACGTCGTGCAGCGCGCGCGGGATGTCCGGGCGGATCTCCTGCAGCGGCGGGACACGCGCGTCGCGGAGCTTCAGCAGCACGTCGATCGCGCTCGGGGCCTCGAAGAGCTTGCGCCCCGCGAGCGCTTCCCAGAGCACGATGCCGAAGCCGAAGAGATCGGTCTGAACGGTCGGCTCGGAGCCCGGCTGCAGCAGCTCCGGCGCGAGGTACGCGACCTTGCCCTTCACGATCTCCGGCTGCGTGATGCGTGAGCGATCCATCGCGCGCGCGAGCCCGAAGTCGGTCAGTTTCACGACGCCGTTCACGCCGATCATCACGTTCTGCGGCGTGACGTCGCGGTGGTAGACGGGTACGCGGAAGCCGTCGTCGTCGGTGTTCTCGTGCGCGGCGCCGAGGGCCTTGAGCACCTCGATGCCGATCGCGGCCACGAGCGGCCAGGGCGTCGCTTCGCCGTGGCGGTCGTAGGCTTGGCGCCAGTCGAGCAACGTCACGCCGTCGACCCACTCGAGCACGAGGAAGAACGCGCCGTCGCGGTCTTGGCCGAAGTCGTGGATGGACGCGATGTTCGGGTGCGAGAGCGTCGCGGTCACGCGCGCTTCTTCGACGAACATCCCCACGAACTCTTGGTTCGCGGAGAGGTGGTCGAGGATTCGTTTGACGGCGACCGTGCGACGAAAGCCGGCCGCGCCGTGGGTGATGGCGCGGAACACCTCGGCCATGCCGCCGAGGCCGGCGAGCTGAACCAGCTCGTACTTGTCCGCGAGCCGGCGACCGATCGCGCGATGCGGAGTCTCGTGTGTCACGACTGCCCCTCTCGCGGAGAGACTCGCACGACGCGCCGCGTTCGGCGAGATCGTGTCGGGATTTGGCCTCCCAGCGTCGGGTCATCGAGGGCATCCATCGTCGGCACCCGTCGGCGCGCCGATCAGACACGAGCCAGCCGTGTCGACGAGACGACGCGTGGGCTGAGAAGCGCTCGCGCTGCGACGCGCCGCCCTCCTGTGGTCAGCGTGTCGATATCTGGACGCACGATCCCGCGTCGGTGTACGCGAGGCCATGCGCCGTCCCTCCGTGCGTCGTCCCTTCGTGATTGGGCTCGTGAGCTCCCTCGTCGTCTCGCTCGGCGGTCTCGCGTACGTGCAGCATCGGAGCTCGCGCGCCGACGACGCCCTCCGACGCGCGCGTGCGGTCCTCGACGTGCCGTTCGAGCGCGCTCCCGAGCTCCACGACCTCGAGGTGGGCGACGCGCTCTCGGCCCTCGACGCGGCCGAAGCCCTCGGCGCGGAAGATCCGACGTTGCGTCACGACCTCGAGTCGCTCGCACACCTCAAGCGCGGCGATCTGATCTTCGCCGAAGGCTCGCTCACCGCGGCCCGTCACGCCGACGGCTGGAGCGTGGAGCGTCACGTGGTCGCGGCCGCGATCGCGCGCTCGGCGGACAACCGAGAGGCCGCGCGCGAGCACGTCCGCGCCGCGCTCTCCGAAGAGCCGGATCACGCGCGCGCGCTCTTGCTGGAGGCCGACCTCGCGCTCGACGCGCGGGAGGGCCGCATCGCCAAGCGCGCGCTCGAGCAGCTCCTCGAGGTCGGCTCGCGCGTGCCCGCGATCCACAACCGCCTCGGCCTCGCGCACGAGCTCGTGGGGGACGACGAGCCCGCGCGCACCTCGTTCGAGCGCGCGCTCGCCCTCGACGACACGTTCGTGGAGGCGTGGGTGAACCTCGGCCGATCCCTGCGCGCGGCGGGCGAGCTCGACGAGGCCTTCGTGGCGTTCACGGCCGCGACGGAGCACGCGGTGGGCGACGGCGCGGCGTGGCTCGGCCGTGGTCTCTGCGCGCTCGACGCGGGCCGCCTCGACGACGCGCGCCTCAGCCTCGGTCGCGCGGCGGAGCTCTCTTCGCACGATCCGGTCGCGCAGCTCGCGCTCGCAGATCTCGCGCTCGCGGAGGGCGAGCTCGACGACGCCGCGAACCGCTACCGCGCCGTGCTCCGCGAGCGCATGGACCTCGCCGACGCGTGGGTGAAGCTCGGCAACGTGCTCGTGCGCCAAGGCGAGAACGTCGACGCGGTGCGCGCGTTCGAACAAGCGATCGTGCACGAGCCCTCGCTCGCCGCCGCGCACAACGGCCTCGGCGCGGCCCTCGTCGCCACGGGAGACTCCGCTCGTGCCCGCGCCGCCCTCGAGCGCGCGGCCGAGCTCGCGCCACGGGATCCGAACCCGCTCCTGAACCTCGCGCTCCTCCACGAACGCGGCGGCGACGCGCGGCTCGCACGGGAAGCCTGGAACGCGGCGCTCGTGCGCGATCCCGAGCACCCGATCGCACTGGCGCGGCTCGGTCGCTGAGCGTCGGGGCGTCGAGGGTCGACACATTCATCGGTTCTGCAGCGCAACTGGACGGGCGAGGAGCGCCAACCGTGCGCTGGTGAACGTGCAACCCGCCGTCCGGGCAGCCCGGCGAGCGTGTCCGACTCTCGGCAGACGGCTACCGCTGCGGGGCAAACACAAACAGGCGCGAGAAACGAATGGTTCCCCCGAGGAGCGGCGCGCTCGGCCAATCGAACGCGAGCAACTCGGCTCCGATCTCTTCTCCGAAATCCTCGTCACCCGTCGTACTCTCCGTGATCACGACGTCTTCGATCACCAGCCCGTAACGCACGTCGAACTCGATTACGACCTCGCCGCTCAATCGGTTGTTCTCGCGCGGACATCTCTCGTACACCACGCGAATCCGCGAGAGATTCGCGCAAATCGCACGAACGATCACGTTGGCATCGAAAGGGGCAGAAGCGCGCGAAGAACGTCGTGACGCGCCCCCGACGCCCCCGCGGGGAAGTCGTAGTCACCGCAGTTCCAGCGTTCGTCCTCGTCCTCGGCCAGCGGGCCGAAGTGCGCGCACAGGTCGAACGTCGGCGTGACGGTGTAGAGACGAAGCCCAGCGCGGTCGGGGTTTCCTCGTGGGACCCGAGGAAGCTCTGCAAGATGCGCCGAGCTTCGTCTCGTAGGAGCGGGAGAAGTGTGGGATCGACCGTCACGCGCCGAGGCTACCCGACGCCGCGCTTCAGCGCCGTCGACGTGTACTCGATCGGCGCGGACGCTCACGAGACACAGAACGAAGCTCCATGGACGCCGGGCGCCCTCAGGTCCCGCAGCAGGTGCGCCAACAGCAGCTCCCGTCGTCGCTGCCGCAGGCCGCCCCGCCCGCGGTCCAACTGCAGTCGCACCCGCAAGTGTCCGGCGTGGTGGATCCGCAGCTCTCGGCCACGTCGTCCAGCGGGCGACGATCGACACCGGAGGCCGTGACGAGATCCGACGGACACGCGACCTCGCGGAACGTGAGGTTCGGGTTGTCGGCCGCGTGGAACCAGTCGACGAACCAGTCGCAGCCCGCGCGCAGATCGGCGAAGCGCGCGTCGTGGAAGAGCGCGTGACAACGATCGCGCACACACCCGCGCACCGCCTCGTGATCGGAGTTCGACGCGCGACATGCGGTGAGCAAGCCGCCGTACTGAGCGCCGAGCTCGGCGTCCGACACACCCCACTGTCGACTGCACGCGTTGAACAAACCGACTCCGCCGCCGGGGATCAACAAGTCGAATTGACCGCCGCCGACGTCGTGTCCGATGTTGGTCGCTTGCACGATCATCGTGCGGCCCGCGAGCGCGCGCGAGCCGGGATCGGCCGCGTCGTAGTGCCCCTCGCCCGTGAAGTCGATGCGATAGCAGCGCCCGCACACGTCGCCCGTCGCGGGGACGGCGGCGAACCCGTACGACAACGACTCCGAGATCGCGCGCGGCGCCATGGAGAAGCACGTGAACGCACTGCCGGAGCCGTCGCACGAGCTCGGGGTGTCGAAGCTCGCGAGGGGCGCGTCGTCGAGCCCACAGCTCGTCGCGGGAGCGACCGACGCGGGCACGTTCCCCGACCAGCCGCAGTGCGCTTTGCAGCAATCCCAGTAGCGCGTCGCGTAGCCGCGGCAGCTCCCGGGGCCCCCGGGAGCCACGACGGCCCCGCCGTCCGTTCCGACGTCACCGGCGGTCGCGGCGTCGTCCAGCGCGGTCGCGCCATCGCGGTCGGGAGGAGCGCTCGACGCGTCGTTCGGTGACTCAGGCGTCGCGTCCGCGCGCGTCGCATCCGTCGCCGCATCCGGCGTCGAAGCCTCGGGGCTCGCGCAGGCCACCCAGAGCAGAAGCGGTACACATCGAAGTCCCGAAAGCCACGGTCCCATGTGCAGAAGGAGCACGCGAAGGCGCCGATCGGGTCACGCCCGAGGCCCTGGCTCGCACGTACCGCCCCAGCCCGAGTTCCCGCCCGGCTCCGCGGATGGTGGAACGGTCCGGTCGCACGGGCCGCGCGGTCGCCGAGGTTGCCCACGCGGCGTGTGCATCGCAGGCGCTGAAGCACGGTGCACCGCGGGCACGCTCGTCTGGTGGTCCGACTCGCGCCGTTCCACGATGCTCGCCGTGCTCGGTGCTCACGTCTCCCCCGACGCCCTCGAAACGGGCCTTCCACGCCGTGCTCGTCGACGCGGGCCACGTCGCGGACGGCGTTTCGACCGAAGCGCTTCACGTCGTGGTACCTTGTCTGCCCACGAAATCGCTTCGATCCCATCTTCCTCCCCGCACCACGAGGCCCCGATGTCCGAGATGACCCCCGAAGAGCAGGCCGAGGCGGTCGCGCGATTCAGCCTTCTGACCCGGCTCGCACCGGAGATCCGCGCGATCAAAGGAGTAGCCTCCGGCAAGACCGCGGTGGCCATGAGCAAAGGTCGATTCGTCATCACGATAAAGAAGGACGACGAAGCGCTCAAACGAAGCATTCGCGAGCTCATCGCCCAACACTCCACGCTCGAAGTCGACTTCGTGATCGCGACACGATAGGCGCGCGAGGCGCATTGCGCGCGCGGGCCATCGGAGGAGCGCCTCGATCACCACGAGAAGTCGGCGGCTGACCCCGCCGACCCGGCGAAGAAGTGCGATCGTGTGTCCGGCCGCCAGGCCGAGCGACCCGACGTCACGTGAGCGCCGTCAGGGGGACCGAACCCACCCGTGTTCGCCGACGCCGGGATCCTCGGCGTGCTCCTCCGGTCCGTGGACGGCGGGGAGATGCGTCCGCGGAGCACGTAGACTGCCGCCATGAGCGACGACGTGATCCGACGTGATCGAATGGTCGGACCCAACACCACGCGAGCATGCCGGACAGCAACCTGGTCGGTGTCGTCGCCACCCACGACCCGGTGCTCCCTCGCATCGAGACCCCTGCGGGACCGATCGAGGTGCGTCGCCTGGTCGGCGTCGACGCCGCCGAGCTCGACCGAATCGAGACCTGGAGCGTGCTCTCTTTCGTAGAAGAGCTCCGTACGATCAACCCGCTTCTTCTCTCGCCCATCCAACGGGGAAGCGCGATGGACTACCCGCCCTTTGCGGAACGCCTCGCTCCCTCGTACAACAGCCTGGAAGTGCGGTTCGGGTTCCGTGGATGATCGGTGGGAGCTCGTTTCCCACACCGACGATGGACAGGCCGAAGCCACGAGGAGGACGGCTTCGCGTTCAGCCGTTCAAGAGCGCCATCATCGGCTCCGGGTAGCGAAGCCCTGCGAACGCCCCACTCGGTGCGAGCGCGTCGATCCGCGCGAGCTCGGAAGCGCTCAACGTCACGTCGGCGGCGGCCGCGTTCTGCTCGAGCCGCTCGACACTGCGCGTGCCGGGGATCGCCACCACGTGCTCGCCGCGCGAGAGCACCCACGCCAACGCGAGCTGCGCGGTCGTGCATCCCTTCTCGGCGGCAACGCGCTCGAGCTCGGAAAGGAGCGCGAGGTTCGTCTTCATCGCGTCCGCCTGGAAGCGCGGGTTGGTGCGTCGATAGTCGCTCGGGTCGAGATGCTCGAGCGACTTCAACGCGCCGGTCAGAAAACCTCGACCGAGCGGGCTGTAGGCGACGAACGTCACCCCGAGCTGCGCGCAGGCCACCAGCGACGTCTCCTCGAGCTCACGCGTCCACAGCGAGAGCTCGCTCTGCAGCGCGGCGATCGGATGCACCGCACACGCGCGGCGAAGCGTCTCCGGCGACGCTTCCGACAGCCCGAGGTACCGAACCTTCCCCGCCTTCACGAGCGCTGCCATCGCGCCCACCGTGTCCTCGATCGGGACCTGCGGGTCGACGCGGTGTTGGTAGTAGAGATCGATCGTGTCGACACCGAGGCGTCGGAGGCTCGCGTCGCACGCGCTCGCCACGTACTCCGGGCGCCCCGAGATGCCCTGGAACGAGCCGTCCTCCCCACGCTGGATGGCGAACTTCGTGGCGAGGAAGGCCTGACCGCCGCGGCCCTTCAGCGCGCGCCCGACGAGCTCTTCGTTCCGGCCCACGCCGTACATGTCCGCGGTATCGAGGTGGGACAGCCCCTCGTCGAGCGCGCGGTGGATCACGCGAATCGACTGCGCGTCGTCAGCCGCGCCGTAGAAGTCGCTCATGCCCATGCATCCGAGCCCGATCGGGTGCAGGGAGTGCTTGCCGATCGTGCGGGTCTTCGTGTCGTTCATCGATGCTCCTTTCGAGATTCAGACGATGCGCGTGCGGGGCCGCTCGAGCCATGGCGGGTCGAGCGCATGTCTTGCCGGATCCTGCGATTCGCACGGACGCGCGGGACTCGCTTGCCCAATCCTGCGATCCGATGATGCGTTCCGACGATCTCGGGTCGCGTGAGATGGCGCGCGTCCGTGCGGCTCGCCATGCTCCCTTTCGTGCCGACGCCGCCTCGGACCCTGATCCGCCCGATCCTGCGATGGGTCGGCGATCGTGAAGGTCGTGTTCAGACCCCCGTTCACGGCCTCTGGTTCTTCCGCGCCTCCGCGCCGTTCGGCCCGAAGCGCGTGGACGCTCGGATGGTCACCCTCGCGCTGATTCTCCAGGGCGCCAAACACGTCGACTTCGGCGAGCGTCGACTGCAATACCGCCCAGGCGAGTATCTCTTCGTCACGGGAGAGCGTCGCTACGCCGCGCTCGTCGACGACGCGAGTCCCACGCATCCCTACTTGTCGTTGGTCCTCGAGCTCGCGCCCGAGCTGCTCGCGGAGGCGCTCGTCGCGCTCGACGACGCCGGCGAGCGACGTTCGACCGACGTGCACCTCGACGCGCTGCCGGAGGCCTTCGTGGCCGAGACCTCGCCCGCGCTCCTCGACGCGATCACGCGCCTCGTCGGCACCCTCGATGACGCCATCGGCCGCGCGACCCTCGCCCCCCTCATCCGTCGCGAGATCGTCCTGCACCTGTTGCGCGGTCCCGCAGGCGCGATCCTCCGTGCGGCGGCGGCACGCGACGATGGACGCATCCGCCGCGCGGTCGCCTTCATGAACGAGCACGTCGCGCGACGCTTCACGATCGAGCAGGTCGCGCGCCACGTCGGCATGAGCCCCTCGCACTTCGCCCATCGTTTCCGAGACATCGTCCGCACGAGCCCGATGCAGTACGCCAAGCGCGTTCGGCTCGCGCAAGCGCGCCTGCTCATGCTGGGCGAGGGTCTCGGCGCCGCGGAAGCCGCAACCTCCGTCGGTTACGCCTCTCCCTCGCATTTCACACGCGACTTCAAACAGGAATATGGCGCGCCCCCCGCCGCGTACGCCGCGCAGCTCCGCGCGCGTTGACCCCGCCACGAACCGACGCGCTACTCGAACATCCGGCTCATCGAACATCCGGCAAGAATGGTGGCACCTTCCCCTGGCACCTTCCCCCGTTCCACACCTCGCATCGCGTCGGAACGCTCCAAGCGCGCGCGGATTCCACCACTGGTCGCGTCCTTCGCGCGAGGGTCAGCGGACGTCGAAGGCCCACCCGATCAACACGTTGGCGAAGAAGCCCTCGAGCCCCTGCGCGATCGGCTCGTGAGTGAGGCCCGTGTCGGCAAGCTCGACGCCGTCGCGGTCGATGCTCGCGAAGACCGTAGGCCAATAGCGAACCGCGAGGCCGACGTGGAGTCCTCGCCACAGAAAGAGGCGGTAGCCGAGCTCGAGCCCGACCGTCACGGTCTTGTAGTCGAGCGAACCCTCGGCGTGCGAAGCCGTCACGTCGTGAACCTTGAAGTCGGCCAACAGATAGAGCTCGTCGACGAGCACGAGGCCGACACCGAACCCCGTGCTCCAGTTCATGCGCACCCCGACGTCCGCATTCCGCTCGGCGCGCGTCAGCGTGCTCTTCGGAAGATCGAGCCCCTGCCCGTGCGAGTAGGTCGCAATGAATCGACCTCGTCGGACGTCGACCGCGGCGTTGAAACCACGGAGCAGGACCGGCTGGAGAAGGCCGTAGTGGAAGCTCAACTGAGCTCCGTTCGGAACCCGAGCGCGTGGTGTGAACCGGTGGGAGAAGCCGGCGCGAGAGTTCGGCCCGTGGCCTTCGTCGTCGACGCTCGAGGGCGGCTGCGCCTCGACCGCGGAGGGCGCGAGGGAAAGGACGGCGAGGAGGACGGCGAGTCGCTGCATGCTCCGCATTCTCGGTCGCGTTCCCCGTCGCACCATGCATACGTGCTATGCACCGCGGCGTGAGCCTGTCCGCGTCGGATGTGGAGCTACTCGAAGTGCTCTTCGTGGAGGGAAGCACCGCCGGAGCCGCCGCGCGCCTGGGGGTGGAGCAGTCGACGGTGAGTCGGCGGCTCGCGGGGCTCGAGACGCGCTTGGGGCGGGAGCTGTTCGTCCGCGGTCCGCGCGGTCTCATCCCGACGCCGCTCGCCGAACGCCTTCGGCCCATCGTCGACCAGGCGGGGAGCGCCTTCCGAGTCGCGGAGCGGCTGCTCCAAGAAGAACGCGAAGAACCGACGGGGCTCGTACGCATCGCGCTCCCGGAGGCGTTCGCACAGTACATCCTCTGCCCGCGGATCCCAGCCTTCCTCGCGCGCCATCCCGCGCTCGAGCTGGCCTTCGACGACGGGCCGGAGCTCGTGGATCTGAAACGAGCGGAGGCGCACATCGCAGTGCGTGTTCCTCGCCCTGTCTCTGGCGACTTGGTCGTCAAGAGATATCTGCGAGACACTATCGGTCTCTACGGTCATCCCACCTACGTCGCAGGACGAACACTCGACGATCTCACGCTGATCACGTGGGACCACAGCCACGCGCACCTCCCCGAGGCCAAGCTGGGCGAGGCCCTTCCGCACGAGGGACCGAAGGTTCGCTTTCGGCGGCTTTCGACGATGGTGGAAGCCGCGCGTCACGGCGTCGGCGCCGTCTGGATCGGTCGGCGACTGGCACGTGAGGTCGGACTCGTCGCGGTCGAGGATCCGCGCGTCCCAGCGGTTCAGACGGAGCTCTGGCTCGCGGCACCGTCCGTCCTCCGTCAGTCCCCGGCAGTGAGCGCCGTGTGGGACTGGCTGGTGAGCATCGCGGATGCTGCAGACGAATCGTCGACCGAAGATTCGTCCGAGTGAGCCAGGTCCGGACCCCTTCGACCCTCCTCGGCAGCCCCACTACCGCTGCTGCGGAGCGAACACGAATGGAACGAGAACCGCACGCTCCCGCCGAGGAGCGATGTGCTCGGCCAGTCGAACGCCAGCAGCGCGGCACTGATCTCTTTGCCGAATGCCTCGTCGCCGGTCGTGTTCTCCGTGACCACGACGTCGTCGATCACGAGACCGCAGCTCACACGAAACTCGAGATTGATCCGGCGGCTCAACCGAGGATTGGAGCGCAGGCGATGCTCGTACACTTCACGCAGTCGAGAGAGGTTCGCTCGAATCGTGCTCGTGACCACGTTCGTATCGAAATCAGGAACGGGGCGGGCGAGCGCTGCCGCGATCTCCCCTTGCGCGCGGGCCACGCCGCAAACGCGGGCGAGGAGCGCGAGGGTCGCGCTCGAGAGGAGGGCAAGACGTCGCATCGACGTCGCAGCACCGAGAACCATCGGCATCGCCCGGTGAGCGTCGCAGCGAAACGAGGTGGCGGTCACGCGAGGCGCCGTGTTCGCTTCATGGCACGCCACTCCATCCGTGCACGTCCTCGCGACCACCACCCACGATCGCGCCTCGCCAGGCTGCGTGCGAGCTGCCGAATCGGTGCGAGGTCGAGGTCGTCGGCCAACACGATCGCCGTCCTCTCGTCCGGTGCGCCGACCATCGCCGACCATGACCTGCATGTTGCTTCGCCGCGGACGCTTCGGCGGCGCTTCGGATCCTCGCACGTCGACGAAGGACGAGAGTCGTGCCGCTTCGTGTCAGCACCTCGCCCGCCACGTCGGTGGGTCGACCAGCCTCTGCTCGGTTTCGTCGGAGAACCTGCGTGGCCCGCAGCTTGCGTAACGACGTGGCATGAGAAACCTCGGGCTCCTCTTCGCGCTCATGACCCTCGGCTGTGGCAGCTCGACCACCCGTGAGGCGCCACTCGATCGCGAAGGCTACGACCTCGCCGTGTGCGACCCATCCTCGAACTTCTTCCAAGACATCTCGCCCACACGCGCCGTCGACTACCTCGAGCTGAGCGGAGACGGGTCCACACAGACTCGGGGTACGCGCTGCCAGGGCGCCTCCGACGTCGACGCCTGCGAGTCGGCCCTCGCACGACTCGCACCTCCCGACGGATGGGCGCTGCGCCCCGACGGCGGTGCGCCCTCGCCACGTTCCTTCCTGACCTTCACACGCGGTGACGAGGTCGGCGTGATCGGTGCGGCGGACCTCGCGGCCTTCCTGAGCCCGGCCGACACCGTCGTCGACGCGGCCTTCCTGGCGCAGGTCGCGACGAGAGGCAGCGTCGATTGCAGCGCCCCCGCGGGACGCATCACGCCGGACGGGATCGAGATCATCACCCGCACCGACTACCCGTGCGGCGGCGCGCGCGAAGAGCACCGGGTCCTGGTCGAGCCCTCGGGCGTCGCCACCGTCCTCGAGACGGTGGTCCTCGAGCCGGGGACCGAGGCGATCTGCCCGTAGGTCGCGCTTCTCGATCCCGGGGTGTGACGAGCGCGGACGCGACGCCCGATTCGAGCGACCAGCGCCCCTCGGCTCGCAGGCACCTCGGTGCACCCACCGCTCGATCCACCGCACCGCGCACAGTGCATCGACAGGCGGTGGCGGGTCCAGCGCCTCCCGCCGCGGCCCTGACTCTGCGGGGAAGCCAGACCCGAAGGCGAACCTCGTCTTCGGGAACCTTCCCCGTTGATTGCGACGCCTCGGCAATCACGGTGGAACCTTCCCCTGGCACCTGCCCCCGACGGTGCCCGACGAACGCACCTCGTACGGCCGCCCCCACACCACGCGATGCGTGGACTACTCGATCATCGCGCCGTCCCGCTCCGCGCGCTCGACCGCTGCCGCGAGCTCCGCGGGCTCGCGCTTCGCCAGCGCCACCAATCGCGCCACCGTCGCCACGGCTTCTGCCACCGTCGCCACGGCTTCTTCGTCGTACGAGCTCACGAAGAGCGCGCCGCTCTCGGGATCGACGAAGAGCAGCGGCCACGTCACGGGCGCATGTCGCATATCAACCCGTAGACGATGCCGCCCCAGGTGCATCCGTTACCCGCGTAGCCGCGCGCCTGAAGCCACGCGACGGAGGAATCGTGCTCTTCGCCGCGTAGGAAAACGCGAACGTACTCTCGGCGTCATCCCCTTCCTGCGTCATCCCCTTCCTACCTCGTACGGTGGACTCGTCGTCGCCAGGAGGGCACGACCGCTCCTGCACGAGCGGCGCGAACCGCGATGGTCGGCGCGCAG
>JALOQC010000585.1 GCA_025453555.1 Myxococcota bacterium | reverse complement strand
CATCCCCGTGATGGGCCACGTGGGTCTGCTCCCGCAGTCCGTGCACGCGATGGGCGGCTTCCGCGTCCAGGGCAAGACCGAGGACGCCGCGGCGCGCATCCTCGACGACGCGCACGCCGTCGCGGAAGCGGGCGCGTTCAGCGTGGTCCTCGAAGGCGTCCCGAGCGATCTGGCGGCCCAGGTCACGCGTGAGATCGGCGTGCCCACCATCGGCATCGGCGCGGGCCCCGAGTGCGACGGTCAGGTGCTCGTCTGCTACGACCTCCTCGGTCTCACCCCGGATCTCAAACCCAAGTTCGTCAAACGCTACGCCGAGCTCTATGCCGAAGGCCGCGACGCCGTCGCGCGCTATTGCGACGAAGTCCGCGCCGGAAGCTTCCCGAGTGAAGAGCACGGCTTCGGCAAGGTGAAGCGCGACGAGACCACGAGCGCGGACGGCGCGGAGACGCCTTCGCGAACGGGCTACGGTCCGCAGGCTTGAGCGTCGTAGTCTCGGCGGACGTTCGGCTCGGAGTCGCTCCGAGCCGAGGTCGTTCGAGGCGTCGAAAGAACGGCGATCCGAGGAGCGAGTCATGCAGGTCGTGCGGGATCCGAAGGCGTTTCGAGAGGCGTGCGAGGCGGCGCGGGTGCGCGGAGAGCGCGTGGGGCTCGTGCCGACGATGGGCGCGCTGCACGAGGGGCACCTCTCGCTCGTCGATCGCGCGAGGAGTGAAGGCGCGACGTTCGTCGCGCTGACCATCTTCGTGAATCCGCTGCAGTTTGCGGCGCACGAGGATCTCGGTCGGTATCCACGCACGTTGGAGGCGGACCTCGAGGCGTGCCGCTCGCGCGGGGTGGATCTGGTGCTCGTGCCGGAGGACGGATCGATGTACCCGCCCGGCTTCCAGACCGAGGTCGCGGTGGGTGGCATCACGAAGCGCTGGGAAGGCGTGCATCGGCCGTCGCACTTCGCGGGCGTGACCACCGTCGTCTGCAAGCTCTTCGCGCTCACCGGTCCATGCGTCGCGGTGTTCGGTCGCAAGGACTACCAGCAGTGGCGGGTGATCGAGCGGATGACGCTGGATCTCGATCTGCCGATCGAGGTGATTGGGCACCCGATCGTGCGCGAGGAGGACGGGCTCGCGCTCTCGTCGCGCAATCGGTACCTGTCGCCCGAGGAGCGCACGCGCGCGCTCGGCATCGCGCGCGGCCTGCACGCGGCGAACGAAGCGTGGCGCGCGGGCATGCGCGACGCGGACGCGCTCGCCGCGATCGTGCGCGGTCCGGTGGAAGCCGCGTTCGACTCCATCGACTACGTCGCGGTGGCGAGCCCGCGTTCGCTGGAGCCGATCGACGGGAGCGCGACCGAAGCGGTGATCCTCGTCGCCGCGCACGTCGGGCGCACGCGCCTCATCGACAACCTCGAGCTCGCCTGATCACGGCACGCGGCTCTCCAGCGCTCGTCCCCGCAGGCGCGTCTTTCCAGCTCGCCACGCTGCCCGCGCGCTCGAGGCGCTCGTCTGCTGCGTCCAGCCCGCGCGCGCCCCACGGCTCACGCGCATCCACCGACCGCTCGCCCCGCCCTCGCGCCCGCTCGCCGCTCGGGTGAGCGTTCGCCGCGGACCGGCGTGCGCGGGCCGCGTCTCTTGGGCTATGCGGTGTGCCCATGGGTGTCACGAGCTTGCTCGGGAGCGTGAAATCGGCTCTGCCGTTCCGTGGCGACGGGCGTCGCGCCGACGAGCGCGCGCGGGGGAGCGCGGTGCCCCGGCTCTCGGGCGCGCTGCCGCTCGCCGGCCACATGGTCGAGTTCCAGAAGAACCCCTTCGAGCTCCTGCAGCGCGCGTGGCGCGAGGGTGGCGAGCTCGTCGAGATCGAGCTGCTGCGTCAGCCGACCGTGCTGGTGACCGGCCCCGAGGCGAACGAAGCGTTCTTCCGCGCGCCCGACGATCAGCTCTGCCGCCGCGAGGCCTACAAGCTCATGACCCCGATCTTCGGACGCGGCGTGGTCTTCGACGCGCCGGGCTCGCGGCTCGAGGAGCAGATGCGCCTCGTGATGATGTCGCTGCGCGACGTCCCGATGCGCACGTATCCGCCGCTCGTCGAGGAAGAGACGATGAAGATGCTCGCGAAGCTCGGCGACGAGGGCGAGCTCGATCTCTTGCACTTCTGCAAGGAGCTCTTCCTCTACACCGCGACGCGCTGCCTGATGGGCGACGACGTGCGCGCGGGCGTGGACGCGGAGTTCGAGGACCTCTACGGCAACCTCGAGAAGGCGATCAACCCGATCGCGTACTTCTATCCGCACCTGCCGATCCCGACCTTCAAGCGTCGCGACGCCGCGCGCGCGCGTCTGGTCGAGCGCGTGACGACGATCCTGGAGAAGCGCGCGCGCTCGGGCGCGAGGGTCGACGACGGCCTGCAGCGCTTGGTCGACGGGCGCTACACGGGGGGCGAGAAGCTCAGCCCGCACGAGATCACCGGCATCCTCATCGCGATCATCTTCGCGGGCCACCACACGAGCGCGGGCACGCAGACGTGGTCGGTGATCGAGCTCTTGCGGAACCCCGTGGTGATGCGCCGCCTTCGCGAGGAGACCGACGCGCTGCACGTGCGCGGCGAGCAGCACGACCTGCGCGTGCTCCGCGATCACCGACTCGGTCGAAACCACCTCCGCGAGGTGCTGCGCCTTCACCCGCCGCTGATCTTCCTCTTCCGCAAGGTGCTGCGCGATTGGCACTACCGCGGCTACGTGGTGCCGGCAGGGCAGATGCTCTGCGCGTCGCCCGCGGTCAGTCATCGCGTGCCGGAGACCTATCCGGATCCGGAGCGTTTCGATCCGGATCGTTTCGAGCGCGGCGAGGCCGACAATCCGTTTTCGTACATCGCGTTCGGCGGCGGCAAACACAAATGCACCGGCAACGCGTTCGGGCTCTTGCAGATTCAGGTCGTCACGCAGGTGCTGCTGCGCGAGCTGGAGCTCGAGCTCGTCGATCCGCCCGAGAGCTACGTACACAACTACAAGACCGCGACGGTGATGCCGCAAGGCCCCGTGCGCGTGCGCTACCGACGTCGTTCGAAGAGCTCGCTGGTCGCGGTGCCGAGCCTCGTCGCGAGCGGCGTGGGCGCGAACGGTTCGTCCGTCGCGAGCGAGAAGTCGGCGGGCAACAAGTCCGGCAAGCCGCTGCGGCGCCTGCAGCTCGCGCCGGATCGCCCGGTGCGCGTGTCGATCGACCGCCAGCTCTGCCAGGGCCACTCGGTCTGCGTGAGCGAGGCGCCCGGGATCTTCCGATTGAACGCGGACGGCGAAGGCGAGGTCTTCACCGTCTCGCCGTCGAGCGAAGCCTACGAGCGCCTCGCGCGCGCCTTCGAGCATTGCCCCAATCACGCCATCGTCGTGCACCAAGACGACGCGGCCGGAGAGCCCTCATGACCACCACCGTCGACGCGATCAACCCGAAGCCCACGAAGACCTACTCGCGCGCCGAGCTCCAGCAGACGATGGACGGCTGGCTCGAAGCGAACCGCCGCGCGGA
>JALOQC010000584.1 GCA_025453555.1 Myxococcota bacterium | reverse complement strand
ATCCTGGCGATCAAGCACTACCGCGATCACACGCGGTGCTCGCTGAAGGAAGCGAAGGACGCGTGCGAGGAGATCGCCGCGCGACGCGGGCGTCGGTAGGAGGAGTTCGCCGCGCTCGAGCCATTCGAGCCATTCGACGGGCGGCGCTCGAGCGTCGATGGCGCCCGCCGTTCGACGGGCGGCGTGGGCGTCGTGGAGGTGGACGAATCGAAGCGGAATCGTTCGAGGCGAAGCGGACGCAGTCCGCGGAGCTGAACGATTCCGCGAAACTATCGGGCCGCGCGTGAGCGCGGAGCCGATGAGTTGCCGTGCTCGACGAGGCGATCGGGGCACGACGTGCTCACCGAGCGCACGCGGCGTCCGTCGAGCCGTCGCTCAATGCCCGAGGCGATCGCACGCGGCCGTCGACCCCTGGAAACACGCGGCTTCGAGCGCTGCAGGGTCCATCGCGTCGAGCTCGGCTTCGGAGTAGCTCGGGGCGACGATTGTCTCGGGCTCTTCCGGCGCCGGCGTCTCTTCGGGGGCCGGCGCGGGGGCGGGCTCGACGACGGGCGGCGGCGTCGGCGCGGGCGCGGGTGGGTCGTCGCACGCGGCGACGGAGATCGTGAGCGCCAGCGTGCAGACGGCTCGAAGCATCGGCAGAGCATCGCGTCCGCAGCTCCGCGCGACAAGTCGGCGGCTGACCCCGCCGACTCGGGTGAGAAGTCGGCGGCTGACCCCGCCGACTCGGTCGAGAAGTCGGCGGCTGACCGCGCCGACTCGGGTGAGAAGGGCGCCGCGCGCTCACCGACGACCGGCTAGAAGTCCCACCACCACCGCCGTATCGTGAGGCATGGGAAGCGCTGCCCGGGATCGGCTCGGGGCCTACGAGCTGAGGGAGCAGATCGGAGAGGGCGGGTTCGCGCGCGTCTTTCGGGCGGTGGGGCCGAACGGCGAGGTGGCGATCAAGGTGCTCGGATCGTCGCGGGACGTCGACGACGGGCTCGTGCGCCGCTTCGAGCGCGAGATCGAGGTGTTGGCGAAGGTGCGTCATCCGAGCCTCGTGTCGTTGCTCGACTCCGGCGTCGACGACACGCACGGCCCGTTCGTGGTCATGCCGCTCCTGGTCGGGTTGACCTTTCGCGACGTGCTGCCCGAAAAGGGGCTCGGGCCCGAAGGCGGCATCCGGCTCGTCACGCCGGTCGTTCAAGCGCTGGGTGCGATGCACGCGGCGGGGCTCGTGCATCGCGATCTCAAACCCGAGAACGTGATCGTCTCGCCCCGCGGTGAGGTGACGTTGGTCGACCTCGGGCTCGCGCTCGGCCTCGAACAATCGCGGCTCACGCAGGCCGGCGCGGTCGCGGGCTCGGTGCCCTACATGGCGCCCGAGCAGATCGAAGGCGAGGCCCACACGCAGAGCGACGTGTGGAGCGTGGGCGTCGTGCTCTACGAGCTGATCACGGGGAAACGACCCTTCGCCCGCAAGCGTCCGGGCGAGGAGGTCGCGGCGATCCTCGCGGGTCAGTACACGCCGCTGATCGAGGTCGATCGTCGGGTGTCGGAGGAGCTCGACGAGCTGGTGACGCGCTGTCTCGCCCCCGACCCGAAGCAGCGCCCGGCGGACGCGCACGAGCTCCTCCAGGCGCTCGAGGCGCTCCTGGATTGGGCGCCTCCGGCCGCGCAGAAACGTGAGGTCGTCTCCGTGCTGAGCGATCTCGACGCCTACCAGAAGGCGCGCGCGGCCGAGCGTCTGGCCAAGCTGCACGCGGCCGCCGATCGCGCGGCGTCGAGCGGGGACACCTTCGCGGCGTTGGCCACGTTGGATCGTGCGCTCGCCTACCGCCCCGACGATCCGGAGACGCTCTCGCGCATCGAGTCGGTGTCGTCGGGGAAGGTGTCGGTCTCGAGCCCCACCGCGTTCGCGGTGACGCGCGCGGCGGTCACGTCGCGGCCCGAGCCTCCGGTCGCTCCGACGCGCCCGCGTCTCTCGAAGAAGCTCGGCCTCGTCGGGGTCGCGGTGGCGATCCTGCTCTCGGGGGCGGCCGTGCTCGCCCATCGGATGAGCGTCGGAGCGGAATCGGAGACGGAGCCCGAAACCGACCTGGAAACGGGGACTGAATCGTCGGAATCCACGTCGGAATCCGACACTGATTCTGCGAGTGAATCGGGCTCGGAGTCGGCGGCGGGAACCTCGCCTTCGCCCTCCTCGCCGACGGCGGCGGGCACCCCCGAGGTCGCGGCGCTCCCGGGGCTCGACTCGCTTCGCGACATCCCGCCGCACCTGCTCGACGGCGGGGAACGCATCGACATGGCCGACAACATCCGCCGCGAGGGCGAGCCGATCGTCCCCGCGCACATGCTCGGTCCGACCGGACCGGCTGGTGCGCTCGCGCAGATCGAGGCGCAGCTCGAAGCACACCCCGGCGATCCCGAGCTGCGCGTCGGGCGGGCGCTCGCGCTGCTCGGCAACGGTCGCGAGCGCGAGGGGCTCGCCGAGCTCGAGGCGCTCGCGCGCGAGCACCCACGGCTCGCCGTGCTCTGGGGCGCGCGCGGCTACGTCGCCATGCGCACCGGTCGCCTCGAGGACGCCGACCGCCACTTCACGCGCGCGATCGAGCTCGATCCGGCCGACGCCGACTCGCTGCGCAACCGAGGGATCCTCCGTCACCGCATGGCCCGGCGCGCCGAGGGCTACGCCGATCTCCGCGCGTCGCTCCGCTACGACCCCGACGACGTCAACGCGCTGGCCGAGCTGGCTCAGATCTACGAGCGCACGGGGCGTCGCGCGGACGCACGGCCGCTGCTCGAACGCATCGTGCGGGTTCGACCCGACAACGCCGAAGCGTGGGTGGATCTCTCGATGGCGCAGGTCGATCCCGACGAGGCGCTCGCGAGCGTCGATCGGGCGATGGCGATCGCGCCCGCGTACCGGCGCGCGTACGTCCGGCGGTGCGCGATCCTCGCCCGCGCCCAACGCGAGGACGCAGTGGCGGCGTGCACGCGCGCGATGGAAGCCGCACCCGACGACCCGTGGACGCAGATGCACCGCGGGCTCGCGCACTACCACCGCGGCGAGACCGAGTCGGCGTTGCGCGACATGAACGCGGCGATCGCGCGGCGCTCCGACGATCCGGTGATGTTCACCAACCGCTACCTCGTGTTGCAGCACGCCGGGCGGACGGCGGAGGCGCGCGCCGATCTGCGCGCGGCGTGCGACCTCGGACACGAGCCGGCCTGCAACGAGCTCTGACCGCAGGATCCTCGCCCGCAAGCTCGCGACGGCGGGAGCTTCTCGACTGAGAGTCTTCTCGACTGAGAGTCTTCTCGACTGAGAGTCTTCTCGACCGCAGTCTCCGCGACCGCAGGGTCTCAACCGAGCAGCTTGCGCACCACCGCCGCGTCGTCGAAGTCGCGCGTCTCGGTGCCGATCGTCTGCGTGGTCTCGTGGCCTTTGCCCGCGACGATCACGACGGCCTTTGCCCGCGACGATCACGACGTCGCCGGGGCGCGCTTCCGCGAGCGCACGCTCGATCGCGCGGCGGCGATCGGGCTCTTCGATCCAGCGCGCGCCTTCACCCGAAGAACCCGTCGGCGGCTGACCCAGAGAACCCGCGCCGGCTCGCACCGCGCGGGCGATCGCGATCGGATCTTCACGCCGCGGGTTGTCGCTCGTGAGGATCGCGACGTCCGCGAGCGCGTGCGCCAGCGCCCCCATCATCGGGCGTTTGCCTTGGTCGCGTTCGCCGCCGCAGCCGAAGACGAGCACCACACGACCGCCCTCTCCTTCCGCTGCGTTCGCTCGCGCGATCTCGCGGGCGCTGCGCAGCGTTCCGTCGAGCGCGTCGGGGGTGTGGGCGTAGTCGACGATCACGAAGGGCTCGCGGGAGACGAGCTCGAAGCGGCCGCGCACGCCGGGGAAGGACTGCAGCCCGCGACGGATCGACTCCCACGAGAAGCCGAGCGCTTCGCTGGCGAGCGCGGCCGCGAGCGCGTTCTTCGCGTGCACGTGGCCGCGGATCGAGAGCTCGAGGCGACCTCCGAGGGCGTCCGCGCGTTCGCTCGGCCAGAGCTCGATCACGGTTCCGTCGCGGTGTACGTGGACGGCGCGTGCGCGGAGGTCGTCTGCGGCGTCGCTGCGCGTGGCTTCGTCGCGCGTGCCTTCGACGCGAGTGGGTGCGTCGACGTGTGATCCCACGTCGCGCGCGTCGGTCGAGGTCGCGTCCACGCCGTACCAGCGCCGCGTGACCGATGCCGGAATGACCTCGTGGAGGAGCGCGCTCGAGGGGTCGTCGCGGTTGAGCACCACGACGCCACCGGGCGGGACCGCGAGGAAGAGGCGCGCCTTGGCGGCGAGGTAGGCCTCGGGGGAGCCGTGGTGATCGAGGTGGTCGCGCGTGAGGTTGGTGAAGACCGCGACGTGCGGAGGCCAGCGCGAGGCGAGCCCGTGACCGAGCGCTTTGCTCGTGGTCTCGAGGGCGAGGATCGGCGCGCCGAGCTCGACCGCGCGCTCGACCACGGTCGTGAGCAGCGCGCTCGGGACGCCGCTCGCGGCCACACACGCCGCGATCATCGAGGTCGTGGTGGTCTTGCCGTTGGTGCCGGTGACGCCGCACGTGCGCAGGCGCGCGTGCGCGGCGGTGAAGCGACGCGCGAGCTCGGCGGGCTCGATCGGAGGTGCGTCACTCATGCGCACGCTCCGACGGGTCGCGACGAGCTGTCCGTTCCGACCCGACTCGCAGCGCAACACGTGGTCGAAGGCGACGCTTCGTGTGCGACGCTCGACACGCGCTCAGCTCTCGTACGCAGGCTGCCAGCCCACGCACTCGCCGCTCGGATCCCAGCTCACGCACTCCTGGGTGGGCGCGTAGCCGCCGTCGGAGGCCCAGCCGATGCACTCGCCGCTCGGATCCCAGTTGACGCATTCGTCGGTGGGCGCGGTCGTATCGCTCGCCCACTGGATGCACTCGCCGCTCGGATCCCAACCGACGCACTCGTCGGCGGGCGCGGTCTGATCGTAGGCGTATTGGACGCACTCGCCGGTTGCGTCCCACGACACGCACTCCGCGCCTGGCTCGTAGGCCGCGGTGTCGCCGCCCGTGGTCTGTTGCTGGGTGCCGTCGTCCGGCGGAGGCGACTCGACGACCACGCAGCCGCTCGCGACGCGACCGACACCGAGACCGAGCACGAGCATGAGGAACTTCTGACGATCGACGGGCATTGAACCTCCGGGACGGGACTGTACGCGGGTCGTGTCTTCGCGCGCTACGTCGACTCGTGGTGGACCGGCGACCTTGGGCCGGAGGGCAGTCGGCTCGTCCATGACGGCGTGACCGAGACGGTGTCCGCGACCGAGACGGTGTCCGCGACCGAGACGGTGTCCGTGACCGATACGGTGTCCGTGACCGAGACGGTGTCCGTGACCGAGACGGTGTCCGTGACCGAGACGGTGTCCGTGACCGAGACAGTGTCCGTGACG
>JALOQC010000163.1 GCA_025453555.1 Myxococcota bacterium | reverse complement strand
TGCCGAGGAGAGAGCCTGCGTGGACGACGTGAGTCATGCCGCGGCCCTTCTCAGGAACCGTACCGGGAGCGCGGTCGTGTGATCTCGCGGGGTTGCGCGGGGGGTGGCGGCGGAATGGCGGCGGACGCGTGGCGGCCGCCACGTCGGAGCGACGCCGGTCGATCGGTTCCTGCCCAGGGTCCGCCGCTGCAGCACACGTCGCGCGCATCACGTCACGCGCATCACGTCACGCGCATCACGTCACGCGCATCTCGTCACGCGCATCACGTCACGCGCCCCGGGCGGCGCGCTCGCAGCCTCAGCGGTAGTTGCGAACCACGACCTCCGCGATCTTTCCGCGCCCGCTCGGGTCGCAGTTGATCGCGCGCGCGCACTGCACCACGTCGACGCTCCAACGGGCGTAGAGCTCGCGGATGAAGGGCACGTCGCTGTTCGAGAGCATCAGCTTGCAGCCCCGTCGGTCGAGCTCCGCGAACACGTCCCGCAGACGCGTCTGGTCCTCTTGCGAGAAGCCGTCTTGTGCGTAGCCCGTGAAGCTCGCGGTGCGCGAGACCGGCTCGTACGGCGGATCGAAGTACACGAAGTCGCCCGGCTTGGCGTGGCGGAGCAGCCCTTCGTAGGAGTCGTTGACGATCTCCGCCGCGGAGAGCGCCTCGCTGGCCACGCGGAGCCCATCGGAATCCAAGATGCGCGGGTTCTTGTAACGACCGAAAGGCACGTTGAACTCGCCGCTGCGGTTCACGCGGTGAAGGCCGTTGAAGCACGTCTTGTTGAGGTAGACGAACATCGCGGCGCGTTCGGCGCGCGATTGACCACCACGGTTGTAGCGCTCGCGAACTCCGTAGAAGGCATCGCTCTCGTGGGGGAGCGCAGCGAGCTTCGTCAGATGACGAATGACCACGTCGACCTCGTCGCGAATCGAGAGGTACGTGCCGACCAGATCCGGGTTCACGTCCGCGAGGAGCGCGCGCTGAGGAGCACGCGCGAAGAAGAGCGCGCCACCGCCGACGAAGGGCTCGACGTGGCGCAGGCGCTCGACGCCCGCCGGGAGGAGCGGACCGAGCTGGGCGAGGAGGCGTCCCTTGCCGCCCACCCACTTCACGAATGGCGCGGGGCGACGCGCCGGAGTGACGGCGACCGCGGTACCACCTGCGCCTCGGGCGAGCGGGCGAGCTCGGCGCGAGGCCTCCACGGGGGAGGTCCGTGGGGCGGAGACCAGGGCGACCTTGGCGAGGGCGGCAGGGCGAGCCATGGGTGAGGTCGTATCCTACATGCGCTCACCTTTGGAGTTTTCGGCAACGTTCTTTCGATCGCCTCGCAATCACGACGAAATTTGCCGATCAGGCTCCCGAGTGACCTCCGCCTGGGGAGGCGCACGAGGGATCAACCGTGATCCGTCGCACGAAAATGAAATTGACTTTCAATCCGTTGGCGTCACGATTCGGTTCGTCATGCTGGTTTGCCACTGCAAGCGCGTGCACTGCCGAGACATCCGAGACGCCGTCGAGAACGGCGCGGAGAACGTCGACGACGTGAGCGAGCAGTGCGGAGCCGGGACGGGCTGCGGCGGCTGTCGACCCCTCGTCGAGAAGATGGTCGACCGCGAGCTGATCACGCTCGGTCGCCGCCGCCGCACCGACGTCGCCGCCTGAGCAGCCGTACGCATCGCCGTCCGCGCTCGGCGTCTTCGAGGATGCCGCGCTCTTCACCGCGTCCTCGGGAAGCTCTCCTCGCACGCCGACGTACTTCGTCGGGAACCTCGTGCGAGCCCCGGTGTCCGACCGGGCCTCGGCCTCGGGCCCGGAGGACACGGCATGGAAGTCAGGCTCAACCTGCTGGTGGTCGCGCTGCTCGGGCTGACGTGGGCCCACCTCACCGCGTCCGCGCCGGTCGCCAGCTTCGAGCCTCGCTCGGTCGTCTCGCAGGAGCTCGCCACGTTGGAGGACGCGTTCGCGCACGCCCCGAACGACGTCGTGCTCGCTCGGCAGCTCGCGGAGACGTACCTCGACCTCGGCCGGCCTGGCCTCGCGATCGCCGCCCTCCGCGCCGGTGACCCTGCGCTGCTGGAGCACCCGCTCGTCGCGCACCGTTTGGCCCAGGCCTACGAAGCCTCGGGCCGCGTCCTCGACGCGTACTCCACGGCGGACCTCGCGCTCCAGCGCTGCGCTCGCGGACTCGGAACCGTCGACTCCCCGAGCAACACACCGCTCCCGCGCCACGTCTGCGACCAGCACGAGCACGCGGTGCTCGCGACCCACCACCGCGCCCTCTCGCTCATGGTCGAGTGGGGCGTCGCGGTCCCGGGTCGCGATCCCCGCACCGAGGTCGCGTACGACCTCGCGTTCCGCCGCGCCCGCGTGGCGATGGCGGAGTGAGCCTGCTTCCCGACGAACGCGCTTCGAGACCCCGACGGGTGACTGCGTCGGACGTCCGGGTGACGGAGGTCCGCGCGACTGCGTCGGAGGTCGTCACGAGAGGTGTCGTGACGAGAGTTGCATTCGCGTGAACGAGTCCGCCTCCGCCAGACGCCCGGGCCTTCGTGCGCTACGCTCGACCCCGTGAGCACGGAGCCCGAGCCCGATCGCGCCGCCAAGGCGACCTTGATGCTCGCCCTCTTCCTGACGGTCATGGGCACCTACGGGGTGTTCCGTGGCATCCGCGAGCTCCAAGGCGATCCGCTCGGCCCGACCCCCGAGCTCCTCGACGCCGAGGAGCAAGCGCGCATCGAGGCCCTCGCGGAGCTTCAAGCGACCTTCTACAACGAGCCGAACCGACGCCCCTTCGCGGCGGCCAACGTCGTGCTCTCCGCGATGCTGATGATCGGCAGCGCGTTCCTCGTCGCGCGCAAGCCGCATGCGGTGTGGTTCCTCCGCCAAGCCATCGTCGCCAACGTCCTCTGGATCGTCGCGAAGCTCGGCAGCTTGCTGTGGCACTCGTTCGCGAACGCGCCCGAAGTCGAGGCGCTCCTCGCATCCATCGAAGCGCGCGGAGATCCGATCGCCGCCGAGCCTTCGTTCGCGATGGTCGTCGGCTCGATGATCGTGTTCTCGGTCTTCAACCTCGTCGCCCACGTCTTCGTCGGCTGGCGGGTGGGCCGAGAGGACGTGCGCCGCTTCGTGGCCGGCGAGGAGTGACGACTCGACGACGCTCGTGATCGGGCGCGCGGTCGGATGCGCGACGAGCCCGCGAGGAGGAGACGCGCACACCGCCTGCCCCTCGACCTCTCTCGGTCACTGCTCCAGAGTCTGGGCCCATGAGCACCGCGCCGCTCTTCGTGGATCGCGACGCCCTCGTGGACGTCACGCGCGAGCGCATCCGGTGGCTCGTCCGCATGCGCTGGGGCGCGATGCTCGCGGCGCTCGTCGGCGCCCTGCTCGGTTCGCTCGGTGTGATCCCGGGGCTCTCGTGGCCGGTCATGACGGTCACCGCGCTCACGGGCCTCGCCTACAACTTCGTGCTGCTGGCGCGCCTGCGTGGAACGGCGAGCCCCAGCCCACGCGCCGCGCTGACCCAAGCGCTCGTCGACCTCTGGCTGCTCACGATCTTCCTCTGGGCCGCCGGCGGCGCGGAGTGTCCCTTCGTCGGCTTCTACATCTTCCACGTCTCGCTCATCGCGATCCTCGGCGGTCCTCGCTGGACGCTGATCGCCGGCGCCGCGACGTTCGCGGGCGCGGGTTTGCTCCTGCTCACGCACGCCTTCCCTTCCCTGCGCATCGCGACGTGGAACCCGACCGCGCCCTTCGACACCGTCACGGAGGTCGTCGCGTTCGTGCTCACCGTCGCGGGCGCGGCGTACATCGTCACCCACGCGGTCAACGAGCTCCGCGATCGAGAGCGCGCGCTCGCCCTCGCGCGCGATCGCGCGGCACTCGAGTACCAGCTCCTCTCCAACACCCTCGACGAGCTCGAAGCGGGCCTCGAGGTCGTCGACGAAGACGGCACCGTGCTCTGGCGCAACAAACGCGCGGAGGAGCTCGCGCCCTTCGCGAGCGTCGGCGCGGCGTGGGAGTGCCCCGGCGAGCGGCGCGCGTGCGAGCGCGACGTGGTGGGCATCTGTCCGGTCCATGCCGCGCGCGAAGACGGCGAGCACGGCCGCTGCCGGTTCGCCGCCGCCGTGCCGGGCACGCGCGACGAGCGTGTCTACGAGATGCTCGTGTTCCCGATCGAAGAAGGCGAGCGCCCGCGCGTGATGAACCTCTACGTCGACCGCACGAGCGCGACCCTCGCGGAGCGGCAGCTCCTGCTCGCGGAGCGCCTCGCGAGCCTCGGCCGCGTCGCGCAAGGCGTGGCGCACGAGCTCAACACGCCGCTCGCCACCATCCGCACGCTCGCGGCCGACATGCGCAAGGCGCTGGTCGCGCTCGAAGGCGCGGCCGGCGCCGATCCCGAGGTGCTGCGCGATCTGGACGAGTCGGCGACGCTCATCCGCGACGAGACCGGACGGCTCGGTCGCATCACGCAATCGCTCCTCGCAGGCGGCGATCTGGTGCGCGCGCGCATCGACGATCACGTGCCGCTCGCGGCCGCGGTGGAGCGCTCGTGCGCGATCGTGTTCGCGGGCTCGCGCGGCGGCCCGAAGGTGGAGATCGATCCGTCGTTCGGCACGCTCGACGTCGCGGCCGACATGGATCGGCTGGTCCAGGTGCTCGTGAACCTCTTGCAGAACGCGCTCGACGCGAGCCGCAGCCACGGCGGCTCCAAGGTGCGCGTGCACGCGGAGGCGCACGGCGACGACGTCGCGCTCGTGGTCACCGACGACGGCGCGGGCCTCGCGGACGAGGTGAAGGGGCGGCTCTTCGAGCCCTTCGCGACCACGAAGCCACCCGGCGAAGGCACCGGCCTCGGGCTCTACACGAGCTACATGTTGGTGCAGCAGATGGGCGGAAGGTTGGAGCTCGAGAACGCACCGGAGGGCGGCGCGCGCGCGACGCTGCGGCTCCCGCGCGCCGCGTCGAAGCATCACCTGCGCGTGATGGAGGCGACGACATGAGGCGAACGATCTCGATCGACGTCGCGTGCGACCGGCCGGTGGTGGAGGCGACATGAGCGAGGGTCGCGTCTTGGTGGTCGACGACGACGAAGCGTTCCGCTTCGCGATCCGCAAGGCGCTGCGACGCGCCGGCTTCGAGATCGACGAAGCGAGCAGCGGCGAAGAGGCGATCGCGTCGCTCACGAAGAGCCCCCCGGACGCGGTGCTCCTCGATCTTCGCATGCGTGGCATGGACGGCCTCGAGGTGCTGCGTCGGCGCGGCGGCAGCCCCGCGCGCTTCATCGTGCTCACCGGCCACGGCTCGGTGCAGGCCGCGGTCGAGGCGATGCAGCTCGGCGCGTTCTCGTTCTTGGAGAAGCCGGTCGACGCGGAGGAGCTCGAGCCGCTGCTGCGCCAAGCGATCGGCGAGGCCCGTCGCGCGCGCGAGAAAGGCGCCGAAGAGGTGCCGCCGCTGGTCGGTCGCAGCCTCGCGATCGAGCAAGTGCGTCACTTCGTGGAGACGGTCGGCCCGACCGACGCGACGGTCACGATCTTCGGCGAGACCGGCACCGGCAAAGAGGTCGTCGCGCGCCACGTGCACGCCGCGAGCAAACGCGCGCGCGGCCCCTTCGTCGCGCTCAACGCCGCCACCGTGCCGCGCGACCTCTTCGAGAGCGAGCTCTTCGGACACAAACGCGGCTCTTTCACGGGCGCGGTCGCGGATCGCAAAGGGCTCTTTCGAGAAGCGGACGGCGGCACCCTCTTCATCGACGAGCTCGCGGAGCTGCCGATCGACAGCCAGGCCAAGCTCCTGCGCGCGCTGGAATCGCGAAAGATCCGCGCGGTGGGTGACGGTCGCGAGACCGACGTCGACGCGCGCATCGTGGCCGCCACGAACCGCGACCTCTGGGCCGAAGTGGCCGCGGGACGTTTCCGTGAAGATCTCTACTTCCGGTTGCAGGTCTTCCCGATCCTGCTGCCGCCCCTGCGCAGCCGTCTCGACGATCTCGGTCCGCTCGCCGAGCACCTCCTCGGCCGCCTCGGCTTCGGCACGCTGCGCATCGATCCTTCCGCGCTCCATGCGCTCCAGGCCTACGACTGGCCCGGCAACGTGCGGGAGCTGCTCAACGTGCTCCGTCGCGCCTCGCTCTTCGCGGATCGCGGCGTGATCGACGGCGAGCTCGCGCGCCGCATGATCGCAGCGAGCGTCTTCGGTCACGCCGGCGTCACGAGCATGCGCCACGGCTCCGAACGCGCTCCCGGCGCGTTCACCCCGAGCGCGTTCGCTCCCCGCGAGGAGCCGCGCCGCTCGACCTACGATGGCGAGCGCGCCTCCGATCGCAGCGCCGACCGCATCAGCGACGTCGGTCGCTCGGGCGAGATGCCGCTTCCCGAGAGCGCGAGCCTCGCCGAGGTCGAACGCGCGCACATCGAGCGCGTGCTCGCCGCGCAGGGCGGCAACATCACGAAGGCTGCGATCGCCCTCGGCATCGACCGGCGCACCCTGCAACGGAAGCTGAAGTCGTACGGCTTGGAGGGCGAAGGATGAGTCGACGATCGGAAGCCTTCGCCGAGGCTCGTCGAGACGCCGCTCCTCGAAGCGTCGCTCGACACGTCGCTCTGCGAAGCGACGCGCGAGAGTCCGAGTCCCTACGGCTCGACGCGCGCACCGTCCTGACGCTCTTCGCGCTCCTCGTCGGCGCATGCGGTGCGTCGACTGCGACGACGACTACGACCACCCCGACCGAAGAAGAACCCGGCCCCGAGCTCGCCCTCGCGCTCCAGCTCGTCGAGGCCGCGCCCGATCCCGAGGTCGACATGCCGCGCTCCGAAGTGCGCGTGGTGCTCATCGACCCGAGCGGCCAGCGCAGCGAAGAATCCGTCGGTGTGTTCTCCGGCATCTGCCAACCCGCCGCGCTCTCGAACGCGCTCGTCGGTGTGTCCTGTTGGTGGGCCGGCTCGGGCGACCGAATCCGCGCGCGCAAAGAGGGCGACACCGTCGTCGTCACCCGCGCGCAGCTCGACGAGGCGGTCGAAGGCGAGCTCCCGGAAGAGCGACTGACCACGGTGACGCTCCCACCTCGAGCGACCCTCCGCCCGCTGACCGGCGTGCCTTGAACAACCCCTCGGCGTTGGATTGCCAGCCATGAAGAAGCTCATCGAGCTGTTGAGTCACTTGCCCGCGACGGAAGTCCTGTCGAACAGTCAGGACACGCCGTCCGTCGACCTTTCCGAACTGATCGAGCTTGAGGGTGGCACGGCTCCATCTGGCCCAACCTCGTGGTGGGTGAAGCTCGCGCTAGACCTCGACGACCACATGGCGTGGCACGTCGTCCAAGAGCTCGCGTTCGTTCTCAACTCGATCTCGGTCACCGAGAGACTGCCCACCGTCTTCATGCCGGTGTCCCCGCCCCCGTACCTCAACGGCGGCCCTGCGCCATTTCTGTCTTGGGTCATCGAGCCGATCCACCCCGAAGTGGACCCCGATGAGATCGCCGCCGTGCTGGCCGAACGTCTGCCTCAACCGCCGAGTGACCTCTCGCAATGGGCTCGGTGCTTCACGGACGACTGCCCCATTCCCGCGTTGGAGCCCGACGATGACGAGTTGGAGCCCGAAGACGACGAGTGAGGGCGGTCAGGACAATCAATCCGACGGTTCGCACGACCGGCCTCGACCCAACGCTGGCCCTCGCCCAGCAGCGCCTCGAGCACACGGGTCTCGGGATCGACGAGCCAGTACGCGGGCACACCGGCTTCGAGGTAGAGCCGCGCCTTCGTGATGCGATCGGTGCGCGCGTCGGAGGGCGAGACGACCTCGCAGATCCAATCGGGCACCACGTCGATCGGCCGCACGTCCCACGGCTCGGGGAGCCGCGGACGACGCCAGCCCGCCATGTCGGGACGCACGACGTCGTGAACCCCGAAACGCACGTCGACCTCCGGCAGAATCCACCAGCCGCCGACGCCGCCATGGCCGTCGTCGTCGTCGAAGGGGCCACCGACGAACCGACCGAGCGCGCGCTGCACCATCGCGTGACGTGGCAGCACCGACGGAAGGACCCGCACGCTCCCCGCGATCAGCTCCGCGCGGACGTCCTCTGGCAACGCCAAGAGGTCGTCGTACGTGGCGAGGCGAGGAGCGGACACGCCAAGCAGGCTATCACGCACGTCGTGCGGCCTCACGACGGCGCCGTTTGCGCTCGGCCCTCTCGGCGGCCCGTCGCTCGTGGCGCGGCGCGAGCTGCGGTCGCTCGACGATCACGACCTTGCGGCGCAGATCCTCCATCGAGGCCAGGGTCGCGGCCGCCTGGTCCGCCAGCTCGTCCAAAGATGCGATGCCGACGTCGGAACCGAGCCCTTCTCGATGCAGCCATCGTCGAAACGCCGCCGTCTCACGGGCGATCGAATCGAGCATCGGGAGACGGCCGAGCGCGACCGTTCCCGAGAAGACGAGGTCCGCGTCCGCGAGGTCCCAGCTCGGGCTGCGCGAGGCGCGCTCGAGCACCTCGGCGACGAAGAGGACGGCGTTCCAGGCCTCGTCATCCTTCGCGGCGGTTGGCAGAGCGATCGCGTCGGGAGACCCAGGACCGCGAGATGAGATCGAGTCGCCCGCGGCGATCTCGGGAGGAGCCGTCGCCCCCGAGGAATCGGGCGTCTCGTCCACCAGGTGCGGCGGGAGAGCGTCTCGCCGCTCGAGGAGCTCGAGGGTGCGGCGTCGGAACGAGGAGGGTGAGCGGGAGTGTGACGCGACGTGGGGCATGCGGACCTCCGAGAGAGCGGAGGCTTCTCGTCGGGTCGTCGACCACGTTGCACCGCGTAGACCGGTCGCTCCCAGATGCCCGGCACCCGGCGCGAGCGCGACCAGACCGCCTTCAGCCCGTCACGCCCTCACCCCTTCACGCCGCCTGCCGTCAAACCGCCGACCAGGTTGCGCTGGAGCCAGTAGAACAAAGCCATCACCGGGACGCTGACCAGGATCGCCCCGGCCGCGAAGTGGCCCCACTGCGCAGCGTGCTCTCCGACGTAGCGTTGGAGCACGACCGGCAGGGTGTAGTTCTCTTCGCGGTTGAGGAAGGTCGCGGCGAGGATGAACTCGTTCCACGCGGTCATGAACGCGAAGAGGAAGGTGATCGCGAGCGACGGGCGCACGGTGGGGAGCACCACGCGGCGGAAGGCGCCGAAGCGGGTCGCGCCGTCGACCATCGCGGCTTCTTCGAGGTCCTTCGGGATCGCGTCGAACGCGCTGCGGAGCTGGAAGATCGCGAAGGGGACCGCGCTCGTGGCGTAGACGAGCACGAGGCCGCTGCGGGTGTCGATGAGGCCGAGCGCGTCCATCAGCAGGTAGAGCGGGATGGCTGCCGCGACGCCCGGGAACATCTGCGTCGCGAGCATCGCGCCGAGGGTGAGCTTCTTGCCGACGAACGTGAACCGGCTGAGCGCGTAGGCGGCGGGCGTCGCGATGGCGACCGCGAAGAGCGCGGTGGCGATCGAGATGAGCAGGCTGTTTCCGAGCTGGAGCGCGAAGATCCAGGTGCCGTCGTCGCTCCGGCGGAGCGCGACCGCCTCGGCGTGCTCCATCGAGAATTGATCGGGCACGGGAATGGGCCCGAGCTCGGGCGACTCTCCAGCGGAGAACGCGAGCGAGAGGACCCAGAGAATCGGATAGAGCGCGAAGATCACCGCGCCGATCAGCAGCGTGTGCGAGAGCACGCTCTGCAGCACGGAGACGCGCTCGTGCGACTCCTGGTGACCGCCGCTCACGCCGGCGCCTCCGTGAGCTTGCGGCCGAAGAGGCGCGTGGTGACGACGAGGATGCCGAAGATGAGCACCGCGTAGGCCGCGCCGTAGCCGTATTGGCTGCCGCGCGTGAAGGCCCAGCGGTAGGCCTCCGACACGAGGATCTCGGTCGTACCTTCCGGCTCGCCACCGCTGACGAGGAAGACGACGTTGAACATGTTGAACGTCCACACCGCGCCCATCGCGACCGCGGGCGCGAGCGCGGGGCGGAGCATCGGCAAGGTCACGAGGCGGAAGCGCTGCCAGCGCGTGGCGCCGTCGACGTCGGCCGCTTCGTAGAGGTCCTTCGGGATGCCCGCGAGCGCGCCGAGGGTGATGACCATCATGAACGGAAAGCCGAGCCAGACGTTGGTCGCGAGGTTCGCCGCGAACGCGGTCGACCATTGCGCGAACCAGCTCACCGGCTCGGCGCCGAGGCTCTCGAGGATCGCGTTGATCGCCCCGAGTTGGCGGTGAAAGAGGCCCTTCCACGCGAGCGCCGTCACGTAGCTCGGTACCGCCCACGGCAAGATGAGCAGCACGCGGTAGAAGCCCTTGAGCTTCAGCGTCGGGCGATGGAGCACCAGCGCGAGCGCGACGCCGATGCCGACGTGGAGCGCGAGGTTGAGCACCGTCCAGAGCACCGTGACGAGGAGCACGACCCAGAACGAGCCGGGCGCGAGCAGGTCGCCGCCGCGCGCGGAGAGGATGTCGGCGTAGTTGGCGAGACCGACGTAGTGCAGGTCGGTGCCGCGTCCGGCGAAGAAGCTGGTCGCGCCGCCGACGATCAGCGGAAGCACCACGAGCAGGCCGACCGCCAGGAACGCGTGCACGAGCCATTTGTACGCGGGGACCGACGCACGCAGCGCCGCACGCTCGTTCGGATCGCGGAGCCGCCGCACCCACGAGAAGACGACGAAGAGCAGCGCGAGCCCGATCCCCACGAGCGCGAAGGTCGGATCGCGTCGCGCGGGCATCGCGCGCGTGAGGTCGTCGAACACCCGCGCGCCACCTTCGAGGGCGTCGGGCACTGGCGCGCCGCCACGCAGCACGCGACGGAGCGCGCGCATCGCCGGCTCGAACACCACGCGCATGTTCGGGTGCGTCGGCATCGGCACCGCGTTGCGCGAAGCGTCGCGGAAGGTCGCGAGGAAGGCGTCGTTCGCCAGTTCGGGGTCGCTCCACGCCGCGGTGGTGCTCACCACCTGCCGCCCGATCTTCGCGCGCTTCGTCGCCGCCTCCGCGCTCACGAGGTACTGCGCGAGCATGCGCGCTTCGTTCGGCGCGTCGGACTCCGCGGCGAAGAACACCGCTTCGATCGTCGCGTAGGGCCGCAGCGGCGCGCCGGCCGCGCGAAGCGTCGGCAGCGGCACCACGCGCCAATCGAGGTCCGCCGGAAGATCCGGCGCGAGCCACGGTCCGCTGATCGCAGCGGCCGCGCGCCCCGATCCGAAGAGGCGCATCACGAGCTCGCCCGAGGCCTCTTCCGGGATCTGCCCGCGCCGCACCGCGTTCGCGAGGAACGACACCGTGCTCTCGGCCGCAGGTCCGACGAACGCGTAGTGGCCTTCGTCGTCGAGGAGCTCACCGCCGAACGCGTGGACGAACGCGGCGACGTAGTAGGCGTTCTCGGCTTCGAAGACGAGCGGTCGCGCGTCCGGGTCGGAGTACGACGCCTCGAGGATGCTCTCGAGATCGCGCACCTCGCCGGAGAAGAGCGCGGCGTTGACGTAGAGCGCGGCGCACTTGGCGGAGAGCGGCAGCCCGTAGACCACGCCGTCGCTCCGCAGCGCGTCGAGGTGTGTCGGCTCGAGGCCAGTAGTGTCCGCCCCGTCGAACGGCAAGACGATGCGGCGCTCGAGGTAGCTCGCGAGGCGCTCGTGCGCGTCGATGAAGACGTCCGGCCCGCGACCGGTCGGGATCGCGGACTCGAGCTTGCTCGCATAGGCGCCGAAGGCGTTCGCGAGCAGCTCCACGCGGATGTTCGGATGCGCGGCTTCGAAGTCACGCACCACTTCACGCAGCGCGCGCTCCTCCGCGCTGCCGTCGCCGTACGCGTGCCAGAGCTGGACGGTCGTGGGGCGCTGCGCGTGCGCGAGCGTGGGGGCGAGGAGCACGAGCGCGACGCAAGCGATCGAACGCGCGAAGAGCAACGCGCGAGCGAAGCCAGACGCACGCGCCGAGAGATCCGCACGCGCGACGCGAGAGGTTCGCCCACCCGCCAGGCGCGCGCCGAACGACGAGGCCTCCTGCGTCACGACACCTCGGTCGCTCGTGGGCTGGCGTCGCTCGCGGCCGGGGCCGACGCATCCGCGAGCTCGAGGCGTTTGCCGTCCGCGTCGAACACGTGGAGGTGCCGCGCCGCCACGTCGAGACGCAGCCGCTCTCCCGCCTTCGGGCGGTGATCGCCTTCGAGCCGCGCGACGAACTTCTTCCCGCCGAGCTTGCCGTGCGCGTAGGTCTCGAAGCCCATCGCCTCGACCACCTCGACGTCCAGCACGAGCCCGCCTTCCGCTTCGAGCATCACGTCGTGCGGGCGCACGCCGACGCTCACGGGGCCGGGCCGAACCCCACGCGCGGGCAGATCGAAGCCTTCGCCGCGCACACGACCGTTCTCCACGACGCCTTCGAGGAAGTTCATCGCGGGGCTACCGAGGAAGCCCGCCACGAACTTCGTGCGCGGCCGCTCGTAGACCTCGAGCGGCGGCCCCTCTTGCTCGACGAGCCCGCCGTTGAGCACGACGAGCTTGTCGGCGAGCGTCATCGCTTCGACCTGATCGTGGGTGACGTAGACCATCGTCGCCGCGAGGTCCGAGTGCAGGCGCTTGATCTCGACCCGCACCTCCGCGCGCAACGCCGCGTCGAGGTTCGAGAGCGGCTCGTCGAAGAGGAAGATCGAGGGGCGCCGCGCGATCGCGCGGCCCATCGCGACGCGCTGACGCTGACCGCCGCTGAGCTGCCGGGGCAATCGTTCGAGCAGGTGCCCGAGCCCGAGCATCTTCGCGACCTCGTCGATGCGCTGACGGACCGTGGCTTCGTCGGTCTTCCGCAGCCGCAGCCCGAACGCGAGGTTCTCGCGCACCGTGAGGTGCGGGTAGAGCGCGTAGCTCTGGAACACCATGCCGATGTCGCGATCCTTCGGCGGCGCCTTCGTCAGGTCCTTGCCCGCGATGTGGATCGTGCCCGCGTCGGGCAGCTCGAGGCCCGCGATGGTCCGCAGCAGCGTGCTCTTGCCGCAGCCGCTCGGGCCCACGAGCACCACGAGCTGCCCGTCTCCGACGTGCAGATCGACGCCCTTGAGGATGAGCGTATCCCCGAACCCCTTGCGGATTCCGCTGAGCCCCAGCTCGGCCACGGCGCGGAAGGGTGCACCGGTG
>JALOQC010000583.1 GCA_025453555.1 Myxococcota bacterium | reverse complement strand
TAGCGAGACGCCATCGCGTGGAAGTCGCCCCGCGCGCCGAAGCCGAGGTGGATGAGCACGGGCATCCGTCGCGCCTCGCACCACCGCAAGATCGGATCGAGCACGTCGGTCCGGTAATCGTGCCAATGGGGGTGCAGCTTCACGCCCACGAAGCCGTCGATCGCCGCGTAGCGCTCCAGGGTCCCCATCACGTCCGGATCGGCGCGCGGGTTCAGGAAGATCCAACCGAGAAAACGATCGCCGTGCGCGCGCAACACCTCGGCGATCTTCTCGTTGTCGGGCAGCGGATAAATCGGAATCGTCCGCCCGCGAAGCTTCAGATCGCCGTTGTCGTCGAGGGTCGCGCGGTGGATCTGCTCCGCGAGCGCGCGCGTGGCGCGGTGGCGCATCAGCCGACGCACGGTCGCCAGCAGGAGCTCCGGCGTCTCGGGGATCGGCTCGTTCAGCGCCGGGATCAGCACGACCTTCTGCACGCCCGCGCCGTCCATCTTCGCGAGCGCGTGCGGGAGGTCGAGCATCCGCGGCTCGTAGTGGGCATGCATGTCGACGATCATCACGGCCGAGGATACCAGCGGCGTCTCGGCGACGGGTCGCTCACGCGCGTCGCGATGCGTCACGGCACCTTCACACCCGACACTCCACGCGCCCAACCACCGGCGTCCACACGCGCACGCTCACGAGCGCAGCACTCACGCGCGGGGCTCACGCGCGCAGCGTTCGCGCGCTCGATACGTCCACGCGCGCCTCGCTCACGCGCGTAGGCGCTCGCCGAGCACGCGCATCGCCGAGCGCAGATCGAAGCGCGGCTTCCAACCGAGGCGCTCCTGGCTCTCCTTCGTGGAGTAGGTCGCGTTGCGCGTCAGGTAGCGCACCGCGCCTTCCGTCATCGGCGCGGTCACGCCGAAGCGCTGCAGCGTCGTGCCTGCGCGCGCCGCCGCGAGCGCGATCGCGCGAGGCACCGAGACCTTCGGCTCCGGCACGCCCGCCGCGCGCGCGAGCTCGGTGAGGTACGTGCGGTACGTCGAGTGCTCTCCGTCGTGGAACGTGAACACGCCGCCCTTCGCTTCGGGCCGATCGAGGCAGAGCACGAGCCCTTCGACGAGATCGTCGATCCACGCGTGCGCCATGCGGCCGCGCCCGCCGCCGATCAGCACGGGCACCCGACGTCGCAAGAGATCGAGCGGGCGGTTCACCCACGGCTCCGAGCCCGGCCCGTAGACGTCGCCCGGGCGCGCCACCACGAGCTCGGGACCTTCGCGCTTCATCGCGTCGCGCACGATGCGCTCCGAGAGCGCCTTGGTGTCGAAGTACGGGACGCCGGTGTCGTAGACGAGCGGCGTGCGCGCGTCCGCGTCGGGCCCCGGGTCGAGGCCGAGGGCCGCGATCGACGAGACGTGCACGAGGCGCGTGACGCGGTGGCGACGCGCGGCCGCCAGCACGTTCTCGGTGCCGCTCACGTTCACCGCGAAGGTGAGCTCGCGCGCGACCCGATCGTCGACGATGGCCGCCGCGTGCACGATCGCGTGCGGCCGATGGTGCGAGATCAGCGCGTCGACGTCGCGCGCGTCGGTGACGTCGAGGTGCTCGATGCCGGGCGCCTCGCGCAGGTCGACCCCGACCACGCGGCGCCCTTCCCCGCCGAGGCGTTCGAGCAGCGCGGCGCCCACGAAGCCCGCGGCGCCCGTCACGAGCACGTCGGGGCGCGTCGTCACGGGAAGAGCTCCCCGTCGCGCAGCCACGCGCCGAAGCGTTCACCGAGCATGATCGTGGGCAGGTTCGTGTTGGACGACGGCACGGTCGGGAAGAGGCTCGCGTCCGCCACCACGAGGCCCTCGACGCCCCACACACGGCCGCGCGAGTCGGTGGCCGCGCGCGCGTCGCGACCCATCGGCACGGTGCCGCACGGGTGGTAGCCGCTGCCGGTCTGACGAAGGATCCACTCGCGGATCGCGGTGCGCGATCGGAAGTTGCGCTCGGACGGGAGCGCGAAGCGCGCGAGCTCCGAGAGAGCGGGCGAGCTGCCGAGCAGCCAGAGCAGCTCCACCGCTTCGAGGGCGAGCTCGAGATCGTCCGGATCGGCGAGCAGCCGCGAGCGAATCTCGGGCGACGCGTGCGGATCGGCGCTCGGGAAACGCAGCGTGCCGTGGCCGCGCGTCTTTCCGACTTGGAACATCAGGCTGACCATCGGGACCTCGAGGCCCGAAGGAAAGGGGACGAGCGAGCCCGCCTGGACCTGCAGATCGTTGAGCTGGCCGTTGGCGCGCGAGGTGAAGCGGAGGGCGGTCTGGATGAGCGGATCGCGGACGTCGCACACGCCCGGTCGCGGCGAGAAGAAGACCGCGCAGCCCGGGTGATCGAGCAGCTTCGCGCCCACCGCCGGCACGTCCGCCACGAGCTCCACGCCGAGACGCGCGACCTCGTCGCGTGGGCCCACGCCGCTGCGCAGGAGGATGCCCGGCGTCGCGATCGCACCCGCGCTCAGCACCACGCGCGAGGTCGACACGACGGAGATCTCACCGCCGCGATCGTCACTGGTCCGCGGGGTCAGCCGCGGACGTTCGATCTCCACGCCGATCACCCGTTTGTCGCGGAAGAGCACCCGCCGCACGTGGGCGCCCGTCGTCACGCGCAGGCTCGGCCGACGTCGCGCGAGGTCGAGGTAGCCGCGCGCGACGTTCTGCCGCACGCCGTCGATCTTGTTCATCGCGTGCGGGCCGTAGCCCGTGCTGCCAGGGCGGTTGTGATCCTCGGTGCGTGGAAAGCCGAGGCTCGCGCAGGCTTCGAGGAACGCGGCCTGCCAGGTCGTGAGCTCGTGGGGCGGATGGCGACGCAGCGCGATCGGTCCGTCGTCGCCGTGCCAAGGCTCGTGGCCGAAGTCGAGATCGCGCTCGAGCCGACGAAACGCGGGCAGACACCGTTCGAAGCGCCAGTCGTCGAGCTCCCACTCGTCGAAGTCGTACGCCTCACCGCGGATCGCGATGCACGTGTTCACCGCGGTCGAGCCGCCGAGCACGCGGCCACGCGGGAAGAGATGTTCGATCGGGCGATCGACGGGACGATGCCGGTAGCGCCAGTCGTGAGCGCGATAGGAGTTGCGTGTCCCGTCGCGCACGTCCGCTGGCAAGGGCGCGTCGGGTGGCAGGTCCGGACCGGCTTCGAGCAAGAGCACGTCGCGGGCTTCGTCTTCCGACGCGCGCGCGGCGATCACGGCGCCGGCCGCGCCGGATCCGACGACGACGACCTCGGCTCCAGACCGCATTCAGCGAGCGCGGCGACGCGCAGGCGTGGGCGCGGGCTCCGCGGCGGGCGCCGCCTCGGCCGCGGGTGCGGGCTCGGCGGCAGGAGCGGGCTCGGGCGCCGGCGTCTCTTCCGCCGCGTCGTCCATGCCGTCGTCCCACTCTTCTTCTTCGACGACCTCTTCTTCTTCGCCGGCGGTGTCCTCGACGTACATCGCGAGGTCGGTCTCCTCGAGCGGCGGGCTCACCGGGAACGGATAATCGGGCACCGGCGTCTCGCTTCCGCAAGCGACGAGC
>JALOQC010000582.1 GCA_025453555.1 Myxococcota bacterium | reverse complement strand
GCCCAAGGCGCGAGGAACGCCTTGCGAAAGCTCGTCCGCCGCGTGATCGCGACGCACGCGTTCTCGGTGATGAGCCGCGGATGCACCGCCGCCGCTCAAATCACCTTTCGTACCGGGACCCGGGTTCAATGATTTCGTAGCCCTACGTGACGGGCGGCGGCGGATTGGCGGCGAACTAGTGGCGGCCGCCACCTCGAGGCGTCGCCCACGGATCGGTTATCGCCCAGGCCGTCGCTGCCGTGCACACCGATCGAATCAACCCTCGTCCATCTCGATCTCCGGCGGGTCGGCCAGGTACTCCGTTGGAGTCGAGTCCACCCGCACGAGGGAGTTGGGGTATGACACCGCAGCGCAACCGTCCACGGTACGGGGAAGGCGGGCGATTACCGCCCTTCGGCAGCAGCGTCCTCCGAACGAGGCTGAGGGGATGTGATACAAAACCGTCCACGGTACGGGGAAGGCGGGCGATTACCGCCCTTCGGCAGCAGCGTCCTCCGAACGAGGCTGAGGGGATGTGATACGAGCCCGTTCATGTCCGAGCCGATCGAGGATCTCGCGGGCGACCCCCTCGAACAGGAACGCGCAGGCATGCTCGCTGCGTTCGAAGACCCGCAGGCGGACGTCCAGCTGCGCGCGCGCGGTGTGGGGTTCGCCGTCGCTCAGCGGGAGAACGACGGAGCCGCCGTGTTTGCTGTGGTGTCGCGCACGATGAAGATGGACCTACCGCTCGAGTTGGTCATCGCGATCGCGGAGGCCGCTGGCGACGCCGGTGTGGACGCAGAATCCCTCGTGCCGGACTTCGTCGCCTGGCTGGACGCGCCACGACCGGAGGTGCGTTACTGGGCGACGTACGCACTCGGACGCCTTGGGCCGTCGGCACGGATCGCCGCGCCGCGGCTCGAGGCGCTCGCACAGAGCGAGTTCGATGGGCCGAAGTACGGCGCGATCAGCGCACTGCGACTGCTGGGATTGCGATGATCGAGGCGTGTGCGCGCGACGCATTCGCTCGAGTCCACCGTAAGAGGTAGGCGGTGTTCGACCCTCCGTTGGCGACGACGCTCGCAGGGCGCGTCGCGGAGGGTCTTGCGAGAACTGTGATTGATCACGCTTGAATATCCGCGTGATTCCGGAATCACCTCGGGCATCGCGTCCGCGAAACCATCGGGCCGCGCTAGAGAGGACCTCTTCAGGACAGGAGTGCGTCGACCGAAGCAAACGTGACGGTCTCCCCGCGGTCGACTGGCGCGACGTAGGTCGTCTTCAACTGTCGCGCCGCCTCTTTCATCAGGGGTGAAGCCATCGCCTCCAGCTCGGCGAGGTCTTCCACCTCGTGGGAGGTCCAAAGTACCAGGTAGGTAAACGCTTCGTAGTAGAGGAGCGCTCGACGTACGTCGGTCACGAGGCTCGCGGCGTACCGCTCCATGAGCGCGTTCATTCGCGACTCCACTTCCGCTTTCTTCTCGAGGGCGCGTGTCATCCCATCGATCGGCGTGAGCGTCAGGCGCACTTCCGTCCGGCAGAAACGGCAGACGGCGAGAGTCTGCCCTTGGGTCCCCTCGAGACCAGCGCCACACGTGGGACATCGAACCGATCGAGTAGGCATCAGGACTCACCGCTCCACCGGACCGAGCGTATCCCAACGGACAGATTGCCGAAAAGCGTCGCCTTCAAACGACCGAACCATCGAACCGTGGGGCCTTTTCGAGCGTGAGTAGATGGCGACCGAGTCCACCGTACGAGGTAGGTGGGGGATGAGTTTGACGCCGCTGGAATCTCCGCGTGAATCCGGAACTATGTCGCACGACGGACGCACCGATGCGCGGCTCGGGCTGGTTCCGGGCCGCCTGCGGGCCGCGCGCCGTGGACCGACCGGTGAATCAGAGGCGCACGTCCGGGAGGGTTCCGATGCCGCTTCCCTCGTCGGAGGCGGACACCGTGCGTACGTCGAGCCGACGCCGAATCGTCGAGGCGACCGTGCTCGACTCGTCAGATCGGGCGAAGAAGAGATCTCGATCCGGGCGAATCGACCGCGGCTCGTCGAAGACCGTCAGCCACGAGCTCGCGTCGAACGCCTCTGAGGGAACCGCGTCCCGGAGCGCGGAAACGAGCCGGTCGCCGGGTCGGTCCGCGAACGCCACCGCCGTGCTCCAGCGTCGGTGACCGAGCCGCGCATCGACCCGCCACGGAGCGACGACGCTGACTCGAAAGGGTCGGCCGCGTCGACCTTCGACCGCAGGCTCCGCATACGGATAGAACGGCAAGCGGGTGTCGAAGCTCATCCGCACCGCGCGTGTGGCGAACCCACGACGAGAACCGGGGGCGAGCTTGAACGCGGTGACGTACCAGCCTTTCGTCACGTACGGCGTGAGCCAAGCCCGCAGGGGCTCGCTGCTCGGGTACCCATTTCGCTGCAGCCAAGCCCGCAGCGCGTCGGCATCCGTGGCGCGCAACACCGTCGCGTCGAGCCCCGCGACGAGCTCGCGCGCCACCACTTCCACTTCACCTTCGGACCCGCCGCCTGCCGCGCGAAGGGCCCCCCGACTGCGCCGACTCTCCGGCCGTCGGTAGATCGCGAACAACTCACGAAAGACCTCCGCCGGTGCCTCGGCCAGCTCGGGCTGGCTCGGACTCGGCACCAGGAATCCGAAGTCCGATGGCGCGCCATCGAAGGCGGCGGTGCGAACAAAGTGTTGGCGGCCACGAGCGGCGTCGAAGACGATCAAGGCCTCCTCGCCCGCGATGGTGACGGGACCGGCAGGGCCGAACGCGGCGCAGGCATCGACGGGCTCCGCGCGAAGAACGAAGACGAGTAGGGCGACGAGCAGTCCGAGGGGGCGCATGGGGACAGCATATCGAACCCGTCGATCGCGGAGACAAGTTCTACCGTACGAGGTACTCGGGGGTGGACCCCGCGCCGCTTCAGCAGGGCTCCACGGTCGGGTCCAGGAGATGCGCGTTTGATCGCGCTGGAATCTCCTCCAAGCGCTCCGTCCACCGTGATCCGTCCACCGTACGAGGTACGCGGGGGATGACTCTCCGGTCGCGCGGCGCCGCGCCGGTCGCGCGGCACGTCGCGGAGGCTCTTCCGAGAATCGCGTTTGATCGCGCTGGAATCTGTGCGTGATTCCGGAATCAATCCGCGCGACGGACGCACCGATGCGCGGCTCGGGCTGGTTCCGGGCCGCGCATCGCCGCGTCGGGCGCTCTACGCTCACGCAGGTGGGTCGCTAGCTCCACGTCCGCGGCGACCGCGTCGTCGGCGCTTCGACTTCTTCCCCGCTTCCGCGTCGCGCGTGCGCAGCACGATGACGCGCTGACCTTCGGTCTTGGTGACGCGCGCGTCGTCGAGACCGCGGCGCACGATGTTCTTCGGCTCCGGTGTCTCGTCGACGTTCGGCTTCAGGAGCTTCTTCGGCGGCTCGACGTCGATCACCCGCACGCGGCGCGCTTCGTCTTCGAGCGTGCGCTCGAGGTCTTCGTGCTCGGCGAGCTCACGTGCGCGCTCACGTCGCTTCTCGCGCGCGCTCTCGCGC
>JALOQC010000581.1 GCA_025453555.1 Myxococcota bacterium | reverse complement strand
CGCACGACATCCTCCGGAATCGAGAATGGTTCGGGCCGCGCCGCGTTCTGCGCGAGGCAGCGCTCGAGCGGCATCGTCGAGAAGTCGACGCAGAGCACGCGGTACCGATGCGCGGACGCGAGCGCCAGGTAGGGCGCGAGGCTCGCGGCGTCGCGGTGGGTGGCGTCGATCGCGAGCAGCTCGCCGCGCTCCATGCGCCGCTCGACGATCGCGAAGAGCGTCGGCCACACCACGGCGTCGTGGACTTGGGGCACCCCGAAGCGTCCGTCGACGCGCAGGAGCGGACCCGCGTACGCCTCGCGGAGCTGATCGGCGGAGAGCGACCACGGCCCGACGCCGAGCTCGCGCAAGAACGAGCTCTTGCCCGCGCCCTGAGGACCACGCGTGAGGAGGAGTCGACGCATCGCGGACGAGCGTACGCTCGAACCCACGAAGCGCGGAGGCCTCGACGTTCGAGCCGACGGAGCCCGGCGAGTCTGCCTCGACGTTCCGGATCCCGGTTCGTACGTGCGAGTCGCGAGACCCTCGACGTTCGGGCCTCCGAGTCGGCAGCCCGACGGCTTCGACGTTCGAGCCAACGGAGGCCCTCGCCGGTGTCGCAGGCCGGTGATACGGTCCGCGACATTCGATCGGAACGCCGATCGTCGCGACCCGACCCGATGCTCCGAGCCCTTCCCGCGACCGTGAACGACGGCGCGTGAGGCCGCTCGGGGCCCTGTATGAGCTCCCCTGCGCTCGATGCTTCGAGCCCGTGGGGCCGCCCGGGGCGCGGAGGAGGAAGAGACATGAACAAGCTGTGCGCCATCGGCCGACTCGGGGCCGACCCGGAGATGAAGACCACCCGCTCGGGCCTCTCGGTGCTCGAGCTCCGCATCGCGATCGACGCGCGGACCAAGCGCGGCGAGGAGTGGGTGACCCTGACCACGTGGTGTCGCGCGTCGCTCTTCGGACGCCGCGCCGAGGCGCTCCAGCGCTCGCTCGCCAAGGGCGATCGCGTCGGCATCTCCGGCGCGCTGAACGTCCGTGAGTTCGAGCGGAACGACGGGACCAAGGGCTTCTCGGTCGAGATCCTCGACGCCGACATCACCCTGCTCGGGGGCGGCGGCGGCGGCGGCGGCGGTGGCGGCGGTGGCGGTGGCGGCGGCGGCGGTGGGCGCCGAGCCCGCGACGACTACGGCGACTTCGGCGGCGGCGGTGGCGGCGGTCGCAGCGGCGGCGGCGGGGGTGCTCCCGGCGGCGGCGGCGGCGGCGGTGGCGGCTACGACGACTTCCCGGCCGACGACTTCGGCGAGGACGACATCCCGTTCTGACCACCTGCTGATCGAGATCCGACCGCGTTCCGACCGACTGCGTATCGCACGCGACACCTCATGCTCGCGCGCGATACGCGTGTAGGAACCGGAAACCCTTTGGTTTTCCGCGGTCGACGTATCTGGAGCCTTCCATGCCCAAGACCCGCGTCGACGTGCTCCTCGTGGAGCGAGGGCTCGCGCCGACGCGGGCGCGGGCACAGGCGCTCGTGCTCGCGGGCAAGGTCTTCTCGGGGGAGCGCCGGGTGGAGAAGGCGGGCGACCGCCTCGACGACGAGGCAGAGCTCGAGGTGCGGGGTGAGGAGCTCCCGTACGTCTCGCGTGGCGGTCTGAAGCTGGAGGGGGCGCTGGACGCGTTCGCGGTCGATCCCGAGGGGCTCGTCGCGGCGGACTTCGGCGCCTCGACCGGGGGCTTCACGGACTGCCTGCTCCAACGCGGCGCGACGCGGGTGTACGCGATCGACGTCGGCTACGGGCAGCTCCACCCCAAGCTCCGCTCCGACCCGCGGGTGGTCGTGATGGAGCGAACCAACGCGCGACACCTCGAAGCGGGCGCGCTCCCGGAGCCGATCGATCTCGTCGTGATCGACGCCAGCTTCATCTCCCTGTCGAAGCTCTTGCCGGCGGCCAAGGCGATCTTGCGCCCCGAGGGCGAGGTGGTCGCGATGGTGAAGCCGCAGTTCGAGGTCGGCCGCGACCGGCTCGGCAAAGGCGGTGTGGTGCGCGACGCAGAAGCGCGCCTCGACGCGATCGACACCGTCTCGCGCGCCGCGACCGAGCTCGGCTTCGAAGAGCTCGCCCGCGCCGACGCCGCGATCAAGGGTCCCAAAGGGAACCACGAAGCGTTCTTGCGCCTTCGCCTCCGTACGCCCGAGGCGTGAGCGGCATCGGCCCGAACCGTCGGCCCTCGCCGAGTCGCGCGGAACGGCCTCGGTGGATCGGGCGAGTCTCTCTTTGCTGGTCAGCCCGGCCCGCAGTCGTTGCAGTCGCTGCCGTACGCGCAGAGCGAGGTGTGCGCGCCCGGGCGTCCGTCGTCGCACTCGCGGTCGTTCGCGTGGCGGCAGGTGTTGGTGCAGCCGGACTGCGGCATCGGCTGCACACCCACCGCGCCGCAGTCGTTGCAGTCGGTCCCGTAGGCGCAGAGCGAGGTGTGGGCACCCGGACGTCCGTCGTCGCACTCGCGGTCGTTCGCGTAGCGGCAGGTGTTGGTGCAGGCGGTGTTCTGCGGCTGCGGCTGCGGGCCCGACACGATGCGCGGGCCCTGCGGCTGCGGCTGGTGGACCTGCACGATCTGCGGCTGCGGCTGCGGTTGCACCTGCACGACCTGCGGACCCGGCTGCTGCACGACCTGTGGCTGTGGCTGCTGCTGTGGGGGCACCGCGAAGGGATCGTTCGGATCGGCGACGATCACCTGCTGTTGCTGCGGTTGCTGAACCAGGACCACCTCGGTCTCCATCGGCTCCTCGACGTACGCGGCGCCACACGCGCCGAGACCGAGAGCGAGAGCGACCAGGCAGAGACGGAGTGCGCGCATACCAGCTCCTACGAAGCGGGGAGTCGGAACCTTCCCCCTGAGCGCAGAAGCATAACCGGTCCGTCACGCACGCATGTCGTGCTTCGCCCGTTGCGGTCGCACCTGATCGATCACGCGTAGGCGTACTCGCCCACGAAGGACCAACCGCCGTCGTCGTGGCGGGTGAAGCGGTACGTGAATCCCGCGAGCGGGTGGCCGTGACGCTCGAAGAGGGCGAAGAGCGCCGCGACGGCGTTCTTCACGTCGCCGGTGGCCCACGCGACCGCGCCGCCGCGCACGAGGGAGACGGAGCTCTTCGTCGCGCGGAGCTCGAGGTCGGACCAGGCCTCGGGAATCGAGGCGATGACCGCCTGCGCGAGCGCGCGGTCGAGCGGGAGCTGCTCGTCTTGAAGCATGCGGGATCCCTCGATTTCGGTGGTGCGTAGCACCGTCTCGGCCTCGGCCACGGTCTCTGTTGCGGTGGCCCGCAGCGCGGCCCATCAACCGAGAAGGCTCAGATCCGATTCTCTCGGTTGGACGACGTCACGGCGTCAGTCGTCCTCGCCGCCGCTCGGGTGCACGCCGTGTTTCTTCGCGAGCTTGTGCAGGTACTTCCGGTCCATCTCGACCGACCGCGCGGCGGCCGAGATGTTGCCCTGGTGGTGCTCGAGCAACCACGCGACGTAGCGCTTCTCGAACGCCTCTTCGAAGCGCGCCTTCGTCTCGCGGTA
>JALOQC010000580.1 GCA_025453555.1 Myxococcota bacterium | reverse complement strand
CGCGACCACCACCACGACCTGGCTCGTCGGCATCGTGCTCCTCGACGGCGACTTCGCGTTCACGGTCACCAACGTGATCGTGCACGCCGTCCCCTACTTCGTCCTCACGCACCGCTACGCGCGCGTGCGCGCGGAGAGACGTCCGAGCTCCATGCTCGCGCGCGTGGTGCGCGCGGGCCCGCTGGTCTTCGTGGGGCTCGTGGTCGCGCTCGCGTTCGTGGAGGAGCTCTTCTGGGATCGCCTCGTGTGGCACGAGCGGAGCTGGCTCTTCGGCGCGAGCGCGCCCCTCGCGAGCACCGCGCTCGCGCTCTTGGTGCCGCTGCTCGCGCTGCCGCAAGCCACCCACTACGTGCTCGACGGCTTCGTGTGGCGCGCGCGCAGAAGCGAGCTGATGCGCTGAGCACCACGCAGATCGCCCGGTCCTCGAGGACGATTCGCGCTCACCTCCCGTGCCCAGTCCGCGCCGAGCCGCCCGCCCACGTGCTCCAGCCGGTGAGCGACGCGTCGCCGGTGTCGAGCCCCACGAGCTGTCCGTCGCTCGTGCCCACGTAGATCCAACCCTCGTGCACCACCGCCTGCGTGCGCAATGGCGCGCCTGCCTGCAGACGCCGCGCGACCTCGCCGCCGCGCGTGACCACCAACACCTCGCCGCTCAGCGTCGGCACCACCACGTGCTCGCCGGCAGCGGCGGGTGGAGCTCCGAGCGCGCCGCCCGAACGCGCGAGATCGCCCGGCAGCGAGACGACCCAACGCTCGCGCCCGCTCGCGCGGTCGTAGGCCACGAGCGCGTCGCCCATCGTGACGAGGTTCGCGTCGCCGAAGCCGAGCACCCACGAGCCCTGGAACTCCTGCAGGCCCTGCACGGTGCCGCGACCGATCAGGCTGCGCGCGACGCCGGCGTTCGCGGCCGCGGGCGCACCCGCCGAGAAGCCGTTCGCCGCGTCGTGAGCCTGCGACTCGGTCGCGTACACGGTCGAATCCTGAAAGTCGGTGCGGAGGTAACGCGCTCGTCGTCGCGCGGTCTGCGCGGCCGGCGGATCGTTCGGCTTGCCCTGCGTGGGACGTCGCTCGGTCTGCGCGGCGCCTTCATCGTCGAGCGCGCTGCGCACGATGCGCTCGAAGGACTCGTTCCCTTCGTCCTCGCGTCGCGAGAAGTAGAGCGCGCCGTCCACGATCGTCGGCGCCGCGGTCGCCTGCGCGCGTCGCGCCTCGATCACGTCGCCGCTCGCGGCGTCGAACGCGATCATCATCCCGCCGAAGGTCGCCGCGTACACGCGCCCTTCGTAGACGACGGGCGCGCTGATCACCTCCGCGTCCACCCAACGCGTCCAACGCAGCGCGCCCGTCTGCAGGTCGGCCGTTCGCGATCGCGGGCGCGGCCATCAGCGGATCGCCGATGTACCAGCTCCACTTCAGCGCGCCGTTCTCCGCGTCGACCGCGAAGAGCGTGCACGACTCGGTGTTGAAGACACACACGCCGTCTTCGCACGCGGGCGTCGAAGGTCCGTCGTCGCCGAGCCCGATCGCCCACGCGGGCTCGCCGGTGCGCGCGTGGAAGGCGTAGAGCGCGCGACTGCGAAACCCTCCGCTCGCGATCACGAGATCGCGGTACACGGTCGGCGTCACCACCGGCGCGCGGCTCGGCAGGCGCGCGCGAAAGCCGCCTTCGAAACGCTCGACGCGCGCGGGCGCTTCGCCACCGTGACCTCCGCGCGAAGGTGCGGTCCCGATCGGGTGCGTGGGGATCGCGCGAAACACACTCGGCGGTGGACGTTTCGTCGGCTCGTTCCAACCCTTCACGAGCTCCGTCACGTCCTCCCCGATCGTGAGCGCGGGGGGCCCGCTCGGGATCGCACGCGCGGTCGTGGCGGTTCCCGGCACCACCTCCGCGGTGCCGGTGGTGATCGTGTTCGGGCTCGGCTCGTCGTTCGCGATCGTGCGCACCGGCGGCGCGTCCGCGCCTCCGCACGCGAGCCACAACAGACACAGACTCGACCCCAAGACGCAGCGCGGCCTCGGCGTCGCGAGAGACGCAACTCGTTCCACCATGAGCTCCTCCGCACATCCCGTCACCGCCCGTGAGGGGATGCGCTCAACCCCCGACGCACGAAGTCGCGGAAGGTTCTACGCTGTGGCGATGCGTCGTCTCTTCGTCGCGCTCGTGCTGTTCGCGCCGTCCTTCGCGAGTGTCGATGCCCAGCCGTCGAGCGTGCAGACCGTCGAGCTCCGCATCGCGACCGTCGCACCCGACGGCTCCCCGTGGATGCAGGTCTTCCGCGCGTGGGATCGCGAGCTTCGCCAACGCACCGAGGGACGCGTGGGTCTGCGGCTCTATCCCGGCGGCAGCCAAGGCGGCCAAGAGTCCGACTACCTCGACAAGATGAGCACCGGGCAGCTCGACGGCGCCGCGCTCACCTCGACCGGCCTCTCGCAGGTCGTGCGTCCGGTGCTCGTGCTCGGACTCCCCGGCATCTTCGACGACTACGAGACCCTCGATCGTGTACGCCGCCGCATGTCACCGCGCTTCGAGCGCGAGCTCGATCGCGCGGGCCTCACGCTGCTCGGCTGGGGCGACGTCGGCAAAGGACGGCTCTTCTCCACGCACCGCATCGAGCGCCCCGCGGACCTGCGACGCGCGCGACCGTGGGCGCCGCGCGAGGACGCGATCTTCAGCGAGTTCCTGAGCGTGGTCGGCGCGCAGCCGCGTCGCCTCGGAATCCCCGAGGTCTATCCCGCGCTGCAGACCGGCATGGTCGACACCGTGCCCGCCTCCGCGCTCGCCGCGGTCGCGCTCCAATGGCACACGCGGCTCCGCTTCTACTCGCGCGACAGCGCGGGCATCCTGATCGGCGCGACGGTGATCCGAAAGGAACGCCTCGACGCGCTGCGGCCCGAGGACCGCGCGATCGTGCTGGAGACTTCGCGCCGCGGACACCAGCTCGTGGCGCGCGCGATCCGACGCGAGGACGAGCGCGCGCTCGGGGTGATCGCGCAGCGCATGACCGCGGTCGACACCACCGCGCACGAGACCGAGTGGCGCCTCGCCGCGCTGCAGACCCGCGACCGCTTGATCGGGCGAGTGTTCCCGCAGGCGCTCTTCGACGCGGTGGTGCGCGCCGCGCTCGAATGATCCCGAAGCCGTGGACGCCCGACCGACGCGCGGCGATGATTCGCCGATGAAGCGTCTGTCGTTCGTCGCGCTCGTGTCCCTCGTCGCGCTCGCATGCGCATCGACCGCGTCCTCGGAGCCGCCCGCTTCGTCGAGCTCGACACCGCCTCCGAGCGCGGGCGCAGAATCGAACGCGCCCACTCCGCCGCCGCGCCCCATCCTCGCCGCGCACAACCGACTCCGCGCGATGCACTGCGCACCGCCGATGCGCTGGTCGGAGCGCATCGCGTCGAGCGCGCAGGCATGGGCGGACGAGCTCGCGCAGCGCGGGTGCGGACTGGAGCACAGCAGCGGCAGCTACGGAGAGAACCTCGCGGCCGGCTACGCGGGTCATCTCGACGCCGAAGGCGTGGCGCAGATGTGGTACCGCGAGGTGGCCGACTTCGACTTCACGAACGGCGGCTTCTCGATGGAGACGGGCCACTTCACCCAGCTCGTGTGGGTCGGCTCCACGGAGCTGGGCTGCGGTCAGGCCACGTGCAACGGCCTCGACGTCTGGGTCTGCCAGTACGGCCCGCCCGGCAACTACGAGGGGCAGTATCGGCAGAACGTGCTCCCCACGACCTGCCGCTGAGCCGTGAAGATGCCGATGGCCGATCACCGCTAGCCGCCCTATCGGACGGCGCGCAGCGGTTCGAAGTGGAATCGTCGGGCTGGTTCGTGCCGGCGCTCACGCGCGGCCCCTCGTGGTCCGCCGCGGCTCGGCGTACGATCCGCGCACCTTGCGCATCTGCCCCCGCTGTCACCTGCACTACCACGAAGACGAGACGCGCTGCTTGGTCGACGGCGCCGAGCTCGAAGAGGTGCGCGACCCGCGCGTCGGCATGGTGCTCGGAGGGCGCTACGTGCTCGAGGACGTCCTCGGGGAAGGCGGCATGGCGACCGTCTACCGTGCGCGGCACAACCTCGTCGAGCGCCCCTGCGCGGTGAAGATCCTGCACCCCGAGCTCAGCAAGGACTCGACGCTGCGCGAGCGTCTTCGTCGCGAAGCTCGCAGCGCCGCCGCGATCAGTCACCCGAACGTCGTCGAGATCTACGACTTCGGCGAGACGCCGACCGGCGAGCCCTACCTCGTGATGGAGCTCCTCCACGGCTCGAGCCTGCGCGATCTGATGAACACGCCGATACCCGTGGCCGAGGTCATCGAGCTCGGCCGCCAGATGGCCGAAGGCCTCGCGCGCGCGCACGACCTCGGCGTCGTACACCGCGATCTCAAACCCGAGAACGTCTTCGTGGTGCCCCAGCCGAACGGCACCCAGCTCGTGAAGATCGTGGACTTCGGGCTCGCGCGCGTGCGGCGCGAGGATCGCCTCACGGTGATGGGTCAGATCGTCGGCACGCCGCCGTACATGGCGCCCGAACGCTTCAAGCAGGACAACGTCACGCCAGCCGCCGATCTCTACGCGCTCGGCATCGTGCTCTACGAGATGCTCGTCGGCGCGCTGCCCTTCGACTCGAACAACGTCGCGGGCTTCGTGCTCGCGCACCTCGAGGACGTGCCCGCACGGTTGAGCACGAAGGTGCAGAGCGTCCCGCCAGCGCTCGAAGATCTCGTGGCCGAGCTGCTCGCGAAGAAGCCCGAGGAGCGCCCGGTCGACGCACACGACGTCGCGCGGCGGCTGAGCCTGCTCGCGTCGAGCCACGTCGCGGCGCCTCCGCGGCACATGACGACGCGCACGTCGTCCCTCCCGCGCACCGTCGTCACCCTCGATCGCTGGGAGGGTCGCCTGCCGATCTTCGAAGCGATGCTCACGCGCGCCTACCCCGCCGGCGACCCGCCGTCCGACCTCGAAGAGCACCTCGCCGCCATGCGCGCCGCGCTCGGACGTCTGCGCGCGCTTCGCACCGACGCGATGGCAGCGCAGCGCGAGCTCGAAGGGTTGGAGTCCGAGGTCGGCGCGCGGCGCGAGCGCCTCGGACACGCGGTGCACGTGCTCGGAGTCGACCTCTCGGCCGCGCGCAACGAAGCGCGACGCGTCGCCGAAGCGCTGTCGACCGCGACGACCGAAGCCGCCGAAGCGCACGCCCGTTTCCGCGACGCCGACGCGGCCCTCGCCCGCGTGCGAGCTCCCGGCGCCACCCCGACCGACGCCGACGTCTCCGCCGCACGCCGCACGCTCGCTGCCCTCGAAGAGTGGACCACCGCGCAGCACGGCATCGACCGACTGCGCCGTGAGCAGGTCCTCGCGGAAGAGCGCGAGCGCGACTTCGGCTTCCAGGTGGAGGCGCTGCGGCAGGGCCTCGCGAAGGTGGAGACCGATCTCGACGAGCGCGCGAAGAAGAGCCGCGCGCGGCTCGCGAAGCTGGGCGGTGAGCGCCGCGAAGAAGAGATGCGTGTGCTCTGGCTCGCCTCGAAGATCACGACGCCGCTCCGCGATCGACCCGAGCTGCGCGCGCTCTTCGATCAGCTCGAGGCCGCATAGTCGACGGCCTCGCACGCGGACCCGAGCTCGAAGCCGACGGCGGCAGGCGCGCTCGATGGCGACCTCCAAGCCGAGCTCGAAGCGCAACCGTCCATTCTGGACCCGTCGCTGCCGAATCTTCCCGCCTCGCGCGCGCTCTGCGATGCTCCGCCGCCGATCGGGCCACGCCCCGCGCCGCCCGATCCCAGGAGGGGATCCCCATGGCTCGCAGCACGCTCTTCGCTCGCCTTCGTCACCACGCACGCCTCGCGCTCCGCGCCCACGCGGAACGGGTTTTGGGGGAGGCTCCGCTGGGCTCGGCCCAGTGGAGGGGGTCTTTGCCAAANNNGACCCCGAGGGAAGGCGTCCCCGTCACCGAGCTCGCCGGACGCGACCGCATGCACCGCCGCGACGTCCTGCGCGGCGCAGGCGTGCTCGCGGCGACACCTCTGCTGAGCGCGCTCTCCGCGTGCGGCGACGGCGGCGGCGACCCCGCGAACGCGCGCGTGGCCGTGCTCGGAGCGGGCGTCGCGGGCCTGCACGCCGCGTATCGGCTCGCGCAGCTCGGCGTGCCGGTCGACGTGTACGAAGCATCCGACCGCGCGGGCGGTCGGACCTTCACCGCACGCGGCATGCTCGACGCCGGTCAGATCGCAGAGCTCGGGGGAGAGCTCGTCGACTCCGGTCATCTGACGATGCAGGCGCTCGCCGAAGAATTCGGATTGACGCTCGACGATCTCCAAGAGCCGGAGGGCGTGCGCGCAGAGACCTTCTACTTCGGAGGCCGCGTGGTCCCCGAAGAAGAGATCCTCGCCGCCTGGGAGCCGGTCGCGCCCTTGCTCGCAGCCGCCTTCGAAGCGGCGGAGAACGACGACGACGAGTACGCGCGCCTCGACGCGATCTCGCTGCGCGACTGGCTCGCCGAGAACGTCGCCGACGAGACGCTCCGCTCGCTGCTCGACGTCGCCTACGTCGGCGAGTACGGCCGCGAGACGAACGAGCAGTCCGTGCTCAACATGGTCTACCTCATCGGCTTCGACGACACCGAGCACTTCAAGGTCTTCGGCGTCTCCGACGAGCGCTACCACATCCACGAGGGCAGCTCGGCGGTCGCCGAAGCGCTCGCGGCCGAGCTCGGCGACCGCGTGCGCCTGCGCCACCGCGTGACCGCGATCCGCGAAGGTGCCGCCGTCCGCGTGGTCGCGGAGGGCCCGAGCGGCACCGTCGAGGAAGACTACGATCACGTGATCGTCACCCTGCCCTTCACGGTCCTGCGCGACGTCGCGATCGAGGTCCCGCTCTCGGCCGACAAACGCGCGATCATCGACGCGCTCGGCTACGGCACCAACGCGAAGCTGATGCTTCAAACGACCTACAAGCCGTGGCGGAACCCGCCCGAGCTACCGGGCGCGACGGTCGCGGGGGGAGCCGGCTTCGCGGACAACGGCGCGCAGACCTTCTGGGAGACGTCGCGCGGCCAAGCGGGCGACGAAGGCATCCTCACGCACTACCTCGGCGGCACCGCAGGCGAGGCGGCGAACGAAGGCACGCCCGAGAGCCTGGCGGAGCGCGTGCTGCCGCTGCTCGACGAGGTCTTCCCCGGCACCGAGGACGCCTTCAACGGCAACGTGCTGCGCATGCACTGGCCCTCGGTGCCGACCGCGCTCGGCAGCTACGCCTGCTACGCGCCCGGTCAGTGGGCCTACTACGGCGTGGAGGGCGAGCGCGAGGGACGCCTGCACTTCTGCGGCGAGCACACCTCGCTCGACTTCCAGGGCTACATGGAGGGCGCGGCCGAGACCGGCCTGCGCGCGGCGATGGACGTCGCGAACGCGCTCGACCTCGGCCGAATCACCGCGCCACTCTCGAGCGCGGTGGCGTCGCTGCCACGCTCGCGTCGTCTCGCGGCCTTCGCGGAGCGCGCGCGAAGCCTGCGGGCCAAGCGAGCGCTCGCGGGCGGGTGATCTGCGAGCGACCTCGTCGACGTCGTCCGTCGTCGGCGTCGTGAACGTGAACGTGGTCGTGGACGTGGTCGTGATCGGCCGCGGCGACGTCAGTGAAGAGACACGGCTCGCCGCACCGCCTCGCCCACGTCGCCGTCCACGTCCACGTCCACGACCACGACCACGGTGTACGAGCACGACTCCGGTTTCGATCCACGGTCGTGTCGCCTACAGCCCCATCTGCTTGGCGATGATCACCTTCATGATCTCGCTCGTGCCCGCGTAGATGCGCTGCACGCGCGCGTCCATGTACGCGCGCGTCACCGGGTACTCCAGCATGTAGCCGTAGCCACCGAAGAGCTGCAGGCAGCGGTCGACCACGCGCCCGAGCATCTCGCTGTGCCAGAGCTTGCTCATCGAGCACTCCTTCACGAGGTGCTTGCCGGCGACGTGATCGACGAGCAGCCGATCGAGGAACGCCTGCCCGACCTCGACCTCGGTCGCGCAGTCCACGAGCTCGAACTGCGTGTTCTGGAACTTCGCGATCGGCCGACCGAACGCCTCGCGCTCCTTGCAGTAGCGCACGGTGTCCGCGACCACCTGCGCCGCGCCCGCCTGCGCCGCCACGCCCACCACGAGGCGCTCCTGCGCGAGCTTGCGCATCAACATGAAGAAGCCGAGCCCCTCCTGGCCGAGCAGGTTCGACGCCGGGATCCGACAATCCTCGAAGAAGAGCTCCGACGTGTCCTGCGAAGCCATGCCCATCTTCGCGAGCTTCTTGCCTTTGACGAACCCCGGCCGGTCCGCCTCCACCACGAAGAGCGAGATGCTCCGGTGCGGATCTTCCCCGCCGGTCTTCGCCGCGACGATGCAGAGATCGCAGAGCGTGCCGTTGCTGATGAAGGTCTTCGCGCCGTCGAGCACGTACTCGTCGCCCTCGCGCCGCGCCGTGGTGCGCAGCGCCGCGAGATCCGAGCCGGTGCTCGGCTCCGTCATCGCGATCGCGGTCACGAGCTCGCCGCTCGCGCACTTCGGCAGCCACTTCGCCTTCTGCGCCGCGTTCCCGAACTCGTGCAGGTACGGGACGATCACGTCGCTGTGCAGCGTCATCGCGAAGCCCGACTCGTAGACCCTCGCGAGCTCCTCGATTCCGCCACACCTCGCGATCGACGCAGCCCTCGTGTCGCCAACGCTCCTGGTGCGGCACGACCTCCTTCTGCACGAACTGCCGAAACGCCTTGCGAAAGCTCTCGTGCTCTTCCCGGAAGATCGTGCGCTCCATCGTCGTCTGCTCCTTCGTCTGCGGCGGTTGACCCCGCCGCGCGAACGACACCGTCCGCTGAATGGCGCTTCAGTGTCGCGAAGCGCGAGCTCGTCTGCAAGACCGTGGGGTCCCTCGGCTATCGAGCCGCCGAAGCGCACGACCGCTTTTGCTTGCGACGCCTCGCCCCTCGCCCTAGAACGGCCGGGCGCGCGTTTCGGGCGACTTTCTCGCGTGATCTCGCAGAGATCGCGAATGAGAGCCCGACGCCGCGCAGCCCGAGGCCGACCATGAACCGACCCCGTCCGCGCATCCTTCGTGGCTTCCTCGTGCTCCTCGCGCTCGCGATGCCGATCACCGCGCACGCGAGCGACGACGCGCACGGACCGGGCGCCGAGGTGTGGCTCACGCTCGCGGCGATCCTCCTCGCGGCGAAGGCCGGCGGCGAGCTCGCGGTGCGGCTCAAGCAGCCCGCCGTGCTCGGCGAGCTCTGCGCGGGCATCCTGCTGGGCAACCTCACGCTGCTCGGCGTCGACACCTTCGCGACCGCGGCGTCGATGCCCTCGGTCGAGTTCCTCGCGAACTTCGGCGTCGTGCTCCTGCTCTTCGAGGTGGGCCTCGAGTCGACGCTGACCGAGATGAAGAAGGTCGCGCCCCAGTCGGGCCTCGTCGCGATCATCGGCGTCGTGATGCCGATGGCGCTCGGCTTCGGCGCGTCCTACCTGCTCATCCCCGACGGCGCGACCTCGCTCCACCTCTTCGTCGGCGCCACCCTCTGCGCGACCTCGGTCGGCATCACCGCGCGCGTGCTGCAGGGTCTGAACGCGATGAACCGCGACGAGTCGCGCGTCATCCTCGGCGCCGCGGTCATCGACGACGTGCTCGGCCTCATCGTGCTCGCGGTCGTGGCGGGCCTCGCGGCGAGCGGTGAGATCGACGCCACTCAGCTCGCGGTCATCAGCGGCCTCGCGGCGGGTTTCCTCCTCGGCGCGCTCCTGCTCGGCGCGTTCGTGATGCCGGGCCTCTTCCGCTTGGCCTCTCACCTGCGCAGCGGCGGTGTGCTCGCCGCCGTCGCGATCGGCCTCTGCTTGTTGCTCGCGGGCGTGAGCGCCGCCGCGGGTCTCGCGCCGATCGTCGGCGCGTTCGCGGCGGGCCTCATCCTCGACGAGGTGCACGTCAAACCCTTCGGCAAGCACAGCAAGCACGACCTCGCGCCGCTCGTCGCGCCGATCGTCGCGTTCATGGCGCCGATCTTCTTCGTGCGGACCGGCATGCTCGTGGATCTCTCGGGCGTGTCCGCGCAGCCCTTGATCCTCGCGCTCGCGCTGATCGTGGTCGCGGTGATCGGCAAGCTCTTCGCG